>JAHBAA010000125.1 GCA_018385425.1 Acetatifactor sp.
ACAATGTCTATTTTCAGTAAGAGTTGTAAATGTTGTAAAGTGTATTTTGGAAGGAGTCTCCTCCCCGGCGGGGAGGAGGTCTTCGCAGGAGGTAGTACAGACTATGGAAGAGAGAGAGGAGAAGATATTGATCTTCGGAGCCGAGGGAGGCTCGGAGACTTTAGTGAGAATGCTGTGGGACAGCGGCTTTACGGTGTGTCGGATCAATCGGCGCAGGCAGCTGATCAAATACATGGCAGATTCCCGGACAGTATGTCTGGTGTACGATTTTACCACCATCGCGGCGGATGAGTCCGATTCCATCGGCTTTTTGATGGAGCTGAGAGAAGGCTCCGACAAGCCGATCCTGGCGCTGGCGGCGGCAGGCAATGAGATGCTTCGGATCCTGGCGCTGAATGCGGGGGCAGATGCAGTGCTAACCAAGAGTACCTCTGTCATGGAGACCATGGCCCAGATTCGGGCGCTGGCCCGGTGTTACAGGAGGTTTTGTCCGGTCTGTCAGGAGGACAGGCTGATTCGGCAGGAGGATCTTCTGTTGGATGACGGCAGGAAGGCCGTCTATCTGGGAGAGGAGAAGATCGATCTGACTCCTACCGAGTACAAGATCCTGTATCTTTTGATGGAGAATCCCGGGAAGGTGTTTTCCAACAATCAGATCTATCAGAGCATCTGGAAGATGGAGCCCATCGGCGCGGACAACACGGTGGCGGTGCATATCAGGCATCTCCGTGAAAAAATAGAGCCGGATCCCAAGAACCCGCACTACATTCAGGTAGTATGGGGGCAGGGCTATAAGGTCGGCTAATGGTACATAGGGCCTGCCGTATCTTTCCTGAAACTGTTTGACAGCGCAGGAGAGATATGGTAGGTTTTTTGCTGAGGAGATTCGGAGGATTCCCCGGCGGGAGCAGGTATGCGAGAGGGCGTGCTCCACGCCTTACGACCTGTATATCTGCCTGCAGACACGCTTCCGCTTGGGCATCGCACGCAGCGGTACCTAAGGCTGCAAAGGGCGCAGCCAAAGTACCGGCGGCTCGCCGACAGTCTGCAGCAGACACACAGGTCTTGGCGGGAGCAGGTATGCGAGAGGGCGTGCTCCACGCCTTACGACCTGTATATCTGCCTGCAGACACGCTTCCGCTTGGGCTTCGCACGCAGCGGTACATAAGGCTGCAAAGGGGCGCAGCCTAAGTACCGGCGGCTCGCCGACAGTCTGCAGCAGACACACAGGTCTCGTCGGGAGCGGGTATTCTATAGGGCGCATGCAGAGTCCCGGGATCTCCATGGAAACTGTGAGGTACAGATGATGAAAATAAAGTTTTTTGTAGTATCGATGGTGCTTCTGCTGCTTAGCGGCTGCGGCGGTGAGCAGGCACCTGTGGCGGAGGAGTTCGCGGCAGGGCAGCAATCCCTATCTGTGGAGGCGGAGGAGAGTTCTCAAACAATAGAATCATCCACGCAGGAGGACAGCGCCGCGGAGGAAAGTTCTGTGTCTGCTGAAACGGCAGAGAAAGTCTCCGAGGAACCTAAGGAGCAGGAGGAGCCTGCGCTGACCATCGTGATGGTGGGGGATGTTCTGCTGCACACGCCTGTGGCGGAGAGCGGAAAGCGGGAGGACGGAGGGTATTCGTTTGAGCATCTTTTTGCGAACACGCGGGAACTGACAGAGGCTGCCGATCTGGCGATGGTGAACCAGGAGGTCATCCTGGGCGGGACAGAGCTGAAGATCACCGGTTACCCTGCCTTCAATGCGCCCTATGAGCTGGGAGATGCACTGGCGGAGGCCGGGTTCAATACGGTGCTCCATGCCACCAATCACGCCCTGGACAAGGGAAAGAAGGGGCTGACCAACTGTCTGAATTTCTGGGAGAGTGCTCATCCGGACGTCAATGTTCTGGGAATCCACGGCTCCGCGGAGGATGCAGACGAGATCTTCGTGTTCGAGAAGGACGGCATCCGGGTGGCGGTGGTCAATTACACCTACGGCACCAATGGAATTCCCCTGCCGGAGGATATGCCCTATGCGGTAGATCTTTTGGAGGAAGAGAAGCTGATCCGTGATCTGGACCGGGCGGAGGAACTGGCGGATTTCACCATCTGTTGTCCGCATTGGGGTACGGAGTACGTGTTGGAGCAGACGAAGCACCAGCGCAGATGGGCGAAGCTGATGGCGGAACACGGCGTGGATCTGATCATCGGGACTCATCCCCATGTGATCGAGCCGGTCTGCGGGCTTGTGCGGGAGGAGGACGGTACCTGGACCGAAAAGACTGCGGGAGAGGTTGACTTTACACAGCCCGGCGCGGTATTATGCTATTATTCGCTGGGAAACTTTGTGAACTGGACCTCCGGCATAGGGCAGGGTGTTGCAAACCGGATGGTGGGCTGTATGGCTGATGTGACTCTGCAGAAAGATCGTGAGGGCAAAGTATTCGTTCAGAGTTTTCAGACGATTCCGCTGGTGAGCCATCTGGAGAAGGGCTTCGGCGGCGTGACAGTGTACCCGCTGTCGCAGTATTCCGAAGAATTGGCCAAGCGCAATGAGATCAGAAAGCAGGACAGCGACTTTTCCTATGAGTACTGTGTGAATCTGGCAGAAAAAGTGCTTCAGTGGAACCGATCCGAAGTACAGGAACCTCATGAGCAGTGAAGGATCTGTGCAGATAGGAGAATTTTTGGAAGCATATGGTGATTCCATGAAACGATAAGAGGAGGAAAACAGGATATGACTCAGATCATTGACGGAAAAAAGATCTCCAAGGAGATCAAGGATGAATTGAAAGAGAAGGTAAGCGCACTGGCGGCAGAAGGGATCGAAAAGTGCCTGGCGGTGATTCAGGTAGGGGCGGATCCGGCCTCCAGTGTGTATGTCAACAACAAAAAGAAAGCCTGTGAGTATATCGGTATCCGGTCTCTGGCCTATGAACTGCCTGCGGAGACGACGGAGGAAGAACTGCTTGAGCTGATCCGGGAACTGAACGGCAGAGCGGATGTGGACGGTATGATCGTACAGCTCCCATTGCCCGCGCAGATCAATGAAGAACGGGTGCTGCTGGCCATCGATCCCGCAAAGGACGTAGACGGCTTCCATCCCATGAGTGTGGGAAATCTAAGTATCGGACGCCCCGGCTTTGTCTCCTGTACACCGGCAGGTATCATTCAGCTTCTGAAGCGCTCCGGCATAGAGATCTCCGGAAAGGAATGTGTGGTCATCGGCAGAAGCAATATTGTAGGCAAACCCATGGGAATGCTTCTTTTGCGTGAGAACGGAACGGTTACCATCTGCCACTCCCGCACAAAGGATCTGCGTCAGGTCTGCAAGCGCGCAGATATTCTGGTGGTTGCCATCGGAAAACCTCTCTTCATCGATGAGACCTACGTGAAGGAGGGAGCGGTTGTGATCGACGTGGGAATTCACAGAGATGAGAACAATAAGCTCTGCGGCGATGTGGATTTTGAACGCGTGGCACCACACTGCAGTGCCATCACCCCGGTGCCCGGCGGAGTGGGCCCCATGACCATTGCCATGCTCATGAGCAACTGTGTTTTTGGTCCCCAATAACGAAAAAAATGGGATTGCGTTAACGTTGGTTAGAAGGTATAATTATAAGTGCAAAAGTGTGCTCTTTTGGGAGAATGCTTTTGCATCACTCATGATACTTCGGAAGGAATCAAACGTATGACGCAATCCTTTTTTAGTACGCAATATCCCGTTGTATTTGTCATTTTGATTACTGTTTTTCTCATCTATAAAGACCGCTCCTTTGACAGCTCCATGCGGATCAAATTTTACAGTGCCCTGCTGGCGTCCATTCTCCTCATTGCCTTCGGCACGGTGGGAGGCCTGACAGGGGTGCTGCCGGCTGATCCGGTTCTGATTCTGTCTATTGTCAAGACTGTTTTGTGCCCTATGGTACTGCTGTTTTGGATCAGCATCTTTCTGCACGGACGAAAGAAGAAGCTGATGCGGGTCTTGTGGGCAACAGGTCTTGTCAATGCGGTGCTCTGCCTGACCAGCTTCTGGACGAAGCTCTATTTCGTCTACGATACGACCTACGGTTATCGTGCCTGTCTGCCGGGGCAGATGTCCAGGCTGCTGTTCATCGGTTACCTGCTGCTCCTTACCTTCCTTGCCCTTGTCTACTCGGAGACCAGCGATTCCATAGAGCAGCTGATCATCCTTTTGATTCTGGTGGCGATCGTTCTGGGGGTCTATCTGGAATACAGGAACGCTGATGTACCGACGACCGTTGATATGCTGGCGATGGGTACCTGTGTGTACTACTACTACATGATCATGCTGATGTACAAGCGGGATGCCCTGAC
The DNA here is from genome assembly GCA_018385425.1 of Acetatifactor sp. Classification (GTDB taxonomy): domain Bacteria; phylum Bacillota; class Clostridia; order Lachnospirales; family Lachnospiraceae; genus Acetatifactor. Next base: position 4,327 of record JAHBAA010000125.1, read on the forward strand.
TCGTCTGATGAATCGCCACAATATGAACTATGATCTGGAGGAACTTCGGGAGAAGCCTTATTTGCTCTCCATGATCGACGTGGACAACTTCAAAAACATCAACGATAAATACGGCCATCAGAAGGGCGATGAGGCGCTCGTGACGGTTGTGAAGATTATGAGGGCACATTTGCTGCCCGGCTGCAGGCTGTATCGTTACGGCGGGGATGAATTTGCGGTTCTGAGCCGGAAAAACACAGTCCCTCAGCTGGAGGAGATGTTTGTGGCCATCAATGCGCATCTGGAGGATTTTGATTATCGCATTTCCTACGGTACCGCAGCCCATGCTCCCGGTGAGCATGAGCTGACCACCATTGAGGCCGCGGATCAGCTGATGTATGAGAAGAAGAGATTTGTGAAGAGTCAGGATATCTGGGATGCCATGACGGGACTGTTCAATCTGAAGGGCTTCGTGGAGGAAGTGACCCTGATGAAGAAGCAGGTTCTGGTGGAAGGACGGAATATCGGTCTGGTCAGTCTGGACATCGAGCATCTCAACAATATCAACAGAGCCTACGGCTATACCGAGGGCAATATGGTGATCACCAAGCTGGCAGAGTTGATTTCCGGAGTTCTCGAGGAGAAGGAATTCGCAGGACATGTGGGAAGCGATGAATTTATCGTGGCGATCAAGACGGAACAGCAGGATGAGACACCGCTGAGAGCGTTTCAGGAAAAGCTTCGGCTGGCCATCGACAACTGCTCCGATTTTGCAGGAAAAGAGTATTCCGTAGAGCTGAACATTGCTTCCCAGATCGTTTCCATCGACGCGGATACGGCCATGGAGGCTGAGGTGAATGCCCTGCTGCAGCGAAAGACTGCGGAGAAGGAATCCAAGCGGAAGACCGGCTTCGGCGTAGGGCCTAATAAAGAGTCCGATACCGAGGTGAATCTGGAGGAGCAGGCACTTGTGACAGACATCCTGGACCGCAATCGTCTCCGCTATGCACTGCAGCCGATCGTTTCTGCCAGAAATGGGGAAATTGTGGCCTATGAAGCATTGATGCGATCGGATACGGAGCCGATGGTCTCTCCACTGGCGATCCTCAGACATGCGGAGAAGCTGGGCAGAAGCTACGAGGTGGAGAGGCTCACATATTTTAACGTGATGGAACGGATCGCCACCGATCCCTCCATTCCAAAGGAAGCGAAGATCTTCATCAATTCTATTCCCGGGTATATGCTGAAGGATGAGGATTTCAAGGCTTTGATCGCGAAGTATCCCAACCTCTTGGAGAGGGTGGTGGTGGAGATCACAGAGCAGAGTGAACTGGATGATCAGGCACTCGGCACCATCAAGGCTCGCCAGAAGGAGGAACTGTTCCAGATCGCCATCGATGATTTCGGAAGCGGCAGCTCCAATACATACAATCTGCTGCGTTACGGTGCGGATATTATCAAGCTGGACAGGCTGTTGATCTCCGATATCGATACCAATACGAAGAAGCAGTATTTCGCCAATAGTATTATTACCTTTGCAAGAGAGAACGGCATTCAGGTTCTGGCGGAGGGAGTGGAGACGGAAGCAGAGTTAAAGATGATGATCCGTCTTCGCGTGGATTATATCCAGGGGTATTATACGGCAAAGCCTTCCTTTGCAGTGATCGAGAATATTGACAGCAAGATTCGAAAGCAGATCGCCTCAGAGAATATCAGAGACGGTTCCGAGACGAAGCGCAAGATCTTCGTGGCCAGCATGAACGGGGACTATTCTCTGGTACAGCTTGCACTTCAGGAATATACCAGCATTACTGTCTCCGCGGATTATCTGAAGGTGATCGGAAGCGACAGCTTTACCGCAGATATGCATATCAAGATCAAGGATGGACTGAAGTGCACCATGACCCTGCGGGATGTGAATCTGAACGGTTCCCAGGGGATGCCCTGTATTGAGCTGGGTGAGGGCTCCGGGCTGACGCTGATCGTCGAGGGAAAATGCGTTCTGGAGCAGGGCGGCATCCGGGTGCCGGAGGGTACCAGCTTTGCACTCAAGGGACATGGTGATCTGACCATCGATGCCAAGGGACGTGCGTGCTACGGCATCGGTTGTGAGGAGAATGAAGGAATCGGTAATATCGTACTGAGCAACTCCGGCAAGCTGGTCGTCAAGGTGGACGGTGAGCAGGCCGTGGCCATCGGTGGCGGGGCATATCGGACCGGACTGGGAATCGAGACGGAGAGCTGTTCTCTGGAGATCGTGGTAGCCAGTGTGGACGGCATCGGTATCGGCTGTTACCGGGGCAATGTTCCCGTCAAGTGTACGGATACCATGCTGAATATGGATTTCAGGGTGAAAAACGGCACTGCCATCGGTAGCCGGAACGGAATGCAGAATGTGGAACTGGTGAATTCTACCCTCATTATGGACGGCAGCGGAAGCCAGATCTCCGTGATAGGCTGCAACAGCCCTTCCGGAGGAAGTATCCGGCTGTATGAGAGTTCCCTAACGGCCACCTTCAGCGGTCAGGAGGTCAATCTTGTAGGTGTAAACAGCGGTGAACTGAACGTGATCACCGGACATGCAAAATTGTTCCTGAAGTGTGAAGGCGATCGGATTATGGGCATAGGTTCTGCCGATCTCGGAGCAGTCCTGCATCTGGAGGAAACGTCCGTAAACATAACGATCAATGCGGCACGTCCGATTCCCTTCGGAGCACCGGAGGAAAGAATTACCCTGAACAATTGTACTCCTGCTTTGAATATCAACTTGTGATCCGCTGAAACAGAATAGCGGAATCATCAAGAAATATCAGTGAGAAAAGTGGTGAACAGATTCGATGAAAACTGAGAAGTTACCTAAAATTATGATTGCCGATCATTCCCATAAGGACAGGGAAGAGATCAGGAGGATCATCGAGCAGCCCTGCGAGTTCGTGGAGGCGACAGATGGTCAAACAGCTCTGGAGCTGATGGAACAATACAGAGATGAACTGGCCATGGTTTTTTTGAATATGGATCTTCCGGGGATGGACGGCATGACAATGCTTGCGAAATTGAAGGAGAAGGGCTGCCTGTCGACGATTCCGGTCATTGTTCTTCCGGAGGATCTGCGGGATCTGAAGGTTGCTCCGGAGACCGGTGTGATCAGTCTGGAGCGTTTTCATTTGGAGGCGGCGGAGGAGCTTCGTGCCAATCCGGACAAAGATTATTTTATCTGGTATACCGGAATCAATGATTTTTCTCAGCTCATTGATCGATACGGCTTCGAGTTCGGAAATGAGGTCGCACATCAGATGATCAGGTGCTTCCGGGAATATCTGGGCGGCAATCATCTGATCTGCAGGATCTTCAGCGACTGTTTTGTGGGACTTCGCTGTATGGAAGGTCAGATCCCGGGCGGCAGCTTGGATGTGATCCGGAGTCAGATGGATGAATTTTTTCTCCGGAATCACTGCGCCTTTTCGATGGGGGTACATGTGGGAGTCTATCATGTCACTCCGGAGGATAAGGCTACCCCGGACGTAGGCAAGATGCTTGCCTGTGCCAGAACAGCCCAGAGAAGTCTGAAGAACACTGTGGGATGGAATATCTGTACCTATGATTCCGAGTTTATCCGGGCCCTGCAGCGGAAGCAGGCAATTATCGGTCACTTGGATCAGGCCTTGGCTGCCGGGGAGATCTCCGTCTTCTACCAGCCTCAGTATGATTATTTCAGCAGCAGACTGATCGGCGCAGAGGCGCTGTGCCGTTGGAAGCATGAGACCCTGGGGAATATTTCGCCCGGAGAGTTTATCCCGATTCTGGAGGAATCGGGGGATATCTCCAAGCTGGATGCGTTTATCTGGGACACGGTGTGCAGGAAGATCCGGTGTTGGCTGGACAGAGGGAAAAGGGTGCCTATCTCCATCAATGTATCCAGGTGTGATATCCTGAATCTGGATCTGCCGGCTCATTTTTCCGGTTTGCTGAAGAAGTACGATCTGGATGCGGACCTGCTCCGGATCGAGATTACAGAGACGGCATACATGGAGAAGTCGGATAAACTCATCTCTGTGGCTGAGGATCTGAAGAAGCTGGGCTTTACCATTGAGATGGATGACTTCGGCAGCGGCTTTTCTTCCCTGAATATTCTGAAGGATGTCCCCGTGGATGTGATTAAATTGGACCTGCGTTTCCTGCAGGGCGAAAGCAATACCAACAAGGGCGGCAATATCATCAGTTATATTATCCGAATGGCACAGTCTATGAACATGTGTGTTCTTGCCGAGGGTGTAGAGACCAGAGTGCAGGCGGATATGCTGAAGAGCTTGAACTGCGGCTGGATGCAGGGCTATTATTTTGCCAGACCGATCTGTGAGAGCGACTTCGAGGCCTTGTTGGATCATTCTGTATTGGACAATGTACGGGAGAACCGAAATTCTGTCAGCCATGACTATGTTCAGGAACTGTTGGACCGCAACAGCAACAGTTCTTATATCTTTAATTGCTGTCTGGGTGGTGCCGCTGTAGTCTGCTATAACGGGGAAAAGCTGGAACTGATCATGGCCAACGAAGAAGCCTACAAGTGTATCGGAGAGAAGCGGGATCGTTACATGGTATTTGCCAAGAATCTGTTGGAGGTAGTTCCGGCAGACCGCCGGCAGATCGTGGAGCAGACGCTGAAAAAAACCATTGAAACCGGTCTGGGAAAGCTGGAGATGGAATTCTCGGACGGCAGATGGATCGTCTTTGTGCTTCGTTTTCTGTATGCAAACAGTGGTGAGAATTTCCTCTTCGTCCAGATAGAGGATGTGACAGACCTGCATATGATGCAGCGCAGGCTCCATGAGGTGAAGGAGGAATCCAGAGAACATTATGAGAAGCTGAAGATGCTGACCCGTATTCCCGGCATGGTCATCTTCGATTATGACGTGGCTTCCGATGAAATGGTTATGACTTTGACAGACGCGGATGGAAATACGAGACAGCACATCGCCGCAGGATGGATGGAACGACTGCCCAAAGAAAACTGGATCAGACCCGACAGCGTAGACGCTCTGATGAGTACGATCAGAAAGGTCTGCGACGGCTCTGCCTATGAGACCGTGGATGCATATGCCCTGTATAAGGACAAGTGTTATCACAACAGCAGATATCACTTCTTCAGCATCAAGGATAGCCTGGGCAAGGTATACCATGTGATAGGACGTGCCGATAAGCTGGAATAGATGACAGAATACCGGTGTTGGCGAAACCTCTCCCGATTACATGCGGGAGAGGTTTCTGCAAGTGTACTTTCATTAAGACGAATTATTGTTTGCATACATTGGAAACTCGTGGTACAATAACGGTTAAGTGTTTGTACGATGAGATCTCTCGCCGGACAAGAGGCGGGAGAGGGAAAGGAATCAGAATATGAGTAAAATTATTTTGACCGGTGACAGACCCACCGGAAGATTGCATGTGGGACATTATGTGGGATCCCTGCGCAGGCGTGTGGAGCTTCAGAATTCCGGTGAATATGACAAGGTATTTATCATGATTGCGGATGCACAGGCATTGACGGACAATTTCGACAATCCAGAGAAGGTTCGCGAAAATATTATTGAGGTTGCTTTGGACTATCTCTCTGTAGGATTGGATCCTGCAAAGTCCACCATCTTCATTCAGTCTCAGATTCAGGAGCTGTGTGAACTGTGCTTCTATTACATGAATCTGGTTACAGTTTCCAGATTGCAGCGCAATCCTACCGTAAAGAGTGAGATCCAGCTGCGCAAATTTGAGACCAGTATTCCGGTCGGCTTCTTCACCTATCCTATCAGCCAGGCAGCGGATATCACAGCATTCAAGGCGACTACGGTTCCCGTAGGAGAGGACCAGCTGCCGATGCTGGAGCAGGCGAAGGAGATCGTGCATAAGTTCAACACAACCTATGCGCCTGTACTGGTAGACCCTGAGGTGCTGCTCCCGGAGAATGATGCCTGCAGAAGACTTCCCGGCACCGATGGCAAGGCGAAGATGAGTAAGTCTCTCGGCAACTGTATCTATCTGGCAGATGACGCTGACACTGTCAGCCAGAAGATCAAGACGATGTACACGGATCCTCTGCACTTAAAGGTCAGTGACCCGGGTCATCTGGAGGGCAACACGGTATTTACTTATCTGGATGCATTCTGCAGACCGGAGCACTTCGAGCGTTTCTGGCCTGACTATGCGAATCTGGAGGAACTGAAGGCGCATTACCAGCGAGGGGGCTTAGGTGACGTGAAGGTGAAGAAGTTCCTGGAGAAAGTGATGCAGGAGACACTGGAGCCCATCAGAGCCCGCAGAAAGGAACTGGAGAAGGACATTCCTGCCATCTATGAGATCCTGAAGAAGGGCAGCGAGGAAGCGAGAGAGGTTGCTGCGCAGACACTCTCCGAGGTAAAGAGTGCCATGAGGATCAATTACTTCGAGGATATGGATCTGATTCGCAGACAGAGCGAGAAGTATATGTAGTCTGAGGCTCCGGTCCCGGCGAGGACCTTTTGCGTGGGTCCGGCTGTTCTCATGTCTGCCGAAAGGATAATAACATCACAAATATTACAGCTTTTGCCGTTTCTGTATCAAACGTCACTCGTGGAAAGGAGTTTTCATGAAAAGAAAGTTTTATACGGAGGCGGCATATTTGTTTGGGTTGATCCTGCTGGCGTTCGGCGCGGCAATGATGGAGCGGGCTGATCTTGGCATGTCTATGGTGGTGGCACCGGCCTATTTAGTCTATCTGAAGGTGTCCGCGATTCTCCCCTGGTTTTCCTTCGGTATGGCAGAGTATTGTTTTCAGGCACTGCTCCTTCTGGTGCTGGCGGTTGTCCTGCAGAGGTTTCAGAGAAGGTTTCTGTTCTCCTTTGTGACAGCGTTTGTGTACGGGAATATTTTGGATGCAGCGATGAAATGCATCGGCCTGCTTCCCGGGGATGGATGGGGACTGCGGCTTGTCTTCTTTGTGATGGGGATGCTTCTCAGTGCAGTTGGCGTGTCGCTGCTGTTCCACACCTATATTGCCCCGGAGGTCTATGAACTGTTCGTCAAGGAGATCTCAGCGAAATACGGCAGGAATATCCATGCGGTGAAGACAGTCTACGACTGCTGCAGCTGTATGGCGGCAGTCCTCATGTCCTTTGCCTTTTTTGGCTTTTTACAGTTTCAGGGCGTGAAGGCGGGAACGATTCTTTGCGCGCTGGTGAACGGCAGCCTGATCGGGTTGTTCAGCAGATTTTTCGAAAGGCATTTCGATTTCTGCGATGGCTTTCATTTCCGGGATTTTGTGTCTCGATGAAAGAAAAAACTTTGAAAAATACTTGACTCCTACGTAACGTCATAGTGTATGGTTGGTTTATCGAGGAGGGAATGCCAATGATGACAGTACATCAGGTCAGCAAATTGACGGGAGTGAGTATACGCACTCTGCAGTATTATGACAGGATCGGTCTGCTGAAACCGGACGGGTATACAGAGGCCGGATACCGGCTGTATGACGATTCTTCTCTGGAGCGGCTGCAGCAGATCTTGCTGTTCCGAGAGTTGGAATTCCCGTTGAAAGAGATCAGAGGAATTTTGAATGCACCGAATTTCGACAGAAACAAGGCCTTGGAGCAGCAGATCGAACTGCTCACGTTGAAGAAGGAGCATCTGGAGAATCTGATCGATTTTGCTCGTGGAATACAATGGTTAGGAGTGAAGAAGATGGATTTTACGGCATTTGATACGAGAAAGATCGATGAGTACGCAAAACGTGCCAAGGAGCAATGGGGGAAAACCGAGGAGTACAGGGAATTTGAGGAGAAGGCAAAGAATTGGACCAAGGATGACGAAACGGTCATGATGCATGATTTCATGCAGATCTTCGCGGAGTTTGGTCAGATGAGGAAACTGGAGCCGGGCTGTGAACAGGTGCAGCAGAAGGTGAAGGCGCTTCAGGATTACATTTCCGGGCATTTTTATCAGTGTTCCGGGGAGATCTTATCCTGCCTGGGAAAGATGTATGCCGGCGGCGGAGAGTTTACGGAGAACATCGACTCAGTGGGCGGTCCGGGAACTGCAGATTTTACCGCAGAGGCAATCAGGCTCTATTGCGGAGAATAACAAAAAAAGTACAGCGGAGAGCTCTGCCGATGTGATCGGCAGAGTTTTTTGTATATTTTCATCGGCAAACACAAATACTGTTGAAAAGAAAATACATTCCGGGAGCGGATTTCTTTGCTTCGCTCCTGAAAGGCGTACAAAGAAAGGCAGTGGCGTATGAGTAAGCAGTTGGGTGCACAGAGTATCAGATTTGAGAAGCCGGTATACATCCTGAACAGCGGAAGTGTGGTGGGAACCAAGGAGGGTGCCGGCCCTCTGGGGAAGAAGTTTGACCGGGTGGGAAAAGATGACTGGTTTGGCTGTAAAAGCTGGGAGGATGCAGAGAGCACGCTGCAGAAGATGGCAGCAGAGACGGCACTGGAAAAAAGTTTTCTCGAAGCAAAGGACATCAGATATCTCTTCACCGGTGATCTGCTGGGTCAATCCATGGCCAGCTCTTTCGGAGTAGGCAGCCTTGGGATTCCGACCTTTGGACTGTACGGTGCCTGTTCCACCTGCGGTGAGTCTCTGGCTTTGGGAAGCATGGCTGTGGAGGGCGGCTTTGCAGACAGGGTGTTATGTGTGACCTCCAGCCATTTTGCAAGTGCGGAAAAGGAATTTCGTTTCCCGTTGGACTACGGCAATCAAAGGCCTTTGTCCGCCTCCTGGACGGTAACCGGATCCGGAGCCTTTGTGCTGGGGGATGAGTCGGCGATGAACAGTTACGTGTCGGACACCACCAGTGTGGTTTCCCAGGGAAAGAGAATCCCCCGGGCGAGGATCACCGGTATTACGGTGGGAAGGATCGTGGATTTCGGTCTGAAGGATTCCATGAATATGGGGGCCTGCATGGCTCCTGCCGCAGCCAGCACCATTCAGCAGCATTTTCAGGACTTTGCGGTTGGTCCGGAGGAATATGACCGCATTGTCACGGGCGATCTGGGCAAGGTAGGCCAAAGGGTGCTCATCGATCTTCTGAAGGAGCGGGGAATTGATATTTCGAAGAACCATATGGATTGCGGAATCGAGATCTATGACGAGAGCCAGGATGCCCATGCCGGCGGCAGCGGCTGCGGATGCAGCGCGGTGACATTGTCCGCATTCCTGCTTCCGCAGCTGGAGGATGGCGCATGGAAAAAGATTCTTTTCATGCCTACAGGTGCATTGCTGAGTAAGACCAGCTTCAATGAAGGAAAGTGTGTGCCTGCCATTGCCCCCGGAATCGTCATTGAAAGGGTGTAGAGAACAAAAAAAGGGGAGACAAACCGCCCAAAATATTGTATAATATCATTATCATGCGGTCAGTATATGAGATTGCGGCAATATATGGGGGTAACTTTTATGACAGAGTTTCAAAACAGGAAATATAGAAATCTTTTCGTGGAGATGGGCAAGAGCGAGGCAGAGGTAGAAGAGAAGCTGCAGAGTATTTTCCACACCTTTTTCTATGGACCGGAGGAGGAACGGATCTACCATCCTGCCGGTGAGGACATGGGGTATCTGGAGGATACCGGAAATCATGATGCCAGAACCGAGGGAATGTCCTACGGCATGATGATGTGTGTGCAGATGAACATGAAGGAAGAGTTTGACCGCATCTGGAAGTGGGCCTGCACTTATATGTGGATGACGGAGGGCTTCAGCGAGGGGTATTTTGCCTGGTCCTGCGGTCTGGACGGTACCAAGAATGCAGACGGGGCTGCTCCGGACGGAGAAGAGTTTTTTGCAATGGCTCTGTTTTTTGCCTCTCACAGATGGGGAGACGGAGAGGGAATTTTCAATTATTCCGAGCAGGCGAGAAAGATCTTAAGAGCCTGCCTACATAAGGGACAGAACGGAAGGATCGGCGTTCCCATGTGGAACCTTGAGAACAAGCAGATCCTGTTTGTGCCCGGAATTGATTTTACGGATCCTTCCTATCATCTGCCTCATTTCTATGAATTGTTTGCTCTTTGGGCGGATGAGGAGGACAGGGAGTTCTGGAAGGAAGCGGCTAAGGTCAGCAGACAGTATCTGAAGGCGGCATGCCACCCCAAGACCGGCATGAATGCAGAGTATGCGGAGTTTGACGGCACGCCTATGAGCAGAAGACTTCCCTGGACGACTGACAGACACGACTGGTTCTATTCCGATGCCTACAGAACGGTTGCCAATATCGGTCTGGACTATGAATGGTTTGGTATCGACGAGGGACAGGCAGATGCAGCCAAGAACCTGCAGTATTTTCTGGGAGAGGTTCGGGCAGAGGATCCCTGGAAGATTTATGAGATCGACGGAACACTGATCGACGAGGACGCTCTTCATCCTGTAGGAATGCTGGCTACTACGGCCCAGGGCGCATTGGCTGTTTTGGGACGTACCGATGATGAGGCAGCCATCAGGATGGCTTGGAAGTGGGTCGAGAGATTTTGGAATGAGCCTTTGAGAAAGGGAGACAGAAGATATTATGACAATTGTCTGTATCTGTTTGCTTTCCTTGCGTTGAGCGGCAATTACAGAATCTGGTAATCGACTGATCTGTCGGATTATCTAGTGGGGGTTATTGTATGAAGAAAATTGCTTATTTCAGCGGGCAATTATTTGGGGAATATATTATTGAAGTGACGAGAGCACTGATTCACAGGGCAGAAGAATTGGGCTATCAGGTGGACGTGTTCACCAATTTTGGGGTATATGGCAACAACTTTATGTATGCAGAGGGAGAGAAGAGCATCATTCAGCTTCCCAATCTGTCGGAGTATGCGGGAGTCATCGCCGCTTCGGACAATTTTGAAATTTCCGGTTTTGAGGAGGTCTTATTTGAGCGACTGGAAAAGGAGTTTTCCGGTCCGATAGTCAGTCTCAGGCAGAAAGAGGATAAATTCTACAGCATAACGATAGATGACTATCATTCCATGAAAGCGTTGATGGAGCACTTTATTGTGACTCACGGTTATCGCCGCATCTGCTTTATGACGGGCAGAATGGAGTTAGAGGATGCACAGCAGCGGTTGAGGGCTTATCAGGATGCCATGGAGGAACATGGAATACCTGTGACGGAGCACATGATATTCGAGGGCGATTACTGGAGGTTTAAGGGCGGCAAGGCGGTATCCTGGTTCTTTGATCAGGAGAAACTGCCGGAGGCCATTGTCTGCTCCAACGACTATATGGCGCTGTCGGTCTTCGAGGAACTGATCGCCAGAGGAATCAGGGTGCCGGAGGATATTGCGCTCTCCGGCTTTGATGATCTGGAGGAGACAAAGTTCAGCGTTCCGCCGATCACCACTCTTCATATGCCAAATGACCTGATCGGTCAAAAGGCTGTGGAGACAGTCGATGCCCTGCTTCGGGGAGAAGAGCCGAAAAAGACACAGGTGATCCAGGCGAGACTGTGTGTCAGAGGATCCTGCGGCTGCGAGTACCAGCCGGATATCCGATCTGTGCGGGAGCTTTTGTCTCAAAAGGGTGCAATCGAGACCACGATGTCGGAGATGGCTTACATGAGTGTCTCCTTCGACAATGCACAGGACATGGATGCCCTGCTGCAGACGGCCAACTTTTACGCCAGAAATCTCCCCTTTGACCGGATGTTCGTCTGCCTGTGTGATGACGAAGAGAGGGAGCAGTCGGAGGACAGAGGCCCCTGTCCGTACACGGAGCACATGATTCTGACAGCTATTCTGGACAAGAAGAAGGAGATCCGTGTGAACGAGCGGTTTGAGAGGGTGGAGCTTCTGCCTGCCAAATACCGGAACGAGAGCACCTGTATGTATTATGTTGGCCTTCATGACAAGCTGGATTTCTACGGTTACATCGCCATTGAGATGAACCAGCTGAATAATATGCACCACGCCTTTCAAATGTGGAACTTAAGCTTTGCGGATGCCTTGGGGCAACTGAAGATGTATGCCAACAATGAATTGCTGGCTCAGCTTCGAAAGCAGTTTGAGATCGACGAACTGACCGGCATCGGTAATCGCAGAAGGCTGGAACGTGTAGTCCGGTCTCATTATGATAAGCTTCGAGCCGCCAACGAACAGTTTGCGATTCTGAGCATCGATATGGACGGGCTGAAGCTGATCAATGACAATTACGGTCATCTGGAAGGAGACAATGCTCTGAAGAAGCTCGCAATCATCCTGGAGGAGGAAACGATGGGCAAGGGCGCTGCCATGCGCACCGGCGGAGATGAGTTTCAGGTCTGCCTGGATACCGCCAACCCGGAGGAAGTGGAGGACTATATCAGACGGGCACGGGAACGTATCGCTGCGGAAAATGCCAAGGGACTGCTTCCCTACGAGTTCTCCGCCAGCTTCGGCTATGCGATCTGCGCCAAGAGAGGGCTTCTGCTGGAGAGCATGCGGATTGCGGATGTAAATATGTATGCGGAAAAAAGTAGCAAGAAAACACATCGACAGTAAGAAATGTCTATGCTATGATCGGAACTGATAAAAATAAGAAACCGGTCATCCGTATCGGTGCTAAATATAATTTACATGACATAACAAGGAGGATTTCAGTATGAAATTCAGCAACGGTTGTTGGTTACAGAAGGAAGGATGCGCTTGCTTCTCTCCTGCGCAGGTCTACTTTACCAAGGTGGAAGAAGATTGTGTTACACTTTGCGCACCCACATCCAGAATTACAAGCAGGGGCGCAACCCTGGGCGGTGTGAACCTGACCATTAAGATCTCTGCACCTTATCCCGAGGTACTGAGGGTACAGACCTATCATTATATGGGTGTGCAGAAGAAGGCTCCCGAGTTTGAACTGACAGCGATGCAGACCGGTCTGATGAAGGCAGAAGACAGTGAAGAGGTGATCAAGGTAAGCAACGGCACCCTTCGCGTTGAAGTAAACAAGTCAGACGGCAAAATCACTTTCTTCCGGGGTGAGGAGAAGCTGACTTCCAGCGGTGCCAAGGATCTGGCCTATATGAAGACAGACTGGAAGGGTGACGCATATAATCTCAGAACCGACGACGCCTATATGAGAGAGCAGTTGACTCTGGGTGTAGGTGAACTGATCTATGGTTTGGGTGAGAGATTTTCCGCTTTTGTCAAGAACGGACAGACTGTGGATATCTGGAACGAAGACGGTGGTACCAGTACCGAGCAGTCCTATAAGAATATTCCTTTCTTCATGTCCAACAAAGGATATGGCGTATTTGTGAATCATCCGGAGAAGGTTTCCTTCGAGGTTGCCAGCGAGATGGTACATAAGGTTGGCTTCACAGTTGCAGGGGAAAGCCTGGACTATTTCCTGATCAACGGACCTACCATGAAGGATGTACTGGTGCGTTACACGGACATCACCGGTAAGCCCTCTCTTCCTGCACCTTGGACCTTCGGATTGTGGCTGTCTACCTCCTTCACCACCAACTATGATGAAGAGACGGTGATGAGCTTTGTAAACGGTATGATCGACAGAGGAATTCCTCTCTCTGTATTCCACTTTGACTGCTTCTGGATGAAGGATTTCTCCTGGTGTGATTTCACCTGGGATTCCAGAGTCTTCCCCGATCCGGAAGGCCTGATCAAGCGTCTCCACGACAAGGGACTGAAGGTCTGCGTGTGGATCAACAGCTACATCGGTCAGGAATCTTCCCTGTTTGCCGAGGGCGCTGAAAAGGGTTACTTCCTGAAGCGTGCGAACGGTGATGTATGGCAGTGGGATATGTGGCAGCCCGGACTGGCAATCGTTGACTTCACCAATCCCGAGGCCTGCAAGTGGTATGCATCCAAGCTGGAAGCTCTGATGGATATGGGCGTGGACTGCTTTAAGACAGACTTCGGTGAGAGAATTCCCACCGATTGCGTATACTTCGACGGTTCTGACCCTCAGAAGATGCACAACTACTATACCTATCTGTACAACAAGTGTGTATTTGATGTGATCAAGAAGAAAAAGGGAGAAAAGGAGGCCATCCTCTTCGCCCGTTCCGCTACCGTGGGCGGACAGAAGTTCCCGGTGCACTGGGGCGGTGACTGCTGGTCTGATTATGAGTCTATGGAAGAGAGCCTTCGCGGCGGCCTGTCCCTGACCAGCTCCGGATTCGGCTATTGGAGCCACGACATCGGTGGATTTGAGGCTACCTCCACCCCTGATGTCTACAAGAGATGGTGTGCATTCGGACTGCTGTCCTCTCACTCCAGACTTCACGGCTCCACCTCCTATCGTGTGCCCTGGGCATATGACGAGGAAGCTGTCGACGTGGTTCGCTTCTTTGCAGAACTGAAGGCTTCTCTGATGCCTTACCTGTACCGCAATGCAGTGGAGACCTCCAAGACCGGTATCCCTATGATGCGCAGCATGGTATTGGAGTTCCCGGAGGACAGAAACGTCAGCTACCTGGCAACCCAGTATATGCTGGGTGATTCTCTGCTCACAGCACCGATCTTTAACGAGGATAGTATGGCAAATTATTACCTGCCTGAAGGCAGATGGACCAACTACCTCACCGGCGAAGAAAGAGAAGGCGGCAGATGGTACACCGAGAAGCACGGCTACTTAAGCATTCCTCTCTATGTGAAAGAGGGCAGCATTGTGGCAGTTGGTGCGGAAAACAAAAAGGCAGTCTACGATTACGCAGACAATGTCACCTTCCGCGTATATGCTCTGGCAGATGGCAAGACTGCAAACACCGTGGTATACGATACTGAGGCAAACCCTGCAGCAAGCGTGACTGTGGACAGAAAGGGTGACACCTACACCATCTCAGTAGAGTCTTCCAAGCCCTGCAAGGTTGTACTCATCAACGTGGGCGGCGAGAACAAGACGATTGAATTCACCGGCAGCGACAAAGTCGTTGTGAACTGCTGATACAAAAATCATATGGACACCTGATCCGAAATCACAAACGGGAGAAGC
>JAHBAA010000132.1 GCA_018385425.1 Acetatifactor sp.
GCGGCGGCATCTCCCGAAAGCTTCAGGAGAACGGTCTGTTTACGATGGGAGATATCGCCAGATGTTCCCTGGGAGGCCCCTTGGATTTCTATAACGAAGAACTGCTGTACCGCCTGTTCGGTGTGAACGCGGAACTTCTCATCGATCACGCCTGGGGAATCGAGACCTGCACCATGGAGGACATCAAAGCCTATCAGCCTGCAGATCACAGCATCAGTCAGGGACAGGTACTGCAGCGTCCGTATGACTAAGGGGAAGCGAGAGTGATCGTGCGGGAGATGACGGAGGCCCTTTCCCTGGATCTGGTGGAAAAGGGACTGATCACCGGTCAGCTGGTGCTGACCGTCGGATATGAGGCAATAAAGGATCAGCATTCCAAGGCACAGATCACCGGGGAGATCAGGCAGGATCACTATGGGCGAAGTGTCCCAAAGTCTGCCCATGGCTCCACCCATCTGGAGCGGGATACTGCTTCTACGGAACTGTTGACAGAGGCTATGCTGCAGTTGTACGATACGATCGTAGACCGAAGGCTTCTCTGCAGGCGCATCGGCGTGGCGGCAGTCAATGTAAAGAAGGAATCGGAGGCAAAAGAGTCTTATGAGCAGATGAACCTGTTCTCTTTTCTGGAGAGTGAGAAAAGCGCAGAGCAGGAGGAACGCCTTGCCAGAGAAAGGAGTATGCAGGAGGCGGTTCTGGATATCAAGAGGAGATTCGGCAAAAATGCGATCCTGCGGGGAACCGATCTGCAGGAGGGAGCAACCACTTTTGCCAGAAACAATCAGATCGGAGGACACAAGGCGTGAAGGAAGAACGTTTTCCCTACGAAGATATCCTGTACCGGTCCAGACCGGTGTCAGAGAAGCATCCCCCCATGGACAGAGCCAATCGGGCCGCACAGTTTATGCCCTTTGCGGCACTGACGGGATATGAGGATTCCATTCGGGAGGCGGCCAGACTGACCGGAGCACGAATCGAACTGGATGAAGGAGAGAAGGAGAAGCTGGACGCAAAGCTTGCATTTCTGTTGCAGATAACCGGTGAGCGTAAGATCCGGGTGACCTATTTTGAGCCGGACCCCTTAAAGGAGGGGGGCTCCTATGTGACAGTGGAAGGAGTCTTTCGAAAGCTGGATCCGGTCAGAAATACGCTGCTGTTGGATGGACAGAGGGAGATCCCTTTTTCTGAGGTGATCGATCTGACCGGGGATGTATTCGATCGGTATGAGATGACCTGAGCTTGTCCGGTAACGGATTGCTTACGGAAGAGATAGGAAATAGGAGGGTGTCATGGAAGCTGTGTTAAAGAAGTTCGTGGAGGGAGCACAGACTATTTTGGGAGACAATCTGACCGGTGTGTATCTGCACGGGTCTGCGGTGATGGGATGCTTCAATCCAAAGGTCAGTGATTTGGATCTGATCATCGTGGTGCAGTATCAGGTGACTCCACAGGCGAAGCGGGCAATCATGGATATGGTGGTTTCCTGCAATGAGATGGCTCCACGAAAGGGAATCGAGATGAGCATCGTGACCAGAGAGGTCTGTGCGCCTTTTGTGTATCCTACCCCCTTCGAGTTACATTTTTCTGTGATGCATCTGAACTGGTATCTGGCGGCGCCGGAGGACTATATTGCGAAGATGAACGGAACGGACAGGGATCTGGCGGCACACTTCACCGTGCTTCGACAGAGAGGTCGGTGTCTGTGCGGGGAGCCCATTGAGAGCGTTTTTGCCCGGGTGCCGGAGGAAGCATACATGGATTCTATTTTGGGTGATATTGCTGACGCAAAGGAAGATATCCCGGAGGATACCATGTATCTGACACTGAATCTGGCCAGAGTATTGGCCTATCAGAGAGACAAAGAGGTACTTTCCAAGAGTGAGGGAGGAAGATGGGCGCTTTGCAATCTTCCCAAGGAGTATCATTCGCTGATCCGGGATGCACTGCAGGAATATGAGAGTGGGGCAGAAGTCACCTACGATGTGAAATGTGCCGAAAAGTATGCGGAATATATGCTGGCTCGGATCGCAGAGGGCTGCCCCTCTTTGGCAAGGTAGATCATGGGGAAACCGAGCGAAAAGCCGGAAATACAACTGACAAAAGATCTTCTGAGGAGGGTGCTATGGAAGAACAAACACAGGAGAAAGAGGGCATTCGCCTTCTGGAAAAAGGAAAAAAGGGTGTGATCCGTATGATATTCAGCCGATTTGGTATCATACTGGTGCTGCTTGTGGTGCAGGTTTTATTTCTGTTTGGTATATTTTACAAATTCAGACAGCTGGCACCGCACTATCTGGGACTGGCGTCCCTGTTCTATTTGATCATGATCGTAGTTTTGGTCAACAGCGATCACGATGCCACTTCCAAGATCACCTGGCTGATCGTGATGGTTCTGTTCCCCATATTCGGATCCTGCCTGTATATCTATACTACGGTGGATATCGGTCATAGGGCCTTGAAGAGGAGGATTTCTTCCATCATCGACGATACCAAGCAGCTGATTCCGCAGCAGAAGGAGGTTCTGGAAAGAGTAGAGGCGAAGAGCCCGGAAGTGACGGATCTGGCATATTATGTGAACCGTACCGGATGCTATCCGGTATTCGATCATACGCAGGTCACCTATTATCCTCTGGGCGAGGAAATGTTTGCGTCCATGCTCGAAGAACTGGAGAAAGCAGAGAAATTCATTTTCCTGGAATACTTTATTCTGGACGAAGGGTATATGTGGGGACGAATGCTGGACATCCTGTCCGGAAAGGCAAAGGAAGGCGTGGAGGTTCGTCTGATGTATGACGGAACCTGTGAGTTCGCGCTGCTTCCCAGAACCTATCCGAAAAAATTGGAGGCATTGGGCATCCGCTGCAAGGTGTTTGCACCTATCACCCCCTTCGTCTCTACCCATTACAATTACAGAGATCACCGAAAGATCCTGGTGATCGACGGAAAGACTGCATTCAACGGCGGCATCAACCTTGCAGATGAGTATATCAATCACATCGACCGGTTTGGTCATTGGAAGGATACCGGCGTGATGTTAAAAGGAGATGCAGCGGCAAGCTTTACGCTGATGTTCTTGCAGATGTGGAATGTGAACGAAAGAGAATGCAGCTATACTCCTTACCTTCAGCCCCACGCAGTGTGTCCGGAAAATGCAGATTCCTTCAGCGGCTTTGTGATGCCCTATGGGGACTGTCCGCTGGATGACGACAATGTGGGTGAGTCTGTCTATATGGACATCTTGAATCGTGCCCATGATTATGTATATATTATGACACCCTATATGATTCTGGACGGCGAGCTGGAGAAGGCACTGTTGTTTGCCGCCCAGAGGAGTGTGGACGTGCGGCTGATCCTGCCCCATATTTCAGACAGTTTTGTGGCACAGGCTCTTGCGAAGACTTATTACCGTTCTTTGCTGAAAGCGGGTGTCTCCATCTACGAATATACGCCGGGGTTTGTCCATGCCAAGGTGTTTGTCAGCGATGACGTGAAGGCTGTGGTAGGTACCATCAATATGGATTATCGAAGTCTGTACCATCATTTTGAGTGTGCGACCTACCTCTATGGTGCTCCCTGCATCCGGGACATCAAACAGGACTACATGGATACGCTGGAAAAGTGTCAGCAGGTTACCATGGAAACCATCCGGAAAGAAAAATGGTATGTAAAACTGGTGGGAAATGTGATGAAGTTTGTGGCTCCGCTGCTGTAAGGAGAAGAGGATTGGCTTAGCACCTCAAGTGCAGAAAAGATACAGCGAAGGGTGAGTCAGAAAATTGAAAAAATGGTTGACATTATTTCCCAATAGGAGTATAGTGACGAAGTAACTGTTTACTGTGTTTTATAGAAAGGAGGCAATCAAATGTTTGTTAAGATCAGAACAAATGAAGTGAATAGAAGTATTGTCTCCGGTTTTCAGAATGCCTGAAGCAGTCTGTGTCTGCTTTCTCTGTGTTCTGAAGGATGAAATGTGATTTATACCGGTATGACAAGAAACTGTCGTACCGGTTTTTTTTGCCTGTTTTTCCGAAAAAACAGGGTGAGGAGTGAAGCGAAAAAATGAATTTGCCGAAAAGTTTTACAAAAGTACTGGAAAAGTACCAAATCAAAAAGGATGACTTGGTCTTTGCCGCAATCGGTGATCTGGACGAGGAATTCCGGTTTTCCGATACCATTACAGCGCTGACAAAGACCCAACTGATTCTGGCAAAATATCCCTATGTCCCGAAACGGGAGTTTCGTTTCGGAGGATATGACAGTTTTGCCGGAGTGGAGAATGGTCTGGCAGGAGAACCGGCAGTGTTGTTTTTTGATCTGGAAAAGATCGAGAAATTAGAAGTGATCCGTCAGGTATCCACCGGAGTGCTGATGGGTGTGATCGAGGGGACAGAGCAATATCTGTGTCAGTTCTCCAATACCAAGATGGAGACCTTCATGCGTCTGTGCAAGCTGCTGGAGAAGCAAAAAAAGAAGGAGGAGATCACCGAGGAAGACCTGGATGTGAAGCGGGGAAAGGATGTCTGCCCTAAATGTGGTATGATCTACCCCGATCAGGAGAGAAAGGTCTGTCCCAAGTGTATGGATAAGAAGTCGATTCTCTTCCGTGTGGTTGGTTATTTCAAGCCTTACAAAGTAAAGCTCTGTATTATGGTGCTCTGTTATATCGGCACCGCACTGCTGAATCTGGTGTGGCCATATTTAAGCGGTACCATCCTGTATGACAAGGTGTTGGCAAAGGATGACAGATTCCTGGCAATGATGGGAATCCCCGGCGGAAGATACCTGTTGGCGCTGGGAGTGCTGGTTCTTGTGATGCTGCTGACGAAGATCGTGATTCAGGGGATGGGTATGCTGCAGGGTGCTCTGACGGCGCAGATCGCTTCTGAGACCATTGCGAAGATGAAGTGCCAGGTGTTTGACTCTATGGGAAAACTGTCCATTAGCTTCTTCACCAAGAGGCAGACCGGAGGACTGATGACCAGAGTCTCCGATGATGCAGATGAGGTATCCAGTTTCTTTATCGATGGTATCCCCTACTTTTTCATCAATCTCGGTACGATGATCGCCACCTGTGTGATCATGTTCGTCATGAATCCTCTGCTGGCGGCTGCCTCCATTATTCTGATGCCGGTGCTGTTCGCCATCAGCTACGGTATGATGCCCAGACTGTGGCACTACTTTGGAAAGCGGCACAGGGCTAACCGAAAGCTCAACGGCCAGATGAATGAGAACTTTACCGGCGCAAGAGTGGTAAAGGCATTTGGTCAGGAGACACAGGAGATGACCCGTTTTGAGAAGAACAACACTCGTGTTCGCGATGCGGAACTGGATGTGGCCCGATTTGACTGTCAGTTCTCCGCTCTGTACTGGATCTTTGAGGATATGCTGACCTTCCTGGTATGGGCGGCCGGCTCTGCACTGATCATCCTTGGGGGAGATATGGAGCTGGGTCTTCTTCTGACCTTCACAGGTTATGTGGGGCAGCTGAAGTGGCCGTTAGAGTTTATGTCCAGAATCTTCCGCTGGTACACCAACGCCATGAACTCTGCCCAGCGAATGTTTGAGATCATTGATGCGGTTCCGGAGGTGAAGGAAGTACCCAACCCCCTGAGACCGGAAAGGTTCCGAGGAGAGATCGAGCTGCAGCACGTCACCTTCGGCTACGAGCCCAACAAGCCGATTCTGAAGGATGTCAGCTTCCATGTGGAGGCAGGAGAGGTGCTTGGTATCGTGGGACGTTCCGGCGCCGGGAAGTCTACCCTGGTGAACCTGATCTCCAGACTGTATGATACGGGAGAGGGCCGGGTGCTGGTAGACGGTGTGGATGTAAAGCAGTATGGCTTCAGAGAACTTCGCAAGAATGTGGCGATGGTATCTCAGGAAACATACATCTTCGTTGGGACGGTGGCAGAGAACATTGCCTATGCCAGACCGGATGCTTCCAGAGAGGAGATCATCAAAGCTGCCATCCAGGCCAGCGCCCACGACTTCATCTGCAAGATGCCTCAGGGCTATGATACGATCTTAGGTCCTTCCAACAGGAGCCTGTCCGGCGGTGAGAAACAGAGGATCTCGATTGCCAGAGCAATTCTGGCAGATCCTAAGATCCTGATCCTGGACGAGGCTACCTCTGCGGTGGATACGGAGACTGAACTGGCGATCCAGAAATCGTTGGAGAGGTTGGAGAAGGGAAGGACCGTGCTTTCCATCGCACACAGACTGTCAACCCTGCGCAATGCGACCCATCTGATCGTGTTGGATGACGGCCGGGTAACCGAGTCGGGTACCCACAAAGAACTGATGGAACAGAAGGGTACCTTCTACAAGCTGACCCAGCTGCAGACCAAGGCGCTGGCAATGAGAGGAATCGAGTAACAGGAAGAACTGTTTGAGACAGAAAGGAAAAGAAGATGGAAGATAGGAATGAAAATATGCCGGACCTGTTGGACTTACAGGAGTTTGACGAGGAGGCTTTGAAAAAAGAATCGGAGGAAGTGCTGGAGATGCGCTTCTTGACCGGTGAGAATGCGGTATTTGCCCGTACCAAGGGTGGTTTCCTCTCCTTAAAAACCGGAGAGAAGGAATACGAGAGAGTAGGCGTCTACCTGACCTTCCCTCTCACCAACCCGGAGGAGTATATCTCGATCAGAGAGGCTGACGAAAAGGCAAAGGAGATCGGACTGATTCAGAACCTGAAGGATCTGAAGAAGGAGGAGCAGGAGATGATCAGAGAGCAGATCAGACTGCGCTATTTCCTGCCTGTGATCCGTAAGATCTTGGATGTCAAGGACGAGTATGGCTACGCCTATTGGCACGTTCAGACAGACTTTGGCGTGTGCCGCTTTACCACGCATATGGGCGGTGATGCGGTGATCAATCTGGGCGAGGCCAGATACCAGATCACGGACATTGACGGCAACCGATATGAACTGCCGGATCTGTATGCACTGTCTGTGATGGAGAGAAAGAAACTGGATTTGTTTATCTAATCGGAGAAAAGAAAAATGAAACTGAATTATCAATTGAGCGAGGCAAATCAAAAGGCACTTGCCCTCGGACAGGGGGAGCGAATCCTGTACTGTGTGCCTGTGGATCTAAGCTTCGACAATGCAAAAAAGAACGCTGTGACGGAATATACCGACAAGACCTGGCTGGTGGTGACCAACCTAAGATTTGCGGTTCTTCAGAGCGGTGCGTGCACAGCCTGTTTTCAGCTGAAGGACTGTGAGAAGATCAAGTGTGAGCATCAGGTCTACAGCGGAATCGTCACGGTATTTGGTCGGGACGGAAGCAAAACCTGTGTGTGCCGATTTTCTATGAAGCACATCACAAGGGTCGCTTATGTGACAAGAGGTGCCCAGACTGTGATCCGAACCATAGAGGAGGGCAGAGATCTGACGGATGAAGATATGGTCGTCAGCCTGGAATATGAAAAATATTGTGAGAAGTGCGGCAGAGCATTGCCGGGAACGAGCAAGTGCCCTTATTGTGACGGCAAGGCGGATGTGCTGAAGAAGTTCATGGCGCTGACCGGAGAGTTTGGGGGAAAGCTTCTGCTCATCGGCGTGTTGATGGTGTTTGCCTCGGTGTTTGACCTGGTGACACCCATGGTGCAGAGATACTTTATCGACCACAGCCTGGCAACAGGAACGGGTACGCCCAAGGAACTGTATCTTTTTATCGGGGTCAGCTTTGCACTGCTGGTGACCAGAATCGTCATTATCATGTATCGTTACTGGAATTGTGTGAAACTGGGGGCATCCATCAGCATGAGTCTTCGCAAGAGACTGTATGCGAAAATACAGGTATTGTCTCTGTCCTTCATCAATAACAGGAAACCGGGAGAACTGATGAACCGTGTGTCCAGAGACACCAAGCAGATCAGAGCCTTCATGGAGGAAGTGTTTGGTGATATGCTGGGATGCCTGCTGACTATGATCGTATCGATCGCGATGATGTTCGCCATCAACTGGAAGATGACATTGCTTACCCTGGTATTTATCGTGGTAGTATTTATCATCACCAAGATGTTCTGGCATAAGATCAATACCATTTTCCACAGACAGTGGCTGAAGTTTGACGATATGCAGAGCAGTCTTCAGGATATCATCTCCGGTATGCGAATCGTAAAAAGCTTCGGACAGGAGGAACGGGAGAGTAAGCGCTTTACCGAGAAGGCCAGGGATTTTGCACAGGTGCAGAGAAAGAATGAGACCTTCTGGGCTTTGTTCTTTCCTGTGCTGACCTTCCTGCTTGGCATGGGTACCTATATCGCCATCTACTTCGGCGGTATCCATGTATTGGAGGGAGAGATGACGGTGGGTGAACTGGTGCAGTTTGTGACCTACAGCGGTTATCTGTTTGGACCGTTGAGCTGGATGACCCATCTGCCCAGATCCATCATGCAGCTCATCACCAGCATGAACCGTATCTACGATGTGTTGGACGAGGAACCCAGACTGGCGGACAAGGCAGACAGCAAGGAGTTTCCCATCAAGGGAGCTTTTGAGTTTCAGAATGTTTCCTTCGGTTATCAGACCTACGAACCGGTGCTGGAGAATATCAGCTTCTCCGTACAGCCAGGTGAGATGATCGGACTGGTGGGTGCGTCCGGAACCGGTAAGTCCACGCTGATCAACCTGATCATGAGACTGTACGATGTGGACCAGGGACGCATCACGCTGGACGGCGTGGACCTTCGGGATATCAAGAAGGAAAGCCTTCATTCCCAGATCGGCGTGGTGCTGCAGGAGACCTTCCTGTTTTCGGGAAGCATCCTGGCAAACATCCGTTATGCAAAACAGGATGCCACTCTGGAGGAGGTGATTCAGGCTGCCAAGGCCGCCAACGCCCACGACTTCATCTGCAAGACACCTGACGGTTACAACACTTATGTGGGTGAACACGGTTACAACCTGTCCGGCGGTGAGAGACAGCGAATCGCCATCGCCAGAGCGATCCTGAACAATCCCAGGATCTTGATTTTGGATGAGGCGACCTCTGCACTGGATACGGAGAGTGAGTTCCTGATCCAGCAGGCTCTGGACCGGCTGATTCAGGGCAGAACAACCTTTGCCATCGCTCACAGACTTTCCACCCTTCGGGGGGCAGATCGTCTGGTAGTTATCGACAAACACGGCGTGGCAGAGATCGGTACCCACAATGAACTGCTGGAGAAGAAGGGAATCTACTACGGTCTGGTAAGTGCCCAGCTGAAGATGAGCGAGACGGGACCGGAAGCGAAGACAGCAGAATAAGCCATTTTGGGTGAACTTCACTACTTTTTAAGATTCTTTAAGATTGTTCCTGGCATATTGAAACCTCTTTTTCCATGCGTAATAATATGGAAAAGGAGGTTTTTTATGAAGAAAATATATTTCATGATCACATTGTTTTGCCTGTTGTTTTCGGGCTGCGGCAAGGGGGCGGAAGAAAATCTGTCTGAGGAGACTAAGGAGGAAGCATCCGTTGACTATGCGGACCGGTATCAGAAGCTTCCGGTCAACGACCTGTTTTTGTACGAGTGGAAGCGGGGAGAACTGACAGAGACGGAGTACTTTATGTCCTTCGCGGACTATCTGCCCAACATTTTTCCCAAGAATCAGGAGGGCGAGCATTACAACAGAGGGTATTGCGCAGATGGAGAGAGCATTTATTCTCTGGATACTTATTATTCCCGGGGAGAGGATGGAAAACTGAACTGCACCCACTACCTGAACATTCTGGATGGCCTCACCAGAGAAGTCAGGACCATCACCTATCAGGATGAGTCCTTTCTGACGCAGCCCTTTTTGATCGGCGGGAGATTTTTTGCGGTGAGCTATACGATGGATGACGGCATCATCGATGATATCTTCACGGCGGAACTTCTTCCGGATGGAACCATTGAGAGAAAGACAAATGTCTGCGAGATCATGAGAGAGGAGGGGATGCTTCCCCAGCAATATTTTGTTGCAGAGGTGCAACTTTATTATGAGCCGGCCACCGATTGCTTCTATTTGATTTCTCCGGAGGAGGACAGGCTGTTTGTACTGGACGCAGAGGGAGGTCTTCTGGAGAAACAGGAGGGAGAAAACACAGGAGCCCGTTTTTTCTATTTTGCTGCAACACCTCAGGGACGAATGTTATTTTTGAAGCTGGAGAGCGGAATCTCAACCATATTTTACTATGACCGGGGAGAGAGAGTCATTCTTTTCGAGGACAAAAGCGGTACAGAGGCAGGAGCTGTCCGCCTGACGGTAGATCACCACGGAAGACTTCTGTTCCCGGGAGACGGTGCGGCAGTGGTGGAGTGGGATCCTGTTTCCGGAACCATGGAGAGGATATACACGGATACTGCTGCACAGAACGATTCCTTCGGACAATCGAAGACTGCGGACTGTGTGATGCGCAATGAAAACGGAGAATTGCTGATCCTGAAGGATAATGATCTGCGCATCGTTACGGAGAAGGGGCCTGCCGTTCAGGTGACTGTTACAGTGAAACCTATGGTATACGGAGACTGGGAAACGCTCTATCGAAAGTATGAGGCAACTCATCCGGGCGTAAGCTTTGAGATCCTTCCGAAGGTTCAGTGGGACACGAGAGATGTGGAATTGGCACAAGTGATGCAGGAGATGGTGGAGGGAGAAGGTCCGGATATCCTGTTGATAGACCGGCAGCAGATGATGAATTTTGACAAAAATCATTGTCTGATGGATCTATCCGGTCTTCTGTCAGATGCAACGAAGGAGAAGCTTGTCCCGGGAGTTCTGGAATACGGAAGGACAGAGGACGGTATCAAGCTTCTGTCCAACCAGCCCCTGTTCGGGACCTTATTTGTCAATCAAAAGTATCTGACCGATTCTGCGTTGACTGCGAGAGAGATCGTTGAGATCGTTGGGGAAAAGGAGGCACAGGGGGAGCCTTTTGAACAGTTGGTGCGAGGAGTCAGTCATCCCTTTTCTATCTTTGTTGACGGCATTTTTGATTCGGAATTCATAGATGTGGAGAACAGGGAGTGCAATTTTGATTCCGAACTGTTTGTCAGGGTGCTGGAGATCTGTAAACGCTACCGAGGCGATGAGGATCAAAGCAGCGGAATGGTGGATTATCGGCTGTTAAAGGACGACAAGGTGCTTTTCCTGGCGCTTCCCACCACTAACCTGAAGTACTATTCGGAGGCACGGGCAGCTTTAGGGGACGAGTATATTCCTGTGGGATATCCTTCTGTCTCCGGCAACGGAAACCAATTGAAGTTTATCAGAGGATATGCGGTGAATCAGAATACAGAGAATTATGAGGTGATCGCCGATTTTCTCAACTGGGTATTCTCCAGAGAGAATGAGACTGTGGAGGTGCTGAGTTCAGTGCCGACGAGAATAGATCTCTACGAGGGACGGGAGGAATACGATACCTTTTACAACAGTCCGGTGATTCATGTAGATTCCCATTCTGTCATCGTACTGGAAGGCAAATCTGACGGGACTTCCTATGCAGGGGAGTATCTGGATCTGATCAAAGGCAGCAGGTATGACAGGAACAGAGGGGATCTGTCCGATATTATTTCAATCATCTGGGAGGAGGCCGATACCTTCTTTGAAGGTGAGAAGTCCGCACGGGATGCGGCTAAGGTGATACAGTCCAGAGTGTCCCTATATCTGATGGAAAAGTAATATTGAATAAATTTTTGAAAAAAATGAAAAAATTTCAAAATACCTATTGACTTTTGGACCGGATGCGTGTATGATAACACTTGTTCGCAGGAATGGCGGAATTGGCAGACGCGCACGGTTCAGGTCCGTGTGGTAGCAATACCATGAGAGTTCAAGTCTCTTTTCCTGCACGGCGAGAGTGCTAAGTGAATTGCTTAGCACTCTTTTTGTTTTCCCGAAAGCATTTTTTGATTGAAAAGTTGGTCATCTTGGCAAATAATAGAAGTAGAAGATCCTTTGGAGAAGAGGGTGGAATAGTGGAACAGAGTAAGAGCAAGGAAAAATTTAAGAGGAAAGACTGGTATAAGCTGGATCTCTCAGCGATCGTGTATCCCACGCTGCAGAGAAAAGATTTTTCTTCTGTATACAGGCTGTCTGTCCTGATGAAAGAGGAGGTCGACCCGAAGCTTTTGCAGGAAGCACTGGACAGAACGCTGCCCCGATTCCCCACCTACAAGGCTGCCATCCGAAAAGGGCTGTTCTGGCGGTACCTGGAGCCCAATGACAGACCGGGACCTTTTGTCCAGGAGGATGTGAAGAATCCCTGCCAGCCCATGTATTTCAAGGCCAACAATCGCTATCTGGTTCGCGTCTACTATTATGGAAGAAGAA
Source organism: Acetatifactor sp. (assembly GCA_018385425.1). GTDB lineage: Bacteria > Bacillota > Clostridia > Lachnospirales > Lachnospiraceae > Acetatifactor. Next base: position 12,306 of record JAHBAA010000132.1, read on the forward strand.
TTTCTCTGGAGGCTCATCACAGCCTGGGAGACGGAACCGGCGGAATGAGTGTGCTGCTGACAATGGTGGCAACCTATCTTCGTCTGCAGGGACACGACGAGATCGAGAACGGCGGTCTGGTTCTGGACATCTATGGGGAGCCGGACGAGGGCGAACTGGAGGACGCGTATATGAAGTATGCCAATGCAAAGGTGTGCCCACCCAGACTGCAGGAGAAGGCCTTCCATGTGCGGGGAACCGCCGAGCCCTTTTACACATTGAATATCATTGACGGCATTATGTCATCCAAAGAAGTGCTGCAGGTTGCCAAGCGGTACAATGCCACCATCACGGAATATCTGAATGCGGTGCTGCTGTATTCCCTGCTGACCAAGCAATTGAAAGAGGGAAGACGTCGCCTGCGCCCGGTGAAGATCGCCATGCCGGTGAACCTTCGGAGATTCTTTCCCTCTGTCACGCTGCGGAATTTCATTACAATGATCTATCCGGGAATTGATCCCAGATTAGGAGACTATACCTTTGAGGAGATCGTGACCCAGGTACACAATTACATGCGGTATTATGTGAACGAAAAGCTGTTGAGAGGCGATATTACAACCAACGCTGCCACCCAGCGGAATCCCTTCATCAGAGTGGTGCCCTTGTTTCTCAAGGATATCGTGGTCCGCACCTTCTATGCCAGAGTGCAGGATCGGAATTCCTCTGCGGGACTGACCAATATGGGAGTGCTGAAGATGCCGGAAAGTATGAAACCCTACATTGAGCGCTGCGACATCTATATGGGACAGCCCTTTTCGCGAAGAACCAACTGTGCCATCATCAGCTTTGAGGATGTACTGACGGTGAACTTTGCCAGCAGTATCCGCGAAACCGATGTGGAACGGTATTTCTTTGAAAAGCTGGTACAGGACGGTATCCATGTGAAGATCGAGAGCAATCGTTTCTAAGGACCGAAAAAGGAGGTAATGTTATGTCTTACTGTGTGAATTGCGGAGTAGAACTGCACCCCACCGCAAAGAAATGTCCGCTGTGCAATACTCCCGTCTATAATCCGAATGAAATCTATGAAATGGTGAAGGAGACAACGCCCTTTCCGGAGGAAAAAGGTGCGGTGGAACAGGTAAAGCGCAAGGATGTGGCCATTCTTGTTTCTGCTATAATGCTGGCCACCTCGGTCTGCTGTGGGATCCTGAATCGTTTTGTGTTCTCTGCAAAGCCCTGGGCCGTCATTGTGATCGGCGTGTGTATCTGCCTCTGGGTGCTGTTGATTCCGGTGATTCTGGTGCCGAAGCAGCCGGTATATGTATCGATTCTGTTGGATGGAATTGCTGTGGGCGGATATCTGTATATGCTCACCTTTCTGACCGGGAATAACAGGTGGTTTCTGGGATTGGGATGCCCCATCGTGGTGTGGATCACGCTGATCGTCGAGGTATGGGCGGTCTGTCTGAATACCCTTCCGAGGATGATGCTGTTGAAGGCACTGTATTTTGTCACTGCAGTGGCCCTGGTCTGCGCCGGTGTGGAAGCCATCATCGATTGGTATCTTGCCGAGGCGGTTTCTCTGGATTGGTCGGCCATTATTCTGACGGTCTGCACCATCCTGGATATCGCGCTTGTCACCCTGCTCTGTACCAGGAGACTGAGGAACGAAGTGCGCAGACGCCTGCATTTCTAGGGGGAGAAGGAAAAAAGAACCGAATGGAAGGAAAAAGTAAACGATATAAAAATCTGGAAAGTAATTTGAAAGGTGTCGTAGAATAATATAGTTAGAGAGGGTTCGCTGTCGGCTGATATGCCGGGAAAGGGAGCAGTAACATGACGATCAGAGAAAGCTTGGAGCAACGTGAAAAAGAGTACCTGAGTCCGTTCGCCTCGTTAAGTATGGCGTCAAAGGGGAGACTGACGCCGGAGGAGGAGTGTGACATCAGACCCGCCTTCCAACGGGATCGGGATAAGATTTTGCACTGCAAGGCGTTTCGGCGTCTCAAGGATAAGACGCAGGTGTTTCTTTCGCCGGAGGGAGATCATTACCGCACACGTCTGACCCATACTCTGGAGGTTTCCCAGAACGCCAGAACCATCGCCAAGGCGCTGAAGCTGAATGAGGATCTGGTGGAGGCAATTGCACTGGGACATGACCTGGGCCACACACCCTTTGGTCACGCCGGGGAGAGAGCATTAAACAGAATCTGTCCCCTTGGCTTTGAACACAGCTGTCAGAGTGTTCGGACCGTGGATCGCCTGGAGCGGGGCGGCATGGGTCTGAATCTGACCTATGAGGTGCGGGACGGCATCCGAAATCATCAGACCATCGGAAAGCCCCATACGCTGGAGGGAAAGGTAGTACGCCTGTCCGACAAGATATCCTATATTCACCATGATATGGATGATGCGGTACGTGCAGGGATCCTGAAGGAAAGCGATGTTCCCAAGGAGATTCGTGATGTCATCGGCTGTACGCCCTCAGAGCGTCTGGATCATTTTGTGCATGACATTGTGACGAACAGCATGGGAAAGAATGACATCTGCATGTCCGAACCCGTGGAGACAGCCATGCGCAACATGAGAAAGTTTATGTTTGCCAGTGTCTATGAGAATCCTGTAGCAAAGAGTGAGGAGAGCAAGGCGGAGGTGCTGGTGGAGACCCTTTACACCCACTTTATGAGAAACATCGATGTTCTTCCGGAGGAGTTTCTGAATCTGATCGCGGAGGGTGAACCCAGGGAACAGGTGATCTGTGACTATATCGGGGCAATGACGGACCGCTTTGCCATTGCAACCTATGAGGAGATCTACATACCGAAATCCTGGACACTGTAAGAGAGGATTGTTACAGAGAAAAGCAGAGGATTAGGAATGTTTTATTCGGATGAGATAATTGAAGAGGTCAGATCCCGAAGCGATATCGTGGATGTGGTGTCCGGGTATCTGAGCCTTCAGAAGAAAGGAAATAATTATTGGGCCTGCTGCCCTTTTCACAATGAAGATACGCCGTCCTTTTCGGTTTCTTCCGCCAAGCAGATGTTCCATTGCTTTGGCTGCGGTGTGAGCGGCAATGTCTACACCTTTCTCATGAAGTATGAGAATTATTCTTTCCCGGAGGCTGTGAAGGTTTTGGCCCAGCGCTGCGGCGTGAAGCTGCCCGAGGCAGAGTACACGGAGGAACAAAAGAAGCTGGTGAACCGAAAGCAGCGTCTGTTGGATCTGAACCGGGAGGCTGCCAGATTTTTCTACTATCAGCTGCGTTCTCCCCGCGGAAAAGTCGGCATGGAATACCTGAAGAAAAGGGAATTGTCTGAGGAGACCATGAAAAAATTCGGGCTTGGCTTTGCCGATATGGGAGGGCAGGAGCTGGTTCGTTACCTCAGAAGCAAAGGGTTTGAAGATGAACTGATCCATGAGGCCGGGTTGGCAGTGATGTCCGAGAAGAGAGGTCTGGTCAGCCAGTTCTGGAATCGTGTGATGTTTCCGATTCAGGATATAAATGGCAAGGTCATCGGATTCGGCGGCCGGGTGATGGGGGACGGAGAACCGAAGTATCTGAACTCTCCCGAGACACCGGTATTTGATAAAAGACGCAATCTGTTCGGCATGAATTTTGCCAGAACGGCCAGAACAGGAAATCTTATTCTATGTGAGGGATACATGGATGTGATCTCCATGCATCAGGCAGGCTTCACCCAGGCGGTGGCTTCTCTGGGAACAGCATTTACACCGGAGCAGGCCAGACTGATCAAACGATACACGGACAAGGTATTGCTGGCATATGACAGTGACGGGGCAGGCGTGAAGGCAGCCATCCGGGGAATCGGAATTCTCAGGGAGGCGGGACTGACAGGAAAGATCATCCATATGGAACCCTACAAGGACCCGGATGAATTTATCAAGAATCTGGGGCCGGAGGAGTTTCAAAAGCGCATAGATGAGGCGGAGAACAGTTTCTTTTTTGAGATCAGAATTCTGGAGAGGAACTTTGATCTGACGGATCCGGACGGCAAGACGAAATTTCACAGAGAGATAGCAAAAAAGCTTCTTGTGTTCACCGAGGAGGTGGAACGGGAAAACTATCTGCAGGCCATAGCGGCAAAATACTTCGTCAGTCCGGACAATCTTCGAAGCCTTGTTGCATCCTATGCAGCGCAGGAGGGCGGAGTAAAGCCGGCAGAACGGCCCAAAACGGTCACACATCAGAAGGAGACCCCGGATGACAAGGCGAAGAGAAGCCAGAGGGTACTGTTGACATGGTTGACAGATTATCCCACACTGTATCAAAAGATCCGGAAGATTCTCTCCCCTGAGGATTTTACGGATGAGCTGTATCGCAAGGTTGCAGAGAAACTGTTTCAGAATATAGAGAAGGGGAATGCCAATCCGGCGAGCATCATCAGTATGTTTGACGATGACAAGACCCAGAATGCCGCAGCGGAGGTGTTCAACACCGCTCTTCCCTATATCTCTACGCTCCAGGAGAGAGAACAGGCATTTCATGATGTCTTGTTGGCGGTGAAGCGGAACAGCTTTGAGCAGCGCCGTGCTGTGCTTGCACAGGAAAAGGATGGGTTTAGCCGTTTCCTTCAGGCCAAAAAGGAATTGGAAGATTTGGCGAAAACGTTTATTTCGCTGGAGGAAGGATAACAATATTAGATAAGCTATGGTAATGGATCTGGAGATCTGTTTCTCAAAGGAAGGATGGAAAATTACAATGGATGAAACTTTACAGGCAAAATTTGATGAGAAGATGAAAGAACTGATCGCTTCGGCGAAAAAGAACAAGAATGTTCTGGAGTACCAGGAAATCAGTGATTTCTTTGCCGATATGCCCTTGGAGGAGGCACAGTTTGAGAAAATTCTCGACGTTCTGGAGAAGAACAATATTGATGTGCTTCGAATTACGGAGGAAGAGGATTACATCGATGTAGACCCTGCCATGTTCTCTGACGAGGAGGCAGTTGATGTTGAAAATATTGACCTTTCTGTCCCTGACGGCGTAAGCATTGAGGATCCTGTGCGTATGTATCTGAAGGAGATTGGCAAGGTGCCTCTTTTGTCCGCTGAGGAGGAGATCGAGCTTGCAAAGAGAATGGAGCTGGGGGATCAGGAGGCGAAGAAGCGCCTGGCAGAGGCAAACCTTCGTCTTGTTGTCAGCATCGCAAAGCGCTATGTAGGCAGAGGAATGCTGTTCCTGGACCTGATTCAGGAGGGAAATTTAGGTCTGATCAAGGCGGTTGAGAAGTTTGACTATCGAAAGGGTTATAAATTTTCCACCTATGCAACCTGGTGGATCCGTCAGGCAATCACCAGAGCCATTGCAGATCAGGCGCGAACCATTCGTATTCCCGTGCATATGGTTGAGACCATCAACAAACTGATCCGTGTCAGCAGACAGCTGCTTCAGGAGCTGGGCAGAGAGCCGTCTCCTGAAGAGATCGCGGAAGAGATGGGAATGCCTGCGGATCGGGTCCGTGAGATCTTAAAGATCAGCCAGGAGCCGGTGTCCATGGAGACACCTATCGGTGAGGAGGAGGACAGCCATCTGGGAGATTTCATTGAGGATGACAATGTTCCGGCACCTGCGGATGCCGCTGCCTTCACCCTGCTTCGTGAGCAGCTGGATGAGGTGCTGAATACGTTGACCGAGCGTGAGCAGAAGGTACTGAGACTGCGCTTCGGTATCGATGACGGTCAGCCCAAGACACTGGAAGATGTGGGCAAACGGTTTAATGTGACCCGTGAGCGTATCAGACAGATCGAGGCAAAGGCTCTGAGAAAACTGCGCCACCCCAGCAGAAGCAGAAAGCTGAAGGACTATCTGGACTGATGGCGGCCAAGAGAGTCATTTTATCCAAACGGTTACAGATGCTGGCGAATATGGTGACGAAGGGAAACCGCGTGGTCGATATCGGATGCGACCACGCGTATCTTTCTATTTATCTGGTGGAAAGCGGGATCTGTCCCGGTGCCCTCGCCATGGATGTGAGAAAGGGGCCTCTGTCGGCTGCGGAAGAGCATATCAGGCAGAGCGGTTTTGAAGCGTCGGTAAAGACCAGGCTGTCAGACGGACTGAAGGAGTATCTGCCCGGGGAAGCGGAGACTCTCGTCTGTGCCGGTATGGGCGGACCGTTGATGGAAAAAATTTTGACGGACAGTTTTGAGAAAGTGAAGACGCTGAAGGAGTTGATCCTGCAGCCGCAGTCCGAGATTCGGGAATTTCGCAGGTTCCTTCGACAGAACGGTCTTACGATCGCGGAGGAGAGAAGTGAGCTGGAGGACGGGAAGTACTATTTTGCCATGCGGGCATTGCTGCCCGGCAGGGAAGTAATTCTCACATCAGTGCAGGAAGATCAGGATCTGTTCGATGCCTACGGGGAGTATTTACTCAAGGCAAAGGATCCGGTGCTGTGGGAGTTCCTGGAAAAGCGACTGGGGGTCTGCGATGAACTGGAGCAGAGGCTCCGTTTTAATCTGGAGAGAACAGATCGGTCGGAGGAGAAAGAAGCGGACGGCAGAAAACGTCTCCAAAACAGACTTTTTGAGGTGCAGAGGGAGCTTTCTAAGATCCGTCGTGCGCTGGAGTACTTCCGGTAAGTTTGGAGCGGAGAAAAATGAAACTTAAAGTTATGCAGTGGGTGCCCCTCCATGTCAGGGGGCAGGGGGAGTGAAATGATTCAGGTATCAGTATGTGGGGAGAAAATACAGGTTCCAAGAGGAACATCCTTTGAGACGATCGCGAAACGGTATCGGGATCGCTATGACAGCCAGATTGCTGTTGCATCCTGCAACGGAAAGATCAGGGAATTGTTCAAGCTGATCACCAAGGATTGTGAGGTAAAATTTTTTACCACAAAAGATGACGTGGGACACAAGACCTATGTGAGAGCAGCTACCATGCTGTTTCTCAAGGCGGTAAATGATGTGTACGGTGAAGAGGCTGCCAGCAAAGCCTATGTGGAATTTACCATCGGACATGGGTATTATATCAGCACCAGAGGCGCTTTCCCGGTGTCTGAAGAGGGAGCGGAACGCCTGAAAGCCAGAATGAAAGAACTGGTGGAGAAAAAAGTACCCTTTATGAAGCGCTCCATGTCAGTGGAGGATGCCATTGATCTGTTTCGGGAGAAAGGAATGGATGACAAGGTGGAGTTGTTCTCCTACCGCATGAGTTCCCAGGTCAACATCTATGAGATGGATGGCTATTTTGACTATTATTACGGGTATATGCTGCCGAATGCCGGTTATGTGCAGTGGACGGATGTGTGTCCTTATGCGGACGGATATATGCTGCTTCTGCCTACCAGAAAGAATCCAACGGTGGTGGAACCTTTTGCGGAGAGGAAAAATCTGTTCGCCACGCTTGTCGCTTCCGGTGAGTGGGGACAGAAGGTGGGCATAGAGACGGTAGGCGATCTGAACAACGGAATCTGCAGTAACTCCATGAGCGAGATGGTATTGATCCAGGAGGCCGAACAGGAGCGAAAGATCGGAGAGATCGCCAAGGATATCGTGAACAGAGGAAATGTAAAGTTTATCATGATCGCGGGCCCTTCTTCCTCCGGAAAGACCAGCTTTTCCCATCGGTTGTCCATCCAGCTTCGGACTTTGGGAAAGGTACCCCATCCCATTGCGCTGGACGATTACTTTGTCAATCGGGAGAATACACCTCTGGATGAAAACGGTGATTACAACTTCGAATGTCTGGAAGCATTGGATGTGAAGCAATTCAATGAGGACATGGTGAGACTTTTGTCCGGGGAGCGGGTGGAACTGCCTTCTTTCAATTTTATGGTGGGCAAGAGAGAATACCGTGGAAACTATAAACAGCTGGGACCGGAGGATATCTTGGTGATCGAGGGAATTCATGGCTTGAATGCAAGGATGAGTTATGCCCTTCCGGAGGAAAGTAAATACAAAATTTATATCAGTGCGCTGACAACCCTGAATGTGGATCGGCACAACCGTATTCCCACCACCGACGGACGACTCCTGCGCCGTATGGTGCGGGACGCCAGAACTCGTGGCTCCAGCGCAAGGCGCACCATCGGAATGTGGCCTTCGGTCAGACGGGGAGAGGAGGAGAATATTTTTCCCTTCCAGGAAGAGGCGGATGCAATGTTCAACTCCACCCAGATCTACGAACTGGCAGTGCTGAAGACCTATGCAATGCCTTTGCTGTTCCAGATTCCGAAGGATGCACCGGAGTATCTGGAGGCAAAGCGTCTGATGAAATTTTTGGATTATTTCCTGAATATGCCTGCAGAGAGTCTTCCCAACAATTCCATCTGCAGAGAGTTTGTGGGCGGAAGCTGTTTTAACGTGTAGGAAAAAACAATCTTGCTTTTTCCGAAGGGGAAGGCTATAATGGGCAGGTAAGTAAGACAGGCGATCGCGGCTGACAGAACAGTCAGGTGAGGAAAGTCCGGGCTTCATAGGGCAGGATGCCGGATAACGTCCGGTGGAGGCGACTCCAAGGCCAGTGCAACAGAGAGATACCGCCAGGAAAACCTGGTAAGGGTGGAAAGGCAGTGTAAGAGACTACCGTCCGGCTGGTAACAGACGGAGCCATGTAAACCCCATCCGAAGCAAGACCAAGACGAAAGCGACAGGTTTGCCCGACCTGCTTTCAGGTAGGTTGCTAGAGGCGGCCGGCAACGGCCGCAGTAGATAGATGATCGCTCAACGACATAACCCGGCTTATCGTTTTGCTTACATTTCTTCACCCCGGCAGAATCTGCCGGGGTTTTGCGTACCGGGCGGAATGCGAAGGATCTGTTTGAGGAGGTTGTTCCCTCCCGGATGCGCTTCTACTCGAGATTTCAGGAGGATAGATGAGAAAGATTAGGTGGATCGTTTTTGTATTGTGTCTGGTATTGTGCGGCTGCAGCAGGCAGTTGGATGAGAACAGCGACGAGTCCGGTGTAAGTATTGCGGAGGACAGTTGGAGTGACAGTCAGTCATCTGTAGAGAAGGAGGAAGGTTCCACAGAGAGCGTGGATGATTCCGACATCAATTACGCCGGTCTGATTCAGGAAACATATGGTTCCGCGATGGTTCAGCTGGAGGGCGGAGGCCTGCTGGGCAGCGGCGTGATCGCAGGAATGGACGAGGAGCGGATCGTGATTCTGACGGCGGCTCATGTGATCTCAAAGGCGAATTCCTACGTGCGGGTAACCTTCTTTGACGATTACAATGCCGTGAGCAGAGAGACCGATCTTTATGAGAGTCAGGATATCGGAGTGGTCATCGTGGAACGGGCGGATGTGCCGGAGGAAAATCTGGAACACTACCAATGTGCCGGGTGGCAGCAGGGGGACGAGGCAGCAGTGCAGCAGGGAGAGATCTGTATCGCGCTTGGCTGTACCTCCGGGGTTGCAGCGCAGTCATATGAGGGGACCATTGAGGATCCCTGGATCTTCGTAGAAGACTATGGGCAGCATATGATACTGGCTAAGGTCAACGGCAAACCGGGGATGTCCGGCGGCGGACTGTTCGACAAAGAGGGAAATCTGCTGGGGATCATCTCCGGCGGAAATGATGATGGTGAGCTTGCCGTGATTCCCATGAGTCTCTTTGCAATAAAGGTTGACTTTTTGGATGAATTGGTAGACAATAATAGGTAATGCATGCAGAGGGTCTCTGCGGAAAGGATGGACGAACAATGACAAAGATTGATGTATTTTCCGGTTTTCTTGGTGCCGGCAAGACGACGCTGATCAAGAAGCTCTTGAAGGAAGCGTTGGACGGCAGCAAGACGGTATTGATTGAAAATGAATTTGGTGAGATCGGAATCGACGGCGGTTTTTTGAAGGAAGCAGGCATTGAGATCAAGGAGATGAATTCCGGCTGTATCTGCTGTTCCCTGGTAGGTGATTTCGGCACTTCTTTGAGAGAGGTGATCACAACCTATGCACCGGAGCGCATTTTGATCGAGCCCTCAGGCGTGGGAAAGCTTTCCGACGTGCTGAAGGCTGTGGAAGGTGTTGCCGGAGAATTAGACGTGCAGGTAAACAGTGCTGTTGCGGTAGTGGATGCAAGTAAGGCAAAGATGTACAGCAAGAACTTCGGTGAGTTCTTTATCAATCAGATCGAGTATGCCGGTACGATCATCCTGAGCAGAACCGACAAGGCCAGCGATGCAAAGATCGCGGAGTGTGTTGCCATGATTCGCGAGCACAACAGCAAGGCGACGATCATTACCACGCCCCTGGATCAGTTGGACGGCAAGGCGGTCCTGGAGACTATCGAAGGGGCAGACTCCCTGGAAGAAATGATGGCTGAGATGTTGGAGCACGCACACGAGCATGAGCACCATCACCACCATGAGGACGGCGAGGAGTGCCATTGCCATGATCACGAGCATGAGCATGAGCACCATCACCACCACGAGGACGATGAGGAGTGCCATTGCCATGATCACGAGCATGAGCATGAGCACCATCACCACCACGAGGACGATGAGGAGTGCTGCTGCCATGACCACGAGCACGAGCATGAGCACCATCATCACCACGAGGACGGCGAGGAGTGCTGCTGCCATGAGCACGAGCACGAGCACCATCATCACCATCACGCAGACGAGGTGTTTACCAGCTGGGGCAAGGAGACGCCTGCCAAGTATACCGTGGAGAAGATCACGAAGATTTTGGAGGCACTGGACAGCGGAGAGTATGGTTTTGTGCTTCGTGCGAAGGGAATGGTTCCCGGGGAGGACGGTACCTGGATCTATTATGATTATGTACCTGAGGAGTCCGATATCAGAACCGGAAGTCCCATTGTCACCGGTAAGATCTGCGTCATCGGGTCAAAGCTGGATGAGGACAAGCTGGAAGAATTGTTTCAATAGAGAATGAGGTGTTTGTATGAAGCCCGTATATATGATTAACGGTTTTCTGGAGAGCGGCAAGACAGGGTTCATTGCGTTCACTTTGGGCCAGCCCTATTTCCAGACCAAGGGAAAAACATTGCTGATCGTCTGTGAGGAGGGAGAATTGGAGTATGATCCAGCTCTTTTGTCCAAGACCCGCACGGTGATGGAAGTGATCGAGGAGGAAGAGGACTTCAACCCCACGAGATTGACCGAACTGGAGAAAAAGCACAAGCCGGACCGAATCATCATTGAGTTCAATGGTATGTGGAATTATAAAGAGGTAAAGCTTCCATGGTATTGGAAGATCGAACAGCAGATCACCATGATCGACGGTTCTACCTTTGCCATGTATTACACCAATATGCGGTCTCTGCTGGCAGAGATGATCCGCGGCTCGGAGATGATCATCTTCAACCGCTGCGACACGGTGAGAGACCAGCTGAATACCTATAAGCGCAACATCAAGGCAGTAAACAGCAAGGCTGATGTGGTCTTCGAGGATGAAAACGGTGAGATCGACGAGATCTTCGAGGAGGATCTTCCCTATGATCTGAATGCAGACCCCATCGTGCTTGACAATCAGGGTTATGGCATCTGGTACTTGGATGCAACCGATCACCCTGAGCGCTATATTGGCAAGAAGCTGCAGTTCGTGGCCATGGTGTTAAAGCCGGAGGAGTTCCCGAAGAATTATTTTGTGCCGGGGCGTCTGGCAATGACCTGCTGTGCGGATGATATGGCTTTCCTGGGATTTGCCTGCGAGTACGATGGCGCCGCTTCCCTTACACAGAAGGAGTGGGTGAAGGTGACGGCAGTCATGGCTAAGGAGTACTGGGAGGATTATCAGGGTGAGGGCCCTGTCCTGCATGCTGTCAGTGTAGAGAAGACAAAGGCACCGAAGGAGGAAGTGATTTCCTTTACGTAAAGGCTTTCAATATGGAAAATCAAAAAGAAATAACACAGATGAAAAATCGTTTCAAAGAACTGGCAGAAAGATCCTACAGGCAGGGAGTTTTTACCTTTACCGGTTTTCTGGGTCTGGGCGAGATGGACGTCTTCTGGCAGCAGGAGTCGGAGCTTGCCTATGCTGGTTTTCGCATGGACGGCGGTTATCCGGAAGCGGACCGTTGCGTGATTCGATTTGGCAAAGAAGAGGAACTGGGATACTCAGTTCCTTTTCCGATTTGTTGTATTCGCATCGCTCCTGTTGCCATGAAATTTGCTGACAAGCTGTCTCACAGAGACTTTCTGGGAGCGTTGATGAATCTGGGAATCGAGCGAAGCACACTGGGAGACATCAGGATAGGTGAAAAATGTGGTTTCCTGTTTTGCCTGGAATCCATTGCTCCTTTTATCTGCGAGCATCTGACACAGGTAAAGCATACCACAGTGACCTGCAAGGTCATCGAGACCCCGGAAGAGTATCCGAGGGAGGAGCCTGAACTGTTGACCATCCAGGTGCAGTCCCTGAGGGTGGATGCAGTGATTGCCAAGGTGTTCAATCTCTCCAGAGAAAAGAGCATCGAACTGTTTCGTTCCGGCAAAGTGTTTGTGGCCGGGAGACTGTGCGAAAATAATTCACGAATTTTAAAGCAGGGGGAGAGCGTCAGTGTCCGTGGCTATGGAAAGCTACTACTGGCGGAAGAAGCCAAAGAGACGAGAAAGGGAAAACTATCTGTGCAGGCTGCTGTGTTTCGATAGAGGTGGGTTATGTATCAGTATTCAGTGATTCAATGGTTGTTTTTCTTCTATTTATATTGCTTTTTGGGGTGGTGCTTTGAGTCCTCCTATGTATCCGTCTGCTCGCGGAAGCTGACTAACAGAGGCTTCCTGCGTGGTCCTTTTCTGCCGATCTACGGAAGCGGTGCGATCATGATGCTGGTGGTGTCCAGACCCTTTCAGGACAATCTGATCCTGACTTATCTGGCAGGATGCGTGGGAGCCACGGCACTGGAGTACGTCACCGGTGTGGCGATGGAGGCACTCTTCAAGGTGCGTTACTGGGACTATTCCAAGAAAAAGTTCCAGTTTCAGGGACATATCTGCCTCAGCTCCACCTTGGCCTGGGGCGCATTTACAGTGCTGATGACGAGAGTGATCCATCAGCCTATCGAGGAGCTGGTGCTTTCCATCCCTCAGACAGTATTGACTGTGGTCACGAGCATTTTGACGGTGCTGTTGGGAGTTGATCTTTGTATATCCTTCCGTGCCGCTATGGATCTGCGCAATCTGCTGATCAAGCTGGAACAGCTTAGAGAAGAGATGGGTCATATCCAGAAGCGTGTGGATGTGGTGATCGCGCTGTCTAAGGAAGAGCTGGAGAACAAAAAGGAAGAGTTTGCCGAAACGGTTGCCGCCCAGAAGGCAGAGCTTGCAAAAAACGTTTCGGAACGCAAGGCAGAGAGAGCCGACAGGCGTGCCGAAGTCATTCTGACGATCAGAGAAAAACGTATGGAGCTGGAGGCAAGACTGGGATACGCCAGAGAACTGATTCAGGAAAGACACGATCAGCGCGTGGAACATCACAGGGAGGAGCTGCAGGAGCTGAAGAGCAGGCTGGCCGGTATCGGGGAGTCTTCCGAGAAGCTGTTGAATGTGAAAAATATCGTGCAGCGCAGCCTCGTCCGTTCCAACCCTTCCATGACTTCGGTGAAGTTTAAAGAAGCTTTGGAGGAACTGAAAGCACGAATCAATGAAAAGAAAGAGAACGACAACTAGAAAATGACGGGAGGCGTCCCCGGATCATCGGATCCTGGAGACGCCTTTTCTATTTCGCTTCCTCAAAAAGTGTTTTCCGGAAGCAATCTTAATCACATCTTAAACATTTCCCCCATTTATTGTTAAGGAAAAATCTGATACACTGTGGATAGTAAGTTTGAAGAGGTTTTAGAGCCAAGGGAGGAAGCTGAATGTATAATATACTGATCTGCGATGACGAGAGGGATATTGTGAACGCTCTGAAAATCTATCTGCGGGATCCGAATTATCAACTGTTCGAGGCCTATGACGGGGCACAGGCGCTGCAGATCGCCAGAGAGAATACGCTGCATCTGATCCTGATGGATGTGATGATGCCGAACATGGACGGCATGGAGGCTATGGAGCGGATCCGGGAACACAGCAATGTCCCCATCATCATGCTGACGGCGAAATCAGAGGATAATGACAAGATCCTTGGGCTTACGGCCGGGGCAGACGATTATATCACCAAGCCCTTCAATCCCATTGAGGTGACGGCAAGAGTGAAGTCCCAGCTTCGCCGGTATATGCAGCTTGGCTCCGGGGTGGAGCAGCAGGGCATCTACCGCTGTGGAGCGCTGGAACTGGATGACGGACAGAAGCAGGTCCGGGTGGATGGAGAAGAGGTGGCGCTGACGCCCACAGAGTACGAGATCCTGAAGCTGTTGATGCAGCACCCGGGAATCGTCTTTTCGCCAAAAGAGCTGTACCAGCGGATCTGGAATGATCTGCCCTACGGCAGCGAGAACACGGTAGCGGTACATATCAGACATTTGAGGGAAAAAGTAGAGATCAATCCTGCTGAGCCCAGATATTTAAAGGTGGTCTGGGGACAGGGATATAAGATTGAAAAGGGAAAGTAGGAGGACAGACATGGAAGAGAGAGAATTTACAGATTGCGAAGAAATGGGAGAACAGCCGAAACAGCAGGAATCGGAAACGGTTCCTCCCGTTAGGATTCAAAAGAAGAGAAAGTTTACGCTTCGGGGATGTTTCCTGGCGAAGCTTTTGGCTTTTTTAATGTTCATGCTTGGCGCAGCGGCAGCGATTGCCGGTGGGGTGTGCTGTATCATTGCCATAGACAGTGGTATGTACCGCAATGATTATGAATTTTCTGCGATGGAACTGCTCCGCGGGGAGGCATACAGGTTCGGAGAACAGATCTTGCCCTGGGTGATCTATGACGAGAAGGAACCCTTGGAAAGTCTTCTGAGCAACAATGCGTTGGAGGCGGAACTGGGCTATATTCCCGATCCCGACGGAGGAGAGGTTGAATGGGTCTGGTCCAGCTATTCGCATCCTAAGGAGCTGGAGGGTCACAAGTATGCGGATGCCTATATTTATCTTCCGGACAAGGATACGTTGGAGAATGCGTCAAGCAAGAAATTTGAAGGATGGAGAGGAGAGTATGCCATCGTCCGGGTATATTTTGACCTGACCTTCCCTGTGCATAACCAGGCATGGCAGATCTACGAATCTGCACGGCTTCTGTACCTGTACCGCTATGAGTGTATCGGTGTGACGCTTCTGGGTGCCGGTCTTGCCCTGATCATGTTTTTCTTCCTGCTTGGCAGCGTGGGGCACAGAAACGGCAAGGAGGGAATCCAGCCCAGTGCGTTCCGTGTGATTTCCTTTGATCTCCTGACGGTCCTGACAGCAGGTGCTGTGCTCTCTGTGGGACTTGTGGGCTCAGAGCTGATCTATAACGCCTTCGGCGCCGAGGAGAGTCTTCTGGAAATCGTTTTGATCTGCGCCTACATTCTGTTTTGTGCCGTCATCGGTATGCTGTACCTGATGGAGTTCGCCAACAGGGTCAAGGAGGGCAGATGGTGGAGACATACGATCGTCTATTCTGTGCTTACCTTCTGTTTCCGACTGTTGAAGAGATTGGCGGGAGTCGTGTTTCAATCTGCAAGACGTGTGTCCATGATCCGCGTTACACTGCTGGTCACTCTGGGAATTACCTTTTGTGAGTTTGTGGGAATCGTCGGATTTGACAGGGATGCGGTAGCCGTGTTCTGGCTGATCGAGAAGTTCTTTTTGCTGCCGTTTATCTTTTATCTGGCCTATTGCTGCAAGAAACTGTTTTATGCCGGAAAGCAGTTGGCGGAGGGGAAAGAGAATTATCGTGTGGACACCGCTCGAATGATCGGCTCATTGAAGGAGCACGGGGAAAACCTGAACAATATTTCCGAGGGAATCGGGAAAGCTGTAGATGCAAGAATGAGAAGCGAGCGTTTGAAGACGGAGCTGATCACCAATGTATCCCATGACATCAAAACCCCGCTCACCTCTATCATCAATTATGCCACCCTGATCAGTGAGATGGAGACCGGAAACGAACAGCTGGATGAATACTCCGATGTTCTGGTCCGACAGTCCAACCGGTTGAAGAAGCTGTTGGAAGATCTGGTGGAGGCATCCAAGGCCAGCACCGGCAATCTGGAGGTGCAGATGGGACGCTGCGATGTGGGCGTATTGCTGACCCAGGCAGTGGGGGAATATGAGACCAGGATGACGGAGAAGGGATTGGAGATCCGTTCCACGATTCCCGAGGAACCTGTGTTCATCCAGGCGGACGGTCGACATTTATGGAGAGTATTTGACAACCTGATGAACAATATACTAAAGTATGCTCAGGAGAATTCCAGAGTGTACCTGAGTCTGGATCGGAAGGAAGGCAGGGTGGAGGTCATCTTCCGCAATATGTCCAAATATCCCCTGGATATCTCCGCAGAGGAACTGGAGGAACGCTTCGCCAGAGGGGACAAATCCAGACATCTGGAGGGCAACGGACTGGGTCTCTCCATTGCGAAAAGTCTGACAGAGCTGCAGAAGGGCACCTTTGAGATCATCGTGGACGGCGACCTGTTCAAGGTAGTGCTCACCTTCCCTGCAGACGCAGAGTAGTTCGGCAGAATCCTCTCAAATTTTTTTTCTTTCCGGAGAAAAAGTTTGAGAGGTTTTTTTGTGCAATTTGAGTGATGAAAGGAATGGAAAACTATGCTATAATCTTCCTTACAGTTGTCGGAGTTTCCGATGACAGGAGAGAATGTGTGAGACAGATCCGGAAAGAAGCGTTTTGCTGCAGTTTTGCAGATTGAAAAAGGATGGGTAAAAAAATGTACAGAGAAAAGACGAAAATCATAAAGATAGGAGACAGATACATCGGCGGCGGAAATCCGATCCTGATCCAATCCATGACCAATACAAAGACTGAGGATGTGGAGGCAACCGTGGCACAGATCCTTGCGCTGGAGAAGGCAGGCTGCGAGATCATTCGCTGTACGGTCCCTACTTTGGAGGCGGCTAAGGCTCTGGCTGAGATCAAAAAGAGGATTCATATCCCTCTCGTGGCAGACATTCACTTTGATTACCGAATGGCCATCGCAGCCATAGAAAACGGTGCAGACAAGATCCGCATCAATCCCGGCAATATCGGCAGTCCCGAGAATCTGAAGGCAGTGGTGGAAGCTGCGAAGGAACGCAATATTCCCATCAGAGTCGGTGTCAACAGCGGTTCTCTGGAGAAGAGTCTGGTGGAGAAATACGGTGGTGTCACGGCAGAGGGAATTGTGGAAAGTGCGCTGGATAAGGTTCGGATGATAGAGGAGTATGATTATGATAACCTCGTGATCAGCATCAAATCCTCCGACTGTATGATGTGTGTAAAGGCTCACGAACTGTTGGCGGGCAAGACCCCCTATCCGCTCCATGTAGGCATCACCGAATCCGGCACGGTTCAAAGCGGTAATATCAAGTCTGCCATCGGGCTGGGGATCATCTTGCATCAGGGAATCGGTGACACCATTCGCGTGTCCCTGACGGGGGACCCTGTGGAGGAGATCAAGTCTGCGAAGCTGATCCTTCGGACGCTTGGGCTTCGCAAGGGCGGCATCGAGGTGGTGTCCTGTCCCACCTGCGGCAGAACCCAGATCGATCTGATCGGACTGGCAACACAGGTGGAACAGCTTGTGGAAAATTATGACTATGATATCAAGGTTGCGGTGATGGGCTGCGCGGTCAATGGACCGGGAGAGGCAAAGGAGGCAGACCTTGGTATTGCAGGGGGACGCTCCGAAGGACTTCTCATTCGAAGGGGAGAGATCATTCGAAAGATTCCTGAGGAGAAGCTTCTGGAGGCCCTGAAGGAAGAACTGGATAACTGGAAAAAGTAGACAAAGGTCCTGACAACGGGGCTTGCTTTGTCTGACAGATGCTTAAGAAAGAAGGAGATCAAAATGGCAACCCCGTTTTTTGAGGTGTTTTCAACTTTACAACTGAAGGATGCACTGAGGGATGTGATGGAGCAGACTGTGGTGGAGAGAATTTCCTCCCCCAAAAACAGAAATATGCTGCACATTTATCTTCTCAGCAAACGTCTGATTCAAAAGGAAGATATCTGGCGTGTGGAGAAGGAGATCAAGAGACAGCTCTTTTCCAAGTCGCCGGTTGAGATCAAGATCCATGAGAAATATGAGCTGTCCTCCCAATACACCGTGGAGAATCTGATGAATATATATCTGGAGAGCATGCTGGAAGAGATCAAGCAATACAGTCATGTGATCTATCTGGCTGTGAGAGGGGCAGTGTTTCAATATCCGGAGCAGAATGTGCTGGTGATGGTTCTGGAGGACACCCCTTTGACAAAGGAGAGAGAGGGCGAGATCCTTCGTATTTTTCGCAAGATCCTCAATGAGAGATGCGGTCTTTCCTGTGACATTCAGATCGGGTACCGGGAGGCGAAGACCGGAAAGTTTGCAGAGGATGACGAACTGAAGATCCGTATGAAGGTGAATGAGATCTGTAAGAGAGTCAAGCACTCCGGTGGGAAATCATTTCCGGGCGAAAAGGCATCTCAGGGAGAGGAGAAGAAGGAGCAGGCTCCCGGAGAGACAAAGCAGATACAGGAGAAGGATACCGCAAAGAGTGCAGAGAAGAATCCGAGAGAGAAGACGGCAGGAGCACCCGGAAAGACGAAGATCTTCCAGCACGGTGATTTCAGACGCGGAGAGTTTGCGAGAAAACAGCCGAGAAACGGCGACTATATGAAGGCGATGAAGCAGGAGGATGTGGCGGATCTGCTCTACGGCAGCGATTTCGAAGGGGAATCCATGGCTGTGGAAGAGGTGATCGGAGAGATCGGTTCCGTCATCGTCCGCGGAAAAGTGCTGAAGGTGGATACGAGAGAGATCAAAAACGAGAAGACTATCTTCACCTTCATTATCACTGATTTCACGGATTCTATCTCTGTCAAACTGTTTGTCAGAAACGATTGGGTGGCGGAACTGTCTGCCTCTCTGGCACCGGGTACTTTTGTCAAATTGAAGGGCATTGTGAAGCTGGATCCCTTTGATCATGATCTGGTGATCAACTCGGTAGCCGGAATCAAGAAAATTGCGGATTTCACGACCAGTCGGATGGATACTGCGGCTCATAAGCGTGTGGAACTGCATTGTCACACCAAGATGAGCGATATGGATGGTGTCTCGGAAGCAAAGGATATCGTGAAGCGGGCTTATCAGTGGGGGCATCGCGCCATCGCCATCACAGACCATGGGGTGGTTCAGGGCTTTACTGATGCGAATCATACCTGGGAGGATCTCTGGAAAAAGGAGAAAGGAAAGCGCAAGGAGAAAGGCGAGGAGAATCCGGACAGACAGGACTTTTTCAAGATCCTGTACGGCGTAGAGGCGTATCTGGTAGATGACCTGAAACAGGTGGTGACCGGGGATGCGGGGCAGCGTCTGGATGAAGACTTTGTGGTATTCGATATTGAAACTACGGGTTTTTCCCCTGTGAACAATCGGATCATTGAGATCGGTGCAGTCAAGGTAGTGGGAGGAGAAGTGACAGACCGATTCTCCACCTTTGTCAATCCCAGGGTTCCCATTCCCTTTGAGATCGAGAAGCTGACAGGTATCTCGGATGATATGGTACTGGATGCACCGGACATCGAGACGGTGCTGCCTGATTTTCTGGAGTTTTGCAGGGATTGTGTGTTGGTGGCCCACAATGCCAATTTTGATATGAGCTTCATTATGGAGAACTGTCGTCGGCTGGGATACCCTGCTGAGTTTACCTATGTGGATACCGTGGGCATTGCCAGGATGCTGCTGCCCAATCAGGCGAAGCACACCCTGGATGCGGTGGCAAAGACCTTGAATATTTCCCTGGAGAATCATCACAGGGCAGTGGATGATGCGGAATGTACCGCGTGGATCTTTGTGAAGTTTATTCAGATGCTGGCTGATCGGGGCGTTGCCGCACTGTCTCAGATCAACGAGATGGCGGCAGACAGTGTGGATCTGGTGAAACGGCAGACCTCTTATCATGCGATCATTCTTGCGAAGAATGATATGGGGCGAATCAACTTGTACCGCCTGATCACCCAGTCCCACCTGACCTATTTCAACCGTCATCCCCGCATCCCCAAATCTCTCGTCATGAAATACCGGGAAGGACTGATTCTGGGAAGCGCCTGTGAGGCGGGAGAACTGTATCGGGCGCTGTTGGACGGACAGAGTGATATGCAGATCGCCAGACTGGTGGATTTTTATGATTATCTGGAGATACAGCCCACCGGCAACAATCTGTTCATGATTCGTTCCGAGAAGATCCGCAATGTCAATTCCGTGGAGGATATTCAGAATCTCAATCGCCGCATCGTGAAGCTGGGGGAGCAGTTCCATAAGCCTGTAGTGGCAACCTGTGACGTTCACTTTCTGGATCCGGAGGATGAGATCTACAGACGGATCATCATGGCCGGAAAGGGCTTTGAAGATGCAGATGATCAGGCACCCCTGTATCTCCATACCACGGATGAGATGCTGGAGGAGTTTTCTTATCTGGGCAGTGAGAAGGCCTATGAGGTTGTGGTGCGCAACTCCAATCTGATCGCGGATATGTGTGAGTGCATCTCGCCGGTGCGCCCGGACAAGTGTCCTCCCGTGATCCCCAACAGTGACGGTATGCTGCGGAAGATCTGTGAAGACAGAGCCCATGAGATCTATGGACCCGAACTTCCGTCTGTTGTCGATGAACGTCTTCAGAGAGAACTGAAGTCTATCATTGGAAACGGCTATGCCGTGATGTATATCATTGCGCAAAAACTTGTATGGAAGTCGGTGGAAGATGGGTACCTGGTAGGTTCCAGAGGCTCGGTGGGAAGTTCGTTTGCTGCTACGATGGCAGGGATCACAGAGGTGAATCCTCTGAGTCCCCACTATTACTGCAGTGAGTGTCACTATGCTGATTTTGACAGTCCCGATGTGAAGGCCTATGCGGGGAAAGCCGGCATCGATATGCCGGACAAGATGTGCCCGAAGTGCGGTGCCAAGCTGCATAAGGACGGTTTTGATATTCCCTTTGAGACTTTCCTGGGCTTTAAGGGGGACAAGGAGCCTGATATTGACCTGAATTTCTCCGGCGAATATCAGTCCAAATCTCACAAATACACTGAGGTTATCTTCGGAGCCGGGCAGACCTTCCGCGCCGGTACAATCGGCACCCTTGCCGACAAGACCGCCTTCGGTTATGTCAAAAAATATTTTGAGGAGAGAGGCAAGACAAAGAGAACCAGCGAGATCGATCGAATCGTGGCCGGGTGTGTGGGTGTCAGACGGGGAACCGGACAGCATCCCGGAGGAATCGTTGTGCTGCCCTTGGGAGAGGATATCAATTCCTTCACTCCTGTGCAGCACCCCGCAAACGACATGACCACAGATACCATCACCACCCACTTTGACTATCACTCCATCGATCATAACCTGCTGAAGCTGGATATTCTGGGACACGATGATCCCACCATGATCCGTATGCTGCAGGATATGACCGGGAGAGACCCCCTGACCATTCCGTTGGATGGAGCGGACGTCATGAGCCTGTTTCAGAATACGGAGGCATTGGGGATCACACCGGAACAGATCGGCGGAACGAAGCTGGGAGCACTGGGAATTCCAGAGTTCGGAACGGACTTTGCGATGCAGATGGTTATCGATGCAAAGCCCCAGGCATTCTCCGATCTGGTTCGGATTTCCGGTCTGTCCCACGGAACCAATGTGTGGCTGGGCAATGCCCAGGATCTGATCATGAGTGGGGTGGCTACCATTTCTACCGCTATTTGTACCCGAGACGATATCATGCTGTATCTGATCCAGATGGGCGTGGAGTCTGAGAAGGCCTTTAAGATCATGGAGGCGGTTCGAAAGGGTATGGTTGCAAAGGGAAAGTGTGCCAACTGGGAAGAGTGGAAGAAGGACATGTCAGCTCACAATGTGCCGGATTGGTACATCCAGTCCTGTGAAAAGATCGAGTATATGTTCCCGAAGGCACACGCGGCGGCCTATGTCATGATGGCATGGCGTATCGCCTACTGCAAGATCCACTATCCCCTGGCTTACTACGGAGCTTTTTTCAGCATCCGAGCGAAGGCCTTCTCCTATGAACAGATGTGTCTGGGCAAGGCGCATCTGGAGACCATCATGGCAGAGCTGAAGCGAAGAATGGATGATGCAGCCAACAAGGTGCCCCATGCGGTGCCCCTTTCCAACAAGGAGGAGCTGGCTTACGGTGATATGAGAATCGTGCAGGAGATGTACGCAAGAGGGTTTGAATTTGAACCCATCGATATCTATCGGGCAAAGTCCAGAGAGTTCCAGATCATCGGAGATAAGCTGATGCCTTCCTTAAACAGTATCGACGGACTGGGCGAGAAAGCAGCGGACGCGATCGTGGAAGCGGCAAAGGACGGACCGTTCCTCTCCAGGGAGGATTTCAGGGAACGAACAAAGGTTTCCAAGACAGTGGTGGAACTGATGGGGAAGCTTGGTCTGTTGGGAGATCTTCCGGAGACCAATCAGCTGAGCCTGTTCGATTTTGCTTAGCTGAAACAGTCGCGAAAAGAACGTTTCAAAAAACTAAAAAAAGTACTTGCATTTTCAAATAAGTTATGATAGTATGAACAAGTGCTGTGAACGGCACTTGTAAATGGCTGATTGGTCAAGCGGTTAAGACGCCGCCCTCTCACGGCGGAAACAGGGGTTCGATTCCCCTATCAGCTGCTCCACAACTTCATATTGTCTGACAGATGGCTGATTGGTCAAGCGGTTAAGACGCCGCCCTCTCACGGCGGAAACAGGGGTTCGATTCCCCTATCAGCTGCGCACGAAAACTCAGATGCTTCCGGGCATCTGAGTTTTTTTATTTTGCTTCCCGATATTGCCCCGGCGTCATGCCGGTCAGCTTTTTGAAGACCTTTGCGAAGTGAGCGTAGCCGGAAAAACCCAGAGTCTCCTGTATTTCCGTAATTGATATCCCCTCCCGAAGCATTGCCTGGGCTCTTGTGATTTTCTGCAGTGTGATATAGTGTCCCACAGTGGTATGAGTATGCTTTCTGAACAATCTGGACAGGTAGTCCGGGTTCAGAAAAAAGTGTCCTGCCAGCTGATTTAAGGTCAACGGTTCACAGAGATGCTCGTTAATGTATGCGATCATCTCGTTGACATGTCGCTGGGAGTTGGAGACTGTGCAGGGACACTTGGAATGGTCCGGACGGGTCCTGTTCACGATCTCATCGATGTATTGCAGCAGGGAAAACAAGGTGAGGATCGAATCGATGGAATCACCGCACTGTGTACGGAGGGATGACTGAAAGAGAAGGGTCAGTTTCTCCAGAAAGGCTTCCGAAAGCGGAAGAATCAGGGGAACTGCGCCCGGTTTGAGGTAAGAAAACTGCTCCCTGTCGCCAAAGAGCACCTGCTCCAGCCAGGTGGAGTGAACAGAGAGGATATAGCGCTCATAGATCACATCGGATCTGTGGTATAATTGATGAACGCAGAATGGAGGAATGACGATCAGGCTCCCTGCCGGTACCTGGGAAACCTTGTCATCGATCAGTACATCCGGCAGAAAGGTGTGTGTCAGGTACAGTTCTGCGGCATTGTGGGTATGGGGACCCACCGGATACGAGGCTATGTTCTTCCTGTATGCAATATCATAAGGGGAGGAGACGTCAAAATAGGGAATGGTTTCCTGCTTCATACGTGATACCTTTCATAAAAAAAGTCGGAATTTGACATAAATAAAGTATTTTATATACATATTATTCTATTTGAGGTTCAGATACAATAGGAAATAACGAAAACACACAATTTTCAGAAAAGGAGATTGGACAATGGAACAGGTGAGATTGGGTATTATCGGAATCGGCGGAATGGGAAGCGGACACGCAATGAGTATTGCGGAGGGCAAAGTACCTTCCATGGTGCTGACAGCTGTAGCGGATATCAGAGAGTGCAGGCTGGACTGGGCCGGAGAGACACTGCCGAAGGAGGTGCAGATTTTTGACGACGGAAAGAAAATGATCGACTCCGGTGTCTGCGACGCGATCTTGATCGCTACACCGCATTATCTTCATCCGGAGTTCGCCGGCTATGGTCTGACCCATGGTGTACACGTGATCAGTGAAAAGCCTGCCGGCGTATATACGAAGCAGGTGAGAGAGGTCAATGAGATCGCGGCAAAGAGTGATAAGGTGTATGCGCTGATGCTGAACCAGAGAACCAATTGTGTCTACAGAAAGCTCCATGAGATGATTGAAAGCGGTGAGCTTGGAGCGCTGAAGCGTGTGAATTGGATCGTGACTGACTGGTATCGCACCCAGAGCTATTATGATGCGGCGGGCTGGAAGGCTACATGGGACGGAGAAGGCGGCGGCGTGCTGCTGAATCAGTGCCCTCATCAGCTGGATCTGCTGCAGTGGCTGTGCGGGATGCCGACGAAGGTACGTGCCTTCTGTCATGAGGCGAAGTGGCACGATATTGAAGTGGAGGATGATGTGACCGCCTATCTGGAGTATGAGAACGGCGCAACCGGCGTGTTTGTCACCACCACCGGCGATGCTCCCGGTACCAATCGTCTGGAACTGACCTTTGAGATGGGCAAGATCGTCTGTGAGAACGGAAAACTGCTCTTTGATAAGCTGAGTGTCAATGAGAGAGAGTTTTGCCGCACGGAAAAGGAAGGTTTCAAGAAGCCGGATATGGAGCATCTGGAGATCGAGACAGACGGCAGCAACGAACAGCACATCGGTGTGCTGAAGGCCTTCGCAGATCATATTCTCAAGGGAACTCCGCTGGTGGCCCGGGGAGAAGAGGGAATCAGAGGACTGACCCTGTCCAACGCCATGCATCTGTCCAGCTGGTTGGGAGAGACGGTATCCATTCCCTTTGACGAGGATCTTTTCCTTGCAGAACTGAATAAGCGAAGGGCGCTCTCCAAGAAAAAAGAAGATAAGGGTGTGGTGTTTGACACCGCAGGAACCTATTAGAATAGGAGGAAACGATGAGACAGCAGGTAATTTTGACAGGATTTGCAGATGAGATTGCAGGGGATCTGACCACTCAGATGGCGGTGATCCGGAAGCTTTCCATGAATCATATTGAAATGCGCGGAGTAGACGGAGGCAATCTGATCTTTCATACGCCGGAAAAGGTAACTGAGATCAAGTCCCGCCTTGATGAGAACGGGATCAGGCTTTCCGCACTGGGTTCTCCGCTTGGCAAGATCGGTATTACGGATGCTTTCGAGCCTCACTTCGAGGCCTTCAAGAAAGCAGTCGACATTGCCCATAGAATGGACACAAAGAATATCCGAATGTTTAGCTTCTATCTGCCCGGAGGAGCAGATCCCGAGGCATATCGGGAGGCAGTGTTTGACCGCATCGGACAATTTGTGGACTATGCGGATCGAAATGATGCAGTGCTGCTCCACGAGAACGAGAAGGGAATCTACGGAGAGCGTGCCGCAGAGTGTAAGAAGCTGCTGGATGCATTCGGCGGAAAAAGCTTCAAGGCGGTATTTGACTTTGCCAATTTTGTCCAGGCAAAGCAGGATACGATGGAAGCCTATGAGCTGCTAAAGGATCATATCGCCTATGTTCACGTGAAGGATGCCGTTTGGGAGAGCGGGGCTGTCGTTCCTGCAGGAATGGGAGACGGACAAGTGGCAGAGATTCTGAAGAAAATGCTGTCTGATGGTTACAGAGGTTTTCTTTCTCTGGAGCCTCATCTGGGAGATTTCGACGGATTCCATCTGCTGGAGCAGTCAGATCAGAAGACACCCATGGATGGAAAAAGAAAGCTGACCGGGGAGGAAGCGTTTACCCTCGCTCATGATTCTCTGATCAAGCTGCTTGAGACAATCGCATAAGATAACCCCGCTTTGGAATCTGTTCTCTAAGATTCAGTGTAAAGCAGGCAAAAAACATCCTCGGAATGAATTTCAGGCTTTCCGGGGATGATTTATTGATGAAAATGTTTTTTTGCGAATCGCCCCATTTTGTTCAGGCTTCGTTTCTGTTTCTAAAAATATGAAAGAAATCGTTGCGTTCCGTAAAAATATGGTGTATAGTTTGTGTCGATTAACATTTTTGGCGTGATAGAAGCTTTTTTTGATAGAGGGACTGTGGTTATGGCAAAATATTTGGTGATTTTGGAGTCTCCGGCTAAGATAAAGACGGTGAAGAAGATATTGGGAGCAAATTATGAGGTTTGCGCAAGCATGGGTCATGTCCGGGATCTGCCCAAGAGCAGCCTGGGAATTGATGTGGAGCATGATTATGAGCCCAAGTATATTACGATACGGGGCAAGGGAGAGGTACTGTCCAACCTTCGGAAGGAAGTGAAAAAGGCAGAGAAGATCTATCTGGCAACCGACCCGGATAGAGAAGGAGAGGCGATCTCCTGGCATTTGTACCATGCTCTGAAGCTGGAAGACAAGAAGGTCTATCGAATCACCTTCAATGAGATCACCCAAAATGCCGTGAAGGAATCCCTGAAGAATCCCAGAGAGATCGATATGAATCTTGTAGATGCACAACAGGCCAGACGTATTCTGGACCGGTGTGTGGGTTATCGCATTTCTCCTCTTTTATGGAAGAAGATCAAACGGGGTCTGTCGGCCGGAAGGGTGCAGTCGGTGGCATTGCGTATTTTGTGTGACAGAGAGGATGAGATCAATGCATTCATTCCCGAGGAGTATTGGAGTCTGGATGCAAATCTGATGCTTGCCGGTGAGAAGAAGCCTGTCTCGGCAAAGTTTTATGGCACAGCGAAAAAGAAAATTGCGCTGACCTCCGGGGAACAGGTCGAGAAGATCAAAGCACAGCTGGAGGGCGCTGCGTACACAGTTTCAGAGGTCAAGAAGGGTCAGCGTTTGAAGAAGCCCCCCCTTCCCTTTACTACGTCTACATTGCAGCAGGAGGCAAGCAAGGCACTGAACTTCTCCACCCAGAAGACGATGCGTCTTGCGCAGCAGCTGTATGAAGGCGTGGATATCGAGGGTGAGGGAACCGTAGGTCTGATCACCTATCTTCGTACAGACTCTACCCGTGTCTCTGAAGAGGCCGCCGGGATGGCCGCCGATTATATCGAGAAGACCTATGGAAAGGAATTTCTCGCCAAGGAAAGTGCCGCAGGAAAGAAGGAGAAGAAGATTCAGGACGCACATGAGGCGATCCGGCCTACCAGCCTGGAGAGAACACCTCAGTCTGTCAAGGACGATCTTCCCAGAGAATTGTTCCGCTTGTATCAGCTGATCTGGAAACGCTTTGTGGCAAGCAGGATGAGTCCGGCTGTTTACGAGACCACCGGTGTGAAGGTGCAGGCAGGTGACTACATTTTCACCATGAGCAATGCGGTTTGTAAGTTCGAGGGATATCGGAGCGTTTATTCTGCGGAGGATGAGCAGGAAGAGGAAAATGATTTCAGGGGAAGCCTGGATGAAAACAGCAGGCTGTCCTTTGTCTCCTTTGATGCAAAGCAGCATTTTACACAGCCGCCGGCTCATTTCACGGAGGCATCCCTGGTAAAGACGCTGGAGGAGCTGGGGATCGGACGTCCCAGCACTTACGCTCCTACCATTACCACGATTTTGGCAAGACGTTACGTGGAGAAGGAGAGCAAGAATCTCTATGTGACTGAATTGGGTGAGGTTGTGAACTCCATGATGAAGGAAGCATTCCCCAGTATTGTGGATGTGAACTTCACCGCAAATATGGAGGCCCTGCTGGATGCGGTTGCAGAAGGCACTGTCAAATGGAAGACGATCATCGAGAATTTCTATCCGGATCTTGACGACGCGGTGAAAGCGGCGGAGAAGGAGTTGAGTGAGGTATCCATCGCGGACGAAGTCAGCGACGAGGTCTGTGAATTCTGCGGAAGAAATATGGTGATCAAGTACGGATCCCATGGAAGATTCCTGGCCTGCCCGGGCTTCCCGGAATGTAAGAATGCAAAGCCCTATCTGGAGAAGATCGGCGTATCCTGCCCCAAGTGCGGCGGAGAGGTGATCCTGAAAAAGACCAAGAAGGGTCGAAAGTATTATGGGTGTGAGAACAATCCGGAGTGTGACTTTATGGCATGGCAGAAGCCTACCAACCAAAAGTGCCCTCAGTGCGGCTATGTGATGCTGCAGAAGGGCAATCGTCTGGTCTGTGCCAATGAAAAGTGCGGCACCAGTATTCCCTCTGAATTGTCTCAAAAATAAAGCAAATTTCGTGAAAATATATAAAATTTGCGTTGAAAACTTAAAATTTGTGTGATACACTACTAATGACACCTATGTTTTCGCCTTTTGACGGAGGATACTGCCATGAGTAGTGTACAATTGTTGGATAAAACGAGAAAAATCGGTAAATTACTGCACAACAACAATTCCAGTAAGGTTGTGTTTAACGATATCTGCAAGGTGATGCGCGAGATATTGAACTCCAATGTTCTGGTTATCAGCCGAAAGGGCAAGGTGTTGGGAATCGGTCATGCGGAGGGCGTGGAGCCCATCACGGAGCTGATCGATGAGAAGATCGGAGGATTTATTGATCCGATGTTGAATGAGCGGCTGCTTGCAGTTCTTTCCACCAAGGAAAATGTGAATCTGATGACACTTGGGTTCGAGGATTCCGATATCAATAAGTTTCAGGCGATTATTACGCCTATTGAGATCGCAGGAGAACGATTGGGTACCCTCTTTATCTATAAGTGCAATAAGCAGTATGATATTGATGATATTATCCTGTGCGAGTACGGCTCGACTGTGGTAGGGCTCGAGATGCTGCGGGCAGTGAATGAAGAGAGTGCGGAAGAAAATCGGAAGGTTGCGGTTGTGAAATCAGCGATCAGCACCCTGTCCTTTTCCGAGATGGAGGCTATCACCCATATCTTTGACGAATTGAACGGGATGGAAGGCATCCTGGTGGCCAGCAAGATCGCTGACCGGGTGGGGATCACCCGTTCCGTCATCGTGAATGCACTGCGTAAATTTGAGAGTGCCGGCGTCATTGAGTCCAGATCTTCGGGAATGAAGGGAACCTACATCAAGGTGCTCAATGATGTGGTTTTCGATGAGATAGAAGAACTGAAGAACCAGAAGAATCTTGGTTAGTTTTCTGATTTATTGATTTTGCTATCCAATTGTTTCTCTGTCTGATCGGCGGAGAAACAGTTGGGTTTTTTGTTATTCAGGTTGGTAAAACGTTTTACGGAGGATACATGAGATGAAAAGACTGCTGAAGAGAATATTGGCATTCGCATTATCAGTGACATTGATGGCAGGGATGATCCCCGAGGTGGCTTGGGCGCGAACGGCGGATCCTGAGGATACGATCAATGTCTCTGTGAAGATCGGCGGAGTAGATATCTCATCTGTGACGCAGATCAAGCAGGATGATCCGATTCAGATCGATATTGATTGGGCTCTGGCAGAGGGAGATAAGCTTCCTGATCCCGGGGACACCGAGTACACTTATAGTGTCGAGCTTTCTCCCATGAAAAATGTAAGCATTCCTGATATCGCAGATCCGAGAGACATTATCTCCGGCGGAAATGTGGTAGGTAAGGCGACGGTAATCGGCGGAGTGCTGATCCTGAAACTGACGGATGAGTCTTTTCTGCGCACCGATATAGGCCGTCATGCGGGTGCTTCCATCAGCGGAACCATCGACGACGGAGGGGAATCTCATGGAGATGGGGAGAAGGTCCCGGTGATCATCGGCGGCACAAACTACGGAGAATTTTTCTGGGACAACGGAACCCTTCCCGGCAATCTTCAGGTCTCAAAGGCTGCAGCCGGCCCTGCGGAATATGTCGGAGACAAGTGGGTTCAGAAGTATACGGTTCGATTTGTCTCCCAGGATAATAAGACAACCATTCAGTCTGTTGCGGATATCTCCGGCACCGGGCTGACAGCCGTTGGCAATTTTACGGTGAAGACCAATACGGGTACTACGCTTGCCAAGGGGGCAGGAGAGACTCTTTCCGGTCTGAGTGACTTAAACGGCGTCGTTCTGGAGAAGGATGGCGTGATCGAAGTGGAATATTCCATGGAGATCCAGGACCCTGAGGGAGCCTTTCTGATCGATGGGTATCAGGCTGACAAGTTTGAAAACACCTTGAGCACTACGTGGAAGAATACCAAAAATGATACGCCTCATGTATCTGAGCCGAAAGCCGGTATCAGCGTGACAAAACCCAGTGTGGATAAGACGCTGAATGCAGGGGCTGCTGATGACAGTCAGGTGTGGACGATTACCATCAGTCTGGGTGATCTGGTGAAGTCGGGCAAGACTCTGAATGATATTCTGACCGGAGCAGATCCTGTTGTGGAGATCCCCGGTACCGGACTGGTACCTGTGAGTACACTTGGCAGCGGTGATTTTGTGGAAACCCCTGCCGGCAGCGGGAATTACGTGGCGACTTATGAGACGAAGCTGAGTGATGAGTATAAGGGATATGAGAGCCGGACTGTGAACAACAAAATCGAGGTGAACACAGTATACGGCAAACTCACCGACACGGAAAATTATACTACTGAGGGTGTTTCCGGTTCCACTGTGACAAAGGCTGCGGACAGCTATTCCGGTGGTGTGATCACTTGGAATATTACGCTGAACAATGTGGATAAGGATTCCAAAAAAGTATATCTTATGGATAATACGAACGAGTATTACCATCAGGATTCCAAAACGCTCACGGATCATACCGCTGTCGGTAATGTGTGGGTCAACGAAATAAAAGTTGTGGAGAACGGTGTCATCACCGCTGCCGGGGCCAGTGTGATCTCAAATGTGGATCTCTACGGAAACCCTGTCAGTGAGAGTACATTCATCGGTAAGAACACACAGATTCTTTTCCGGGATTCTTTCATCAACAGCAATAACGGTGCACCTATCGCGATTCGGATGGAGACTAAGCTGGACGATCCCACTTTGTCCATGAAGGATCGGATCTATCACAACAAGGTCTACCTGAACTATACCACAAAGGATGATCAAGACAAGAGTAAGAATGCCGAGGCCGTGTATGAAAATACTTCACTGCCGGTAAATGTGATCAAGAAGACCGGTGAAAAAAATGAGGCTGACCTTGCAATCAAGTATACTATTGTGCTGGATGCGGATTCCATGACATATCTGGACAGTTCTCTGGGAAAGAGTATTATTCTGAAGGACAAGCTTCCCGATGGAATGGTTTTGGATTCGTCCTTTACGGTGCAGTTTGATAATGCTGTTTTGAATGAGTGGGGCTTTGTGGCAATGAAACTGAGCGAAGAGTCCGGCACCTACTATACCACGGACCCTTCTGTGCTTCCCACGGCACCGGGCTTCTGGCAGCATTACAATCCAAATGACCCTGAGAAGACAAAGTCTGTGCCCGTCAGCAGCCTGCGGATCAATGGAACCGCTTCTTTTGATGCGCTGACCGGGGAAGTAACATTTTCGATCCCGATTACCGAGAATTATGATATCGTGAAAAGCTATTTTGCACAATACTGGTCGGGGAAGAAGACACAGATGCTGGTTACTTATCAGGCAAAGGTAGCGGATCCGGAGGCGTATGATAAAGAGGGCCTGACCAAAACCTTTACCAATCAGGTGGTGGGTGAGTACAACGACACGAGTCTCGGCACACCCGGAGTGGATACTCAAAGTCTGTCTCCTCATAAAATGGTTACGAAGTCAAACAGCTATACACCGGGAACATTGATTGGAATAGACGGAGTCAATTATAATGCCATTCCCTATTCTATCGATGTGAATCCCTATGCCTATGACCTATCCGTCGGTCAACTGGTTGCAGTGGACAAGCTTTGCAGGGAACTGTCTCATTATCTGGATTCGATCAAAGTGTATGATATGACCGGAGGAGTCAAGACAGAACTGAGCCAGGGGCTTGGAGCTGACCAGTATTCCTACCGCTACAATGCTTCCGAGAATGCAGTTGAGTTTACATTGCCGGATTCCAAGCATCTGCAGATCGAGTACCTTGCTCTGATCAATGTATATGCAGGCACCAAGGTCGGCGATGAAACACTTAAGAGCTTTACGGCAGTCAATGAGTTCCTGCTCAGCGGATACACGGAAGATAATGCGAAAGCCAGCGACAGTTTTTATGCCACGGTTGCAAGAGATACCTACTGGGCTGTATCAAAGAACTGCAGCATCAAGATCAGAAAATTCTGGACGGACGAAGGTGTTTTCAAAACGGTTGTAGGTTCTGAATTCGCAGTGTATAAGACTTCCTACAGCGGCGGTTCTTTTGTCAGGGGGGACAGACACAGCGTAGGCTCTGTGGACTCCTGGAAGGTCGTAAGCGAGAGCGGAGTAGTGACTATCAGCGGTTTGAATTATGATCAGATCTATGAGCTGTCGGAGATAACTGCCGGTGAATATACGGATCCGATTACCAACGAAAAGACATTCATGAAGTTAAGCTCTGCACCATACTATTTTATCGTGCCTTCTTCCACACTGGATATTTCCACGATCCCTCCCGAGGTGAAGATATTCTCCTCCGGAAGCTATCTGTTTTTTGAAAATGAGGAAGCAGAGACGATCAACATATCCGTGCGGAAGGAATGGGAAGATGATGACAACAGAGACGGACTGCGGGCTTCCGAAGTAATTGTCAGACTGTACGCAGACGGAGCATACACCGGTCAGTACAAGACGCTGAATGCCGGAAACAGCTGGTCTGCTGAATTTACCGGACTGAATAAGAAAAATGGGGAGCTTTCCATTCTCTATACGATAGATGAGGATATAATTCCCGGCTATACGAAAGAGATTACCGGGGATATGTCGTCCGGCTATACCGTAACCAACCGTCATACTCCGGAGAAGACAAGCGTCAGCGTGAGCAAGGTGTGGGAGGATGATGATAACAGGGATGGCATCCGACCCGCAAGCGTTACCGTGAAGCTGTTCGCCGATGGGGTGGATACCGGTCTGGGCAAGACTCTCTATGCAGGCAACAGCTGGGCAGCAACCTTTACGGACCTGAATAAGAAGAGCGGCGGTACAGAGATCGCCTATACGATCGAAGAAGCTGCAGTAAGCGGCTACCTTTCCGATGTGACCGGAACAGCGGCTGCCGGTTATATCGTAACCAACAGGCATACTCCCGAGACACGCTCTATTCCTGTGGAAAAGAGCTGGCTGGATGATTCCGATCGGGATGGAATCAGACCTGCAAGTATCACCTATCGACTTCTGGCCAACGGAGTGGAGGTGGACAGTAAAACTGTAGACGGAACCCCTGACTGGAACTGGATTTTCACTGACAAG
This sequence comes from Acetatifactor sp., assembly GCA_018385425.1. Taxonomy (GTDB): domain Bacteria; phylum Bacillota; class Clostridia; order Lachnospirales; family Lachnospiraceae; genus Acetatifactor. The sequence goes on from JAHBAA010000132.1 coordinate 45,530, forward strand.
CCGGTTTATGACCATGGCGTTGCCATTGTATATACGGTGAAAGAAGATGCGGTATCGGGATATACCACAGTTGTTGACACAATCTCCACACCGGGTATTGTGAAAGTCATCAACAGCCATACTCCCGAGAAGACCGGTGTCAGCGTGACGAAGGTTTGGGATGATAGCTTTGACCAGGACGGCATCCGCCCGAGCAGCGTAACCGTGAAGCTATATGCCAACGGTACTTACACAGGTGTCACCAAAACCCTGAACGAAGGCAACAGCTGGTCGGCAACCTTTACAGATCTAAACAAGAAGAGCGGCGGTACGGACATTGTTTATACAATCGCGGAAGCTGAAGTGACCGGCTACACTTCCAATGTGACCGGGACAGCGGCAGCCGGTTATACCGTAACCAACAGCCATACTCCCGAGAAGACCAGCGTCAGCGTGACGAAGGTCTGGGACGATAGCCTTGACCAGGACGGCAAGAGAGCGTCCTACGGAGTGACCCTGTATGCAGACGGCATTGCAGTGGGAAGCGAAGTGACGCTTGCAAAGACAGACCTTACCTACACATGGACGAATCTGCCCAAATATAAGAACGGCGGAACGTTGATCAAGTATACGGTGAAGGAGACCACAGTACCTGACGGTTATACAGGGGTGATCACCGGAACGGCGGCTGCCGGCTATACCGTAACCAACAGCCACACTCCAGACAAGACAGCGTCAGCGTGACGAAGGTCTGGGACGATAGCTCTGACCAGGACGGCAAGAGAGCGTCCTACGGAGTGACCATGTATGCAGACGGCACAGCAGTGGGAA
>JAHBAA010000145.1 GCA_018385425.1 Acetatifactor sp.
TAGTAATCATTCGCATAGTCCATCTCCTGATCCCAGATGTCCTTTTTCTGTGCAATCATCATCAATTGGTTATAGCCGGAGTGCTGCCCATCTATGGCCGACTCGTCGACCCGGGTGTCGGGGACAGTAATCTCTGCCTCCGCTTTTCCAGATTCTCCGCCTTGTTCCTCAGTGGGAGCCTGGCTCCCCGGAATAGAGCCGAGCTCCCCGTCCACCACCGCAGAGGATGGAACCTCGCCGGTTTCCTCCGGCTGATACCCACAGGACACGAAGGAAGTCATCAGCAATACAGCTACAAACGTCAATGCGATGAGCAAGGTTCCCTTTCTCTTACTCTGAGAACCCAGCACATAATCAATTCGATTCCTCATGCGTTTCTTGGAACCGCTGAATCCGGTAGCATAAGAAACAGCCCCGGCACTACTGCCGGCGAAGGAAAGCATCAGTCTGGCGTAAAGCTGGCGCTCGTCATCCTTTCTTTCCGCAAGCACCTTGCCGTCACAGGCCAGCTCCATCTCATAGAAACATTGTCTTCTCATCCAATGTACTGCGGGATTGAACCAGTTCACGCAGCAGACAGCGGTCAGGATCCATTTCAGAAGAATGTCCCTGTTCTGATAATGGGTCAGTTCATGAGCGACGATCAACTCCAGCTCCTCATCCTTCCATTGATCCATGGAGATTGGAAAAACCATTTTGGGGTGTACCACACCGATCAACATAGGACTGGTGACTCGCTTGCCTGTGAAAACAGGGAGTACTCTGCCAATCAGCTTCCTCTGCAATGCAGTGATCCGTCGCCTTGTTACCTCTCCGGGAACTGCCTGCAGATGTCTCCTGCAGTCCAGGAAGAAGCAGCACCGGCAAACCACATGATAGAGTCCGGATGCACACAAACCGATCAGCCAGAGGGAAGCAAAAGCACAGAAACAGCGCCCCTTTGCTTGGGTTGTTCCTCTGTTTCTATGTGGACGAGTTGCGTCTCCCCTGCATCAGGGTTCCCCGTAATATTCTCCAAAACCTGCCCCCCGGGTGTCGCTGTATTGAACTGATCACCCACCGCAAGAGGAGAATGTGCCTCAGAACCACTTGCCCCATCATCCGCAGTCACAGGAGGCTTTGGATTCGCAGTAACAGTCTGCGTATCCGTTCCCTCATGAAACAACCCATCGCTCTTTTCGTCAATCCCGAGCTCTCCCGGCCGGTCCTGATTCTCTTCCTGTGCAAAGTCGGGGGAATCAAACAGACGAAGCTCCGTATTGGGCAGGGAGAAGTTGTAAGGAATCAGCAGTCTGACCGCCAAGAGCATCCACAACCATTTCATACACCCTGCGCCATAGCGCTTTCGGAGTTTCCCGGAGAGTATTCCCAAAATAAGGATGACAACCGTGATCCCCAGATTCAATTCCAGGACATCAAAAAAGATTCTAGTCATCCTTCCGCTCCCTGCGCTTGCTGCTGATATATTCCTCCAGTTCCGCTAAGTCCTCAGAGGACAGATTATCTCCGTCATACAGGGCCGCCAGGAAATTCTTGGCAGAGTTCTGATACAGACGCTTTAACAGACTCCTGCTCTCTGTCTGCATGTAAGCGTCCTTTTCGATCAGAGCACTGTAAACATTGTTTTTTCCTGACTTATGCATCTCCAAAAATCCCTTATCCTGCAGTCTGGACAGAAAGGAAAGCACCGTGGTAGGTGACAGCTTCCGGTCGCCCTCCATCCGCTCCTCGATCTCAAACCTTGTCACAGGCTTATCCAATTCCCAAATGATCATCATGATTGCTAACTCTGAATCCGGTAAATGCTTCATATGCGTTCTCTCCTTTTCATTCGACTATTGCCAAATATAAGTTTATTCTACGACCGCCGAAAAGAATTGTCAATCCTTTTTTCTCTTCTACAAGCACTTTGCATCCATGCAAACCAGAGGTTCGCATGGATGTCGCGCTGACTGCGGTCTCTTCTACAAGCACTCTGCATCCATGCAAACCTTCGGTTCGCATGGATGTCGCGCTGTCGCGCTATAAAAAAATAGTATCCCTCTCTCTCACCCGAGCAAGCTCGCGCGAGAGAGGGATACTATTTTTTTGCAGTGCTTGTAGAAACGCGCAAAAAAGAACCGTCCCCAAGGCTCCTATGTCCTCAAAAACAGTTCTTTCAGTGCGCGATCAGGGGCTCGAACCCTGGACACCCTGATTAAGAGTCAGGTGCTCTACCAACTGAGCTAATCGCGCGTTTATGAAGTTGTAAGGCGGCTCGAAAGTCAAACCTTCGTGCGCGATCAGGGGCTCGAACCCTGGACACCCTGATTAAGAGTCAGGTGCTCTACCAACTGAGCTAATCGCGCATCTTGGAAAACTGTGTGGTTTCCTCCACAACAATCGGTATTGTATACTATCTCAAAGAAAAAATCAATACCTTTTTATAATTTATTTTTATTTTTTCGCGATTACGGTCTCCTCAACCTTCCGGAATCTCTGCATTCTTTGCAGTAACCATACAATTCCAGCTTGTGATTTGTGATCGTGAAATCCTCCGTCTCCTGCTCCAACGACAGGTGTGCAAAAGGACAATTGGCCAAAGCAATTCTCTTATGGCATTCCAGACATACCGCATAGTGTGTGTGATTCCCCCTGCGCAGGCTGTACAGAAGCGTTCCGTCCTCCATCGATGCATCCTTCTCCACCAGGCCCTTTTCTTCAAAGGCGGACAGAATCCGATAAATCGTAGAAAGCGCATATTCCCCGTCGGCGGTACGCTGCTCTACCAGATTGTAAAGCTTTACCGGGGTAAGGGGCTCCTTTTCCTCCCAGAGGACCTCATAGACTGCTTTCCGCTGTCTGGTCCACTTGATTCCCTCGGGAAAATGGATTTCACTGTGACGAACATCTTTTCTTTCCATCAGACGATCCCTCCCTATGCGATAGCACGCAGTATCCCTTCCAGCAAGATACCTACAACCACTCCGATTCCGTAGAGCAATGCCAAAATGCGGAAATTCTCTTTTCGGTCATGGTTTACGCGGAACAGAATCAGCAGCCCCACTCCCGAACCGGTCAGAAGTCCCGCAAAGGCCGCACCCGTACTGATTACATTTGTCAGATAGAGCTGTGTGATCACCACGGATCCGGCGCAGTTGGGAATCAGACCTACCAGCGATGCCAGAACAGGTCCCAGTATCGGACGATTCAGGATAATACTTCCCAGGACATCCTCTCCCACAAAATGGAGCAGCGTGTTTAGTGCCAAACCGATCAGAAAAATATAGAACGCGATCTGCACCGTATGATGCAGCGCTGACTTCAATATTCCCTCTTCACAATGACAGTGGTCGTGTTCACAGATCTCATGAATATGCTCGTGCTCCTGTTTGCCGAATTTACCCACGATGGCATCCACAGCCGCTCCCACGATCATTCCTGTCAATATTTTCCCCAAAAGAATCAGTCCAATGGTCTTCACGGGAGCTTTCTCGGAGATCAGGATCGGCAGCATTTCATCCGATGTGGACAGATAGATCGCAAGCAAAGACCCCAGGGTGATCACCCGTCCCGCATACAGATTCGAAGCCGCAGCAGAGAAGCCACACTGTGGAAAGGCCCCCAGGAGTGAACCGATAAAAGGGCCGAAGTACCCTGCCTTTCGGATCATCCTCTCAGTTTTCTCGCCGGTCTTATGCTCCAGATATTCCATGACCAGGTAGGTCAGAAACAGAAAGGGCAACAGTTTCAGCGTATCCAGCACAGCGTCCAAACATACATCTATCATAATAAACCTCTTTTCCTGTCAGAAAAACAAAAGTCTCAGATGCAAATGCAATTCATTCGCATCTGAGACCCTATCTTACGATCACTGCTTCGTTTTGTCAAGTCTTTTTCTTCTTTTCTTGCGCGGCTGATACAATTCCAGGTATCTTCTCTTATCGCAATCGATCAGCACTACCGCGCCGAAGATTGCAATACTCAGCATCAGCAGGACAAACCCCCAGGCAAAGATGGAACCCCACTTGTCATAGAACACACCCACCACCAATAAGAATACCGCCTGCAGAACGCCCTGCACCACGGACAGAAAACCATGGATACGCCCTCTGTGGCTCTCCGGTATCCGGGCCGACAGGTAAGGACCGTTGGAGATGGTGGTCAGAATTTCTCCGAAAGTAAAGGTGATGATTGCCGCATAATAAAACGGAATGTGTCCTCTCATCAGCAAAAAGATCAGATAACCCATCATCAGCATCACATAGCCGTAAAGATTTTTGCGGGTTGGGATCACCTTATCCAGCACCTTGGTAATAATAGGGGTAAAGATCACCACCACGATACAGTTGAGACTGGACACACTGCCGAAGATCATTGCACCGTTTTCCCCATGGATCCTCCCCAGATCCAACGGCATCAGGTATGCATACTGCTGATACACTGCCTGGTAGATGCTAAACATGATGATGTAGAGAAGGATCACCTTATTGTGCAGCAGGATATGTGCCAGGGACTCCCCCTTCTTTCCTTTTTGGTAGCTTCCCACCTCTTCCTCGTCCTCCACCACCGGTGTGATATTATTCAGAAAGAAGAAGATCACGATGGTTGAAAGACCGATGGCCAGACCGCTGATCAGAAAAGACAGCCACAGATAATCATTGAACAGAAAGCCTGCGATCATCGGGGATGCAACCAGACCTATATTGGAACCCAAATACTGCAGGGAATATGCCCTCTCTCTGTCCTCTGTGTAAGTAATATCTGCAATCAGTGCATTGTAGGAGGGCTGCTCCATAGACTGGCAGGCTGCCGCCACAATGATCAGAGCCACGGTGGCAAAGGACAGCGGGAGAAAGGCACTGGTCACATACAGCGCCACCGAGATCAGGTCACAATAGATGATGACATGCTTCTTATTATGCTTATCCGCCACTTTCCCGCCGATCAGTCCCGCAGGGATCAGGATAAATCCCGCAACAATTATGATCAGGGCTGCCTGCGTTGCGGAGAACTGCATTTTCTGGGTCAGGATCAGCGTCAGAACCGGCCAGATCATGGATCCAAGATTTGTCACGATCCGACCAAAGAACAGCACATAATTTTCCTTTCGAAGACCTTTGTATTGGTTTAAAAAATTCATAGTCACTTTCCTTATCAATATTCACGACTCCATCATCTTACCATATTTTGTTATATTCACAACCCCTTTCATCAGAACTTAACCTGTTCTTAAGAAAAAAAACATAATGAGATGTAAAAACAGTGATAGAATCTTGTTCTTTACCATAAAACCCTCTATAATAGATTCTCGTACAAGGTATTACCGGTCAAAATTACAGAAAGGACGTTTTCCATGAAAAAAAGTAATCCGATTGCTCTCCTTCCCATCGGGGTATTCCTGGTTCTCTATCTTGGACTGGGGATCTTGTTTGAGTATATACTGAAGATCGAGATGGGATTCTACAATATTCCCATTGTCATTGCCTTCCTGGCAGCGATCCTGATCGCCTGCCTGCAGAATCGCAAGGTGCCCTTTGAGGAGAAGCTGGACATCATGGCAAAGGGCTTATCCGATAAAAATATCATCACCATGCTCCTGATCTTCCTGGAAGCCGGCACATTCGTAGGCGTAGTGGGAAGAAGCAGTGCGGAGAGTGTCGCTTACTTTATGCTCTCCCTGATCCCGGCTGAATTTGCGGTAGCTGTCCTGTTCGTGGCAGCCTGCTTTGTGTCCACCGCAATGGGTACCAGTGTTGGAACGATCACTCTGCTCACTCCCATCGCAGTGGCGGTCTCCAATGCTTCCGGATTTCCCATGCCTCTGTGCATCGCTTCTGTGATGGGCGGCTCAATGTTTGGAGACAATCTTTCCTTTATCTCCGACACCACCATCGCCGCCTGCAACGGTCAGGGCTGTCAGATGCGGGACAAATTCCGGGAGAATTTCAAGATCGCAATGCCTGCGGCGGTGACCACACTGATTCTGATCCTGATGCTTTCCTTCCGGACCACGCAGACAGGTTCTGTTTCACAGGAGTATCAGCTGCTTCAGATCCTTCCCTACGTGTTGGTTCTGATCGGCGGTATCATCGGCATCAATGTATTTGTGGTACTCTTGATCGGTATTGTCTCCGGTTCCGTTATTATGCTGGCAACCGGTACCATCGGTCTCACAGATCTGCTTTCCGGAATGGGCTCCGGTGCTTCCGGTATGTTTGAGACCTGTATGGTTGCGGTCCTGGTCGCAGTCATGTGCGCCCTGATTCGTGAATACGGCGGCTTTCAGACCCTGCTTTCTCTCATACGCAGAACTTTTCAGGGACAAAAGGGAGGCCAGCTTGGCATGGGACTTTTGGTCTGTGCAATGAACATCGCCACCGCCAACAATACGGTGGCGATCGTGATGGCAAACCCGATTGCAAAAGAAATGGCGACGGAATACCGGATCACTCCAAGAAAGAGTGCCTCCCTTCTGGATACCTTCTCCTGCATCGTTCAGGGAATCCTTCCCTACGGTGCACAGATGTTGGTCGCCATCACCGCAGCACAGGAGCTGGGGGTAACGGTGTCTGCCTTTGACATTATCCCGAACCTGTTTTACCCCTATCTGCTGCTGATCAGTTCTCTGGTATTTATCTACCTGATCCCCGCAAGGAAAGAAAAATAAGGATGCTCCGTATCAGTAAGACCGGCATAGGAACCGAAAAATCCTATGCCGGTCTTCGGAAATCTATTCGTGGTCTGCTTCCAGATCCCGATCCAATTGGCTGAAGGCGTAATTGGATCGATCCAAAAGGATCTCTCTTGTCTTATCTCTTCCGCAGTTCATCAGCATGTCCAAAACAGACAGCCCCGGTTCAAATCCTCCGTACTGCTGCCGATAAGTGGTTCCCTTGTAATCTATATACTGATGATGCAGGCCTGCCTCCGTAAACTCCGGAATCTGCACATACGCAGAGCTGCCCAGGTTGGAAAGGTAGGTATCACAGCCCAACTGTCTGCACATATCCACCAGCATGGCAGTCTTGTTCCCCTGAAAATCATAGTCGCGATCATAGTAGATCTTTGTATCACATCCCAGATGCTCCAACAGAAAATCCATGATGTGGATGTCCAGCTCTGAAAGATACTGCCATTCTCTGGAATAAGTCTCTTTGATAAACTCCTCATATTCCTTGTAGAAGGGAGCCTTTCCATACAACAGCTGTATGGTCTTTACCGTCTTCTCTCTCCAATCGGTGGCATTGTCGATTTCTACGTCACAGATATTCTGATCAAACTTCCCTTTCGTAATGGTGGGAACCTGCAGATAATTCCACCCTTCCTTGGTACGGATGCGGTTTCTCTTCTGCCAGCTTTTCTTCTCAAACTGTACCTTCGTCACATAGACAAAGCTGTCAGACAGCATGATCTTTCCGATCAGGCCCGGATAGGGCCAGTAATTTGGCTGATGTCCTGATAAAATCACTTGTTTTTCCTCTCTCTCCACTGATTGATTCGTTTTCGATATCCGAATTTTGCCTTGTAATAGATCACAAACAAAAGCGTGGAACGCTGCTGCAGCCTCATCCACATCTTCTCCTCAGGATGAACCTCTGCCGCATAGTAGGGATTCTCCTGAAATCTTGGAAAATATTCTCTCATCTCCCGTCCCATCCTGCGCACGAAAAACGGATCGATATGTCGGCATCCCTGCATGTACGAGAATAAAGTATTCTGATAAAACAGGTTGGTGAATTTGTACTCCAGAATCTCCCGAAATTCCTCAAAATAACCGTTTTCTCTGGCATATCTGACCATGATCCGCATGGCCTCCATACGATTCTCACAGCGTTCCTTCGTCACAACATGAACTGTGGAAGCACTGTGCTGGAAGTAGAAATACAGGGGCTTTTCAATATACTCAAAATGGGTTGCCCTTCTCAACAGTTCCACTCCGGTAGCATTATCCTCAAAAAACATGTGCTCCGGGAAAGCAAAGGGAGCCATCTCAAACAACTCCCGCCGATAGATCTTCGTCACCAGTGCACCCGGATGAAGGAACAGCGAAACCTTCTTGTCATGATCCAGTATCCCCGTCTGCTCCGGACGATTACAGGGAATGCGCTCCCCCGGCTCCATTCCTTTGGAATAGGCATAGCAGAAGTCACAGCCTGCCACATCTGCACCCGTCTCTTCCGCCCTGCGTACCAGCTGTTCGAAGCAATCCGGCGTGACCCAGTCGTCACTGTCTACAAACCCGATGAATTCCCCCCTGCTGATGGATAATCCGCGGTTCTTGGCTCCTCCCTGACGGTGATTTTCCGGAAGAAACTCCGCCACAAACCGCTTGGGATATTGCTGCTGATAGCGTCTGAGTATCTCCCCGGAATTGTCGGTGGAAGCATCGTCCACGGCAATCACTTCCATGTCTGTCAGTGTCTGGTGCAGAAGGGAATCCAGACAGTACTCCAATTTCCCGTCTGCTGCCATATTATACACAGGAACAATAACACTAAGCTTCAAAATGATTCCCCCCAAACATTAACGCTTCCTTCCCGTCAGATCCGCAAATCTGTGAATGGAAGGATCCTCGTAGGCATCCATGAAATCCGCACCCAGCTTTAGCTTTTGGTCAGCAAAATCCAATGCGCCCAGCTCCGTGAAAACGCCCACAGCCAGATCAATGCGGCAGTTCTCTATAAAATTCAGCATTTCCATGGGAACCACGCGGTCGATCACCGGGTAACCCGGAAATTCCTTTCGATAGTCCAACTCATCTCTGGGATGAGGCTTAAAGATCAATGCGTATTCTTTGCCAAAGCGATCCGCGATATCATGAAAGATCCTTCTGCGCACCGGTAAGCTGCACAAAGGCTCTGTCAGGATCAGGGCGGTTTTCACCGCATCATCGCGCAGCAGGCCAAGGAGCTGCTCCATATCCGGCACAAAGACCTTAAGCAGCAGATTCTTGTCCTCCTGTGACAGTGCCTCCACCAGTCCCCGCCTGGGTACCTCCCGATACTTATGGTATGGAATGGTAATGGCAGAAATATCATTGACTTCCATATCGATACAATATTTGCTATACCCATTTTGAATAAAGATCAGATTCAGTTTTTCGGACAGAAATGCTTTGATGGGGAAATGCGCCAGGTTGTCTAAATGCGCCAGATCTCCGTTGTGAAGGCAGTTCAGACCATCCTCCAGGGCGTGATAATGAATCCTGTTCCCATTCAGGTAAAAACCGATGGGATCCGAATCGCAGAACACATAGATCTCTCCGTACTGCTTAAAATCCACGGGCACATAGGGTGCCTCCAGCCTGGCAAAGCGTTTCGTGAACCGGATCCGGTTTACAGTGCTCTTAAAGAAATTAGCTTCCTTTTTCCGGAATCTGGCCAGTTCCGGGAAAAACGATTCCGGCTTCTCATCGAAGTCAATTACCTCCTCAAAGAAACCGCTTCGCCGAACTCTCTCCGGAAAGTCCCCAAAATCCGTGGACATATGACTGATGACCAGAGTGGCCTGCCCGCGCTTCTGACGCGGCAGATTCATTTCCTTCAAAAAAGTGACATAAATATGATAAAAGGTGTGGCATACATAAATTCGATCTTTCAACTGTCTTCTCACTCCGTCTGCACAGCTTCTTCTTTTCCCGGCCCATCGATCAGCGCCTGTGCGATGCGCAGGGCACCCTTTCCATCCACGATCTGCTGAAGCCGGATGCTTCGTTTCAAACGTTCCTCCGCCGCCGTAACCGCCTGCATCTGCTCCAGAATCCGCTCTATCGTTTCCTCGGGCTCCGCCCGGAAATCTCCGGCATAAGAAACTAACCCTAAGCGATGGAAGGACTTTGTCACCTCCAGCTGATTATCCGCTATGGCATAGGAGGAGGCACAGACTCCGGTTGCGCAGATCTCATACAGCGTTGTTCCGCCTGCAGTCACCGCATAGTCCGCCTGCTGCATCAGTTGAGCCATGTGATTGCAGTTAACGAGAATGGTCACCCGATCATTCTCCTGATATTTCTCCGTCAGATACTCCCTGTCAACGCTGAGCTCTCCTACTGCCACCGTTACCTTCACCTGCTGCCAGTTCGGGTGCATCAAGAACTTCTCTAAAAAGGCAGCACAAAAATGATAGGGATCCGTTCCGCCGCTTGTGACAAGCAGTGTCCGGATCTGCGGCCGGATCTGCTTGGGCGAAAGATCCACAAATTCCCGCCGCAGCGCCACATATTTCGGACCCGACAGTGCACGTGCTGCCGCTGCTGAATAATCCGGCGGTTCCAGCACCCCGTTGATCAGCTGCTGGCAGCCATATCCAAACAGCCCCATCTCATCGAAATAAGTAACGTAGGTCAGCGGAATCAATTCTTTCATGTATCCCGGTGTGATCTGATAACTGTCCACTAACAGACTGGCGATCCTTCTGCTGCGAATCACCTCCGTCAGCTGAGGAAGCTCCCCCTCCATCTCCTGCCAATTGCTGTTCAGGATGATGGACTCAAATCCGTATGGCTTAAGATAGGGCAGGCAGTATTCGTCCGCAGAAAGAAAGATGCACTCCTGACCCAATTGACGAAGACACAGTGCTATGGCAATATCCCGCTTGATATGTCCTGTGGCGATCACAGGGTTCACATCCACTCTGATTCCGATATTCATAGTGTTTCCCCAAACATTCCGAAGGCAATTGGCGTGCCAAAGTCAATATCACATAAAGCTTCTCTGCCGATCAGCATATCATAATACTTGGGCTCCAATCCGTATCCCGGGCGAACTACCCGAATATTGTCGGGAGAGAAGCGCTCTCCCTTACGGATAGGAGCACTGCAGAAAATGGACTTTCTGGCCGTCAGATTATCCTTCTCCTGCTGCATCGGGCCATACTGTACGTGACCCACAGCCTTTTCTGCCTCTCTGATATCGTGCACCATGGCTGCAAACTCATTGCGATCCATCGAAAAGAAGGAATCCGGACTGACGATCTCTCTGCTGATGCAGAAATGCTTCTCTATAATGCTTCCTCCCATCAGCACCGCCGTCACCGCACCGATACTGCCCTGAGAATGATCTGAAAGACCAACAGGCACCCCAAAGGTCTCGGACATGTTTTTCAGCGTTGCCAGATTCATCTGGTCAGTCACCGCAGGGTACGCCGTGGCACAGCGCAGCAGCGCCAACTGATCATTCCCCTGACTGCGTACCGTGTCGACCGCTAAGGCGATCTCTCCCACATTGGCCATGCCGGTAGACATGATGATCGGTTTTCCCTTGGAAGCCACATAGGAGATCAAGGGGATATCCACCATCTCGGGAGAGGCGATCTTATAAAAACCAACGCCCAATTCCTCCAAAAAATCCACTGCCGTCCTGTCGAAAGGAGTGGAAAAGAAGTCGATCTTCGCCTTCCCCGCCTCCTCCATCAACTCTGCATGCCACTCCCAGGGAGTGTTCGCCTTGCTGTACAATTCATGCAGGGTGTTATCCTTCTGCCAGGGACCAGTTTTGATCGTAAAATACGAATTATTGCAGTCCAGCGTAATGGTATCGGCAGTATAGGTCTGTATCTTAATACAGTCTGCTCCCGCCTCCTTGGCTGCCCAGATGATCTCCTTGGCATGACTCAGGCTGCCGGCGTGATTCGCGGACATCTCCGCAATGATATAGGCCGGCTCTCCGGCTCCGATCTTACGACCGTTAATCTGAAAGGACATCTTGTTTCTCCTTCATCAAGGTATATTTTAGCTCTGCTAACTTCCAATCCTCCGGGGTATCAATGTCCTGCACCTCAGACTCAGGATACTCGATCCCCAATGTGTTCTCCGTAACCAGTGTCTTCTTCTCCAAAAATACATCTGTCCGAAAACAACAAAACTGGCCGCTGTCATGATACATCGGCTCCAGATCCTGGGATCTGGTCTTCGCATACTGCGGCTGTGCAAAAGAGATTTTTCCATCGCTCATCACAAAGGCTCTCTGGGGCGGGAAAGAAAAACGAACCATGGGCAGAACGGAATCCGCATTCTGTTCCACCAGAAGCCTCATTGCCTCACGAAGCTTCCCCGCAGTTACGAAGGGAGCGGTAGGATATAGGATGCAGGCATGCGTAAATTCCATTCCCCGCTTCCTGTACTCCTCCAGCACCTCACGGATCACATCTGCAGTGGTCGCGTAATCACCGGAGGTTTCGTCGCTCCGAAGGAAGGGCACCGCCGCCCCCGCTTTTCTTGCTATCTCCGCGATCTCGGCATCCTCCGTGGACACCATCACCTGATCAAAGCAACCGCTGTCCAGCGCTGCCTCTATGGAGTACTCCAAAATCGGTTTCCCACAAAACAATTTGATATTTTTGCGGGGGATCCTCTTGCTCCCTCCCCGCGCCGTAATAATTGCCAGACTGTTCATCCATCCTACTCCTTCCACAATCTTTCTGCCGGAAAACTCTGCAGGCTCTCCTCTCTGTGCCGGTCAATTTGCAGAAGAAGCCGGTAAAAACTCCTCCGACAGAATGGAATAGACATTTCGATCCACATAGGTGCCTCCCTGATAGATCCTCTGCCTCTCGGTTCCTTCCTTCTGAAAGCCGTTTCGCAAAAGCAGCCGCTCACTGGGCAGATTGTCGCTCAGCGAATGGGCGTAGATACAGTGCAGCCTCAGTTCCAGAAACCCATACTCCAAAACCGCCTGCAATGCAGTGTCTATATCCCCGGGCATACGATTCTCCCGCTCTGCCATCAGCTTATAGCCCACCTCGGCAGTTCCGTTTTTCATATCGATATCGTACAGCATGATCACGCCGATGGTGACACCGTTGACCAGCTCGATCATCCATCGAATCTGCTCCCGGGTATCCCGGTAATTTTTCATCCACTCACGCTGCCTGTTTTCATTTACCGGCAAAGTAAAGCTTCCCAAAGCTTTCTCTATCTCAGGAGAATTGATCATTCGGAATAAGAGATCAAAATCACGCTCTTCCATTGCCCGAAGTATCACACAGTCTTTCTGAATCATCCTGACACCTGCCCTTTCTCTCAAAATCTGCACATTCTCCAGAGTAGTATAGCACAAGATCAGTTCCTATGCAATGGGACGAAACAGAGGGTTCTCATTCCCGCCTGCCCTCTTTTTTCATAAAAAGTATGTGCACTCCTAGAGGGAATCTGCTATACTGTCTTTGGCGGGAAATAACACTATCCCCCCAATCAGGAAAGGAAAAAAATGAAAAGAAAGACGCTTTCTGTAATCTGCGGCCTCATCGTGTGTCTCGGGCTGACCGCCGGCTGCGGCAAGTCACCTGCAGCGCAGGAGTCCTCCGGTACAACAGAACCCTCCCGGAGATCCGAAGAGGCTATTTTCGAAGAGAATACCGTTCCATCAGAGACAATACCGGAAGGAGAGAATGAAATGAGTGGAGAATTGATCCAGGATACGAATGATCTGCAAAATGACACAACTGCCATCGAGGTAGACATGGAACAGGTGACTGATACTATCTGCCCGACCAGAATCTCCATGCTTCGCAGCGATGCAGCATACGGCAAAACGGAGCACTTTACCTATGAATCCACTACCTGCGGACGGACCAGAGGAGCCAACATTCTGTTGCCCCCGGGCTACAGCGAGGAGAAGCAGTACCCTGTTCTCTATTTTCTCCACGGCATTTTTGGAGATGAAAACAGTATGTTGGGTGACTCCAACAACCGAATTCCTGAAATCATAGGAAATCTGAGGGAGGACGGCTGTATCCCCGATATCATTGTAGTGTTCCCTAATATGTACGCTTCGGAGGATCCTGCTCTGCAGCCCGGATTCACAAATGAGCAGATCGCCCCCTATGACAATTTCATCAACGATTTGGAGAAAGACCTGATTCCTTATGTGGAAGAAAACTATTCTGTGATGACTGACAGAGAGCACAGAGGTCTCATCGGTTTCTCCATGGGCGGCAGGGAGTCCCTTTTCATCGGAACCACACGCTCTGACCTGTTCTCCTGTGCAGGTGCCATCTCCCCTGCTCCCGGTGTGACCCCCGGCAAGGATTGGGCAATGGAGCACCCCGGTCAGATGAAGGAAGAAGAGTTCGTCATCCGACAGGAAGAGTATCCCCTGAAGCTTCTGATGCTCTGCTGCGGAACCAAGGACAGCGTAGTCGGAAAATTCCCCGCTTCCTACCATGATATCCTGATCAATAACCAGGTGGACCACCTTTGGTACGAAGTACCGGACGCTGACCACGACAGCAATGCCATCAAAAGCGGTCTGTACAACTTCCTGATCCGGTGGTTCTACGAAGAATAACAGACTGTCCCGGAGCAGATTTCTGTCGCCTTGCTCCCGACAACAAAAATGCCCGGTGGTATTCCTCGGCCACGCCGACCGATACCTCCGGGTTTTCATTGTGCAATATGCCTTTTCGTCTGACTACTTTTCGCAGATCACTCTCGGAACACATGCCTCCTGCAGAAGTCTGCACTTTTGCTCATCATTTAAGTCCTTGGTCTCCTGTTCCTCAAAAGCTCTGGCGAATTTCTCCCAGTCCAGCTCATAGGTCGCTTCCTCACAGAGCGTCAGAAACTCGCTTTCCACCAATTCGTATAGGCGACTCTTCTTTACCAGGTTGTAGGAGAAGAAATCCTTGGCCATCAGACGCTTGTACTCCCCATCCCGATTGTGCATATAGGGCCCTGTCACCAGATTCTGATCTACCTTGTAGGTGTCGCTGAACAGCGGCTTATCCGTAAAGTAAATGGAATACTCCTTGTTCTCCATACCTTCCTTCGCCTGATAGATCGCATAGAGCACCTGAAAATAATTGTCCGCCACCTTGGCATTGGTGCCGTAGACCATGTGAAAGGCCTGACTCCAGGGAGGACAGAGGATAGCCTTCACCTCCGCTCCCCTTCTGATCGCATCCGCAACGTCCTTCTTGATCCGGTTGGTCATGATCAGACGATACCCGGAGATCCAGATCATACTGTCACAGTCCTTCAGCAATTCTGCCAAAACCTCCTCCTTGTTTTTGTTCAGATTGTTGATGCCGAAGGTATGAATGTCCTCCAGAAACTGATCTCTCTCATTGTCCTTGTATTTCACGTAGATCTCTGCGACAAGGGACATGATGGTCGCCAAAAAGGAGGTAAATACTGCCATCAGAATATTGGCGGATACATCATTGTGCCTTGCCTGAGGGGACAGATAGATCAGCACCGACAGGACCACGATGGCAAACAAAATGACCACGATGACCACATTGTTTTTCAGGCGATATGCCTTCAGCTTCTCCCAGAATGACAGCTTATTCTTCATACTATTTTATCCTCCCGTAATAGACGGTATCTATCCCGTTTCCTCTGTCGTTTTCGATGGTTTCCAAAAGGGTAAAGTTCAGATTCCTCAGCAAATGAATGTGTCCCCTGTTGGTGGACCAGGTTCTGGTCACGATCGTTCTCTCCCCAAATCGCCGTAGCAGTTCGTCATACAGCTGCCCGGCGATGCCCCTCCTTCGGTACGCCTTTCCTACTGCTATCGTAGAAATATATAGGGCAGAAAAATGCTTCCCGGAAAGCTCCATCTCTCTGTCGGAGGTAAACGACAAAAAACCCAGGATCCTGTCAGCCTCCTCCGCCAGCAGAAATTCCTGCTTCCGCAGCTCCCGGAAATACGTTATGGGCTCCCTTTGCTCATAGGTCTTCGTCCCTTGAGACAGATCAGTCTGGGTAGTACTCTCTCTGGCAGAAAGCGGGGGCACGAACTCCGCATCCGTCTCCTTCAGCAGGAAAAACACCTGTTCCTCCTGTCTTTCATTTAATTGTCGGCAATATCGGATGCATACCGCTTTCTCCCTCATATGATATCTCTCCAGTCTGATCACTTTTCTCTTCCGTACACGGATGCAAATCATTCCGATCTGTCAATGCTTTACCAGCTGCATTCCGCTGGCGCTGCATACTTTGTGGCGCTGCCGCCCTGTGCATCCGGCATACCTACATCATCCCATTTACGGAAAAAAATGTCAACAAAAAACACACCATCTTCTCTTCAAAAGAAGATGGTGTGCCAATCAGTTTTTTTATGAGAGAAACTTGACCCCCATGATCACCGCTCCCAATACCACCAACACGCAGCCGGTTGCCCGATTTAAGGTCACTGCACTGGCTTTATTGGCAAAGCGGGCAGCAATTCGTGCCCAGATCAAAGTAAACACGATACACAGAACCAGGCTCACCGGATCCGGCATTCCGCCGATGGCAAAGTGACTGACAGAGCCGGTAAAGGCAGTAAACGCCATGATAAACACACTGGTTCCCACAGCAGTCTTCAACTCATACCCCAGGACCCCGGTCAGGATCAACAGCATCATCATACCGCCGCCTGCGCCCACAAACCCACAGATAAATCCAACCATACAGCCGCTTGCCACTGACTGCAGGAATCTCTTTCGGGGATCAACTCCCGCCATAGCCTCTTTTGTGGTCATCACCGGTTTCACGATGAATTTCACTCCCAGCAGAAAGGTCATAAATACGGAGAAGCCGCCCATGGCAGAGTTTGAAACCCGACTGGCCGCAAAACTCCCCACCATGGTAAATAACAGTACCGAAACCATCATCACCAGACCGTTTCGGATGTCCAGATTCTTATGCTTTCCATAGGTATAGGCACTGACCGCGCTGGCAAGCACATCGCTGGCCAATGCGATTCCCACCGCCTGATAAGCCGGCATTCCCAGAAACGTAATGAGCATCGGGCTGATCACTGCCGCCGCACTCATTCCGGCAAAGCCGGTTCCCAGACCGGCCCCCATTCCTGCAAAAAAACATACCAATATTTTCAGCAAAATTGTTGTCATATGTTACTTCCCTCTCTCGAAATATAGAACAGTATACCTCAAAGAGAGAGTTTCGGAAAGAAGCCTCCGACAAAAAAACTCTAACCAATTTCTAAAAAATTGGTAAACTCTTATGCCTCCTTCTCACC
Organism: Acetatifactor sp.; assembly: GCA_018385425.1. Lineage (GTDB taxonomy): Bacteria > Bacillota > Clostridia > Lachnospirales > Lachnospiraceae > Acetatifactor. The sequence goes on from JAHBAA010000145.1 coordinate 16,947, forward strand.
GATATCTGTCACCGGCTTTTCCAGTCCCGGAATCTTCACGCCTGTCTTCTCCGCATAGTTCCAGAGCGCCGCATGAATGGCCTCCTCCGCAAGCAGGGAACAGTGGATCTTCACCGGCGGCAGCCCGTCCAGTGCCTCCATCACCGCCTTGTTGGTCACAGTCATGGCCTCCTCCACCGTCTTGCCCTTTACCAGCTCTGTGGCCATACTGCTGGTGGCAATGGCAGCACCGCAGCCGAAGGTCTTGAACTTGGCATCCCTGATCACATTGTCCTGAATATCCAGATACATCCTCATGATATCTCCGCACTTTGCATTGCCCACGGTTCCCACACCGGAGGCATTCTCGATCTCTCCCACATTTCTGGGATTGGCGAAATGATCCATCACCTTTTCACTGTATTCTGCAACCTGACTCATCTACTTACTCTCCTTTACAAAATCCTCATACAACGGGGAAAGACTGCGAAGTCTTCCCACGATTTCCTTCAGTTTCCCGACTACATAATCGATCTCTTCCTCGGTATTTTCCTCTGATATGGTAAGCCGCAGAGACCCGTGTGCGATCTCATGGGGAAGCCCGATGGCCAACAACACATGAGAAGGATCCAAAGCTCCCGAGGTGCAGGCAGAACCGCTGGAGCCGCAGATACCATTCTGATCCAACAGGATCAGCAGAGATTCTCCCTCGATAAACCGGAAGCAGAAGTTGGCATTGTTGGAAAGCCTCTTCGTTGGATGACCGTTCAGTCGGGCATAGGGAATCTGCTCCAGCACCCCCTGAATCAGTTTGTCGCGAAGAGCAGTCTCCTTCGCCTTACGCTCCGCCAAATGCTCCTTTGCCAGTCTGGTGGCCTCTCCAAAGCCTACGATACCTGGCGTGTTGTAAGTGCCTGCTCTTCTGCCCCGCTCCTGTGCACCGCCGTGAATGAAGGAACCGATCTTCACACTCTCCCTGATGTAGAGAATGCCCACACCCTTTGGTCCATTGATCTTGTGTCCGCTGGCGCTCAGCAGGTCGATGTGAAGCTCGTCCACATTGATCTCCTCGTGTCCGTAGGCCTGCACCGCATCTGTGTGAAACAATACACCTCTCTCATGAGCGATCTCCCCGATCTCCCGGATGGGTTCGATCGTTCCGATCTCATTGTTGGCAAACATAATGGAGATCAGGATGGTGTCCGGACGAATGCTTCTCTTCAGCTGTTCCAGATCTACCACACCGTACTCGTCCACATCCAGATACGTCACCTCGTAGCCCTTCTTCTCCAGATATTCACAGGTGTGCAGGATCGCATGATGCTCGATCTTGGATGTAATGATGTGCTTTCCCTTCTTCTCATAGGCCTCTGCCACTGCCTTCAGCGCCCAGTTGTCCGACTCACTGCCTCCGCCGGTAAAATAGATCTCCTTAGATTTTGCTCCCAGAAAATCCGCCACGATATCTCTGGCGTCGCTCACTGCCTTGGCAGCCTTTCCGGCAAATCGGTAGATTCCGGAGGCATTGCCGAAAACTTCCGTAAAATAAGGCCTCATTGCCTCAAATACCTCCGGTTTTACCGGGGTAGTGGCTGCGTTGTCCATATAAATCAACTGTTCCATTTTATTTTCATCTCCTAACTTTACTTTTGAAGTAATCTCTGTTATAGTATGTCTTAAGAATATACCTATTGACCTACCGTGTCAATAGGTAAATAAAAAACACTTTTCGACACTGTGCTCTCACACCATAAAACCGCAACACAATTTCGAAAAGGGAGTAAAAAGGAGATTTTAATGATTTCAACAAAGGGAAGATATGCTATCCGACTCATGCTGGATCTGGCAGAACAGAATACTGACACCCCCATCCCCCTGGAGACCATTGCCGCCAGACAGGACATCTCCAAGAAATACCTGGAAAGCATCGTCAAGCTTCTGGTCACCGGAAAACTGGTAAAAGGTATCGGCGGCAAGGGCGGCGGTTACCTTCTCACCAGAAAACCGGAGGAATACTCTGTGCTGGAGATCCTGCAGCTCACCGAGGAATCTCTCACCAGCGTAGCCTGTCTGGAGGAGGGTGCCGAACTCTGCCCCCACAGGGAAAAATGCAGAACACTGTCTATGTGGAAGGGATATGATGATCTGACCCGTGATTATTTCGGGAAGATCACCATCCAAGATTTGCTGTAGGTCACAGGGGACGGGAAACACTTTGGCTTTCCCGTCCCCTGTGGTATTTAATGTCCAATTCTACCCGCAAAATCTATGACGATTCCGGTAATGCAGGTATCCTCGTACTTGGATCCCTCATACACTTCTGCGATCTCAAAACGAAAGGTTGCCTCTCCACCGTTTGCCACCTGCAGCTGAAACGGTGCAAGGTCAATGTATTGAGGCTGTCTGGTATCCAACAACGTAAGTTCCCCCAGATACTCCTCCTCATAATATACCCGAAAAACCTTCACCCGACCGTTTTCTTCCCAACTGGTCTCAGTTTTTGCATAACCGTTTACAATACATATCTCTGTAAAGGTGAAGAGCTCCTCGCCGGTTCCCCGGTACATCTGACAAAGCTCGATGGACTCCCCGATTCCCGTCCCTTGGACGCCCTCCGCCCATGCAGTGTCCAGCATATCGCCGTTGTATCCTGTACGGAAGACTACATTAGAGGGATCATAGGTGCTCTTGCCCTGGTCCGACAGTTGGGAAGATGCTGTGGCCACACAGGAAAACTCCTCACAGCCGCACCAGGAAGAACAGCCGTCACTCAACCACTCCGGAAAACCGAACAATCTTCCGTCTTCTGCTTCCGCCACCTCTGCTCCCTCCGGGTTAACCTCATAGAAGGTTCCGATGCGAGGAGCGGAAAACATACGCTGCTCTGCCGCCTTCTCTTCACGGACACTTTCAGAAGATTCCTCCCGGATCATACTGCTTTCAACCTGCTGCGTCACTGACGATGCAATACCGCTTTCCTGTTCCTGCTGCCCCGTACAGCCGGTGACCGCCGCCACCAAAAGTGCAATGATCGTCACCCCTAAAATAGACTCTTTTGATCTCAAAGACATGTCATCCTCTCCTGTTGCCATCCTTACAATATAGTCAGCCGACTATCTACAATATATGCCTCTTTGGCATAAAAGTGAAGTCCCAACAGAACGACAACTATTTCCATATTACCCTTCTGTCACCTCTGCTTCTTCCTCCAAAAACCTTATTTTTCCTCCACCACCTGGAAGATGAAAAACTTCAGGTAATAGCTCTCATCCGCTGCCCAGAGAATCGGGTGATCCGGTGCCTGAGTGCGGAACTCCACCTGACGCAGGCGCTTATGCACGGCCTTTGCGGCCTCCTTTACGGTCTTTGCCAGCAGTTCTTCCGTCATAAAATGAGAACAGGAGCATGTGGCAAGGTATCCGCCGTCCTTTACCAGCTTCAGCCCCTTCATATTGATCTCCCGATAACCCTTGATGGCATTCTTGGTAGCCTCTCTGGACTTGGTAAATGCCGGAGGATCCAGAATGACCACATCATACTTCTCCCCTGCCGCTGCCAGCTTCGGCAGCTCATCCAACACATTGGCGCAGCAAAAATGTACGGTATCCTGCAAGTGATTGCGCTGTGCATTGGCGGTGGCCTGTTCCACGGCATACTCGGAAATATCCAGCCCGGTCACTTCCGCTGCCCCTGCAATCCCCGCATTCAACGCAAAGGTCCCCATGTGTGTGAAGCAGTCCAGAACTCTCTTCCCTTTACAAATCCTCTGCATTGCCAGACGGTTGTATTTCTGATCCAGGAAAAAGCCTGTTTTCTGTCCGTTTACCACATCTACCATGTAATGAACACCATTTTCTACGATTTCTACATTGGTATCGAAGGGGTCACCGATGAAGCCCTTGTGCTTCGGCAGGCCTTCCTTGGTGCGCTCATTGGCGTCACTGCGCTCATAGACACCGCGGACAATGATCCCGTCCTCCGCCAACACCTCTTTCAAAATGTCCACGATTACCTGCTTAAACTGCTCCATACCCAGCGCCAGACACTGCACTACCAGCACATCCTCATACTTGTCCACCACCAGCCCGGGCAGGAAGTCAGCCTCACCGAAGATCACACGGCAGGAGGAGGTATCCACGGTTGTCTTCCGATACTCCCATGCGTTTCTTACCCGCATTTCCAGAAATTCCTCATTGATCTCTGCATCCGGCCTACGGCTCATCATCCGGATTCTGATCTTGGAATTCTGGTTGATAAACCCTCTTCCCATTGGATATCCGTCAAAATCATGTACCTCCACGAGATCTCCGTTGTGAAAGCTCCCTGTGATGGTATCAATCTCATTATCAAAGATCCACGCCCCACCGGCCTTAATGGTACGGCCCTCGCCCTTTCTTAATGTCACAATTGTCTGATTCATCATTTTGCCTCATACTTTCCGGAAGCGCTGCGAGACACTTCATAAATGTAATATATTATTTCTGGTAAACATACGATGATTATAACTGATTTCGATGGAATTTGCTACAAATTCTCGTCAGTTCTTGTTTTCTTCTTGACAATCACACTCTTTTTCATTATTATTTTAATGTTGAGATCAACCACGGCGCGTGGCTCAGCTTGGTAGAGCGCTGCGTTCGGGACGCAGAGGTCGCGTGTTCGAATCACGTCGCGCCGATAAAATAAGGTACACCCTTTTGGGTGTACCTTATTTTTTATTTGACACATAACTCTAACACACCATCTCTAGCGGAGACCGAGTGTTCGAATCACGTCCCACCTCTTTATCTTTACTGTAGTCTTTCTTCGAAGAATCCCGGATACACGAAAACGCCTCATAAAAAACAGGCACCAGCCAACTTAATGACTGATGCCTCAAAAAATGAATCTCTTTAAATAAACCCAGATTATTTCCAGTGTTTTAATCCAGGAACCACTGCCTCCATGTGCGCACGTACCTGTTCTGCCGGCCATTCCTCAGTCGCCATGTGTTCAACACAAAAATCTATCAACTGTTCCTTACTGGAGTATTTGAATTCTCCACCCGCATAACACCATTTACAATAGTCTTCATTGAAACTGCCCTCCGGCTCCTTACTGGTAGTATCATCTCCCAGCGGCATACC
>JAHBAA010000162.1 GCA_018385425.1 Acetatifactor sp.
CCGTAAGTGCTGATGTGCGAAGAGATCTGTGACATAAAGGAGTCATACTCCTTGGTCTCCACGTCCAACCCCACCGTTTTGATCAGCTTCCGCTCCGTCACCGAGACAGAAGGCGCCTGATTGGGTGAGGCGCCGGAATCCTGCAGCATGCCGGCAGACTCTGCCGCCTCAGAATAATACACATCCTCAGAAATCTCCTGGTCCATGGCAAATTCATTCATGGCAGCGCCCTTGGTACTCTGCACCTCGGCAGCATTGTCTGCACTGCCGCAGCCTGCCAGACTGACCACGCATAACACTGCCAGCAATCCGTTCAAAACTTTCTTTTTCATAACCTATTCCCCCAAAAATGTTTTTCGTCTGCGGAATGGAAATCATTTCCATCCCGCAGCGGTGATACCACTATAGACGCGAAAAACTAACAAAGGTTTCCGATTTTCAAAAATTTTTCGGATTCAGATTTGATTTTTTGCTCATTTCCGACTACACAGAGGAAATCATCTTCCAGAAATGCCTCAATATACTTAGAAAGGGCACGAATGTCCTCAGGGGTCGCATCCAGCACCTGATCGCGGTACAGCTGCAGTTCTTCCTGTGTCACACCGGAGAGATACATATTTCTGGAGCGCATTCCCACGCCGTTGGCAGTCAGCGGCGTATCCAGTTCACTCATAGCACCGATGATATACTTGGTCATGGTGCGCTCATCCGCCCGGTAGTTTGCGATAAACTCCGCAGCCTTCTCGAACACATCCACGGTAACCCCCAGGTTGGGGTCTCTGTAGGAGCAGAAATAGCTGCCGCCATCCTTATAGAAGTTGCACATACAGCCGTAGGCGCCGCCCTTGACGCGGACATTCATCCACAGATACTCGTAGCCCATCATCACACGAAGCACGGTAAGAGCACCGGTATAGGGCAATCCCTTCTTCAAAAAGTTTCCGGCACGGCAGACGTAATCCACCTGACCGGAGGTGGTAAAGCCCTCATTTTTTCTCACGGGAACAGGATCAAAGCTGCCTCGTTCCACAGGATCGGTGTAAAGCTTTGCCTTGAAGCCGTCGATCACAGTCTGTAATTTTTCCAGTTCCCCTTCTTCACCGGTGAAATCGATCCACAGATTCTCCGGCCGGTAGATCATCTTGCAGAGCGTGGAAAGCTTCTCCACCAGATCTTCCTTTCTCGCATCGAAATCGTTATCCAGTTCACAGCAGAACCGATAGAAATCCACACCGCTCATCAGTTCGTCCAGGGTATCCTTCTTGCTTCCGTAGGAAAGCGCTCTGTTGATCGCCACGATATGACCGGACTGGTTCATATAGTCGCGCTGTCTGGAGAGGGACTCCATGGACAGCTCCTTCAGCCTCTTGGTATCGGCCAGATCCGTCCGCAGGATCATCTCCTCCATCAGCTCGATGGCCTTTGGAAGCTTGTCATAGAAGGCCTTGGTACAGAACTCCATGGTCATAGAGTAATTGTCACAGTCATTGGCATTCCCGTAGGTATTCTGTGCCACAAAGATCTCTCCGGTGGCCAGATTGACCTCATTGCACAGCTCTGAGTAGGTGTAATTGGCTGTATTCATATTTAAATACAGTCCCTTCAGAATACCGATGTAAGGAATCAGCTCCTCAGGAATCTGCTCGATCTTGAAAATCAGGCGGAAATACCCGATCCCATTGGTAAATAAATTGTGCTGCAGTGCGAAGGTATCTCCCAGCATAGACTCTCTGTTGTAGATCTTCGGTGCCTCTCTGGTCAGATCCTCTCTGGTCAGCAGGGGAATTCTGGCGATATCCTCGGGACTGTCCTCGGTCTCACGGAAAGCGGTCAGTCTGTCCATCATCTCCTTCACCGCTTCGATCTGATCGCCGCTCATACCGCTCCTGATCCCGGCAAGCTTCCTCTCAAGCTCAGCCTCTCTCTTTGCGGTGAGTCCCTCCTTGGGATCTAAGATCAACGTGATGCTGTGAGGATTGTTCAACAGATACTTTTGAATGATTCCCTCAAAGTAACCGGTACCGATCTGACTCCGGAGAAATGCAAAGGTATCCAGACACTCAACGTGGATGAAAGGCTTGGTATCATCATGCAGCCAGCTGTCAAACATGGCAAGACCAAGAACAAGACCCTTCGGGGTAGTTCCGTAATCAGCCTCTCTGAACTTGAAATCAAAATGATTGATGGCAGATAAAAGCTGCTTCTCATCAAAGCCCTTCTCCACGATCTCCTCCAGAACCTGACGAACCGTCTGCAGGAATTCCGCCTCCCTGCTCACATCGGCGCCCTTCGCCACAAAACCAAGATAAGGCTGCTTGATGCCCCACTCCACCACGCTGAACACATCTGCACCGATCCCCTTATCGATCAGGGCCTGCTTCATGGGTGCACCGGGCACGGTTCCCAGCACAAAATCCAGCACCTTCAGTGCCAGCACCTGTTCTCTGTCCAAGGCACTGCCGACGGAGAACACCTGCGCCAGATACGTGTTATCCTCTGCGCTCTCCCCCTCACTGATAGGCACCTCCTTCACTACTCTTACGGGCTCTGTGAAGGCAGGCTCCTCGGTCACCTCCGAATCCACCTCCATTGCATCGAACTTCGACAGATACTCCCTGTCGATGAAATCCAGCTTCTCAGCCATATCCATATCACCGTAGAGGTAGATATAGCTGTTGGAAGGATGATAATAGGTTCTGTGGAAGTTTAGGAACTGTTCATAGGTCAGATCCGGAATATTGTCCGGATCTCCGCCGGACTCCACCCCATAAGTGGTATGGGGATACAAATTGGCCGGAATCTCTCTCCAGAGAATACTATCTGCGGAAGAGAACGCACCCTTCATCTCGTTATAGACAACGCCATTGATCGTCAGCTTTCCTTCCTCATCCAGCTCATAATGCCAGCCCTCCTGACGGAAGATCGCTTCATTCTTGTAAATGTTCGGATAAAAAACTGCATCCAGATACACGTGCATCAGGTTCTGAAAATCCTTGTCATTACAGCTTGCCACAGGATACACCGTCTTGTCCGGGTAGGTCATGGCATTTAAGAAGGTATTCAGAGACCCCTTCACCAGTTCCACAAACGGATCCTTCAGCGGGAAATTCTC
>JAHBAA010000015.1 GCA_018385425.1 Acetatifactor sp.
GTCACAGGCGTATCAAAGCGATAAGTCATCTCCAGGCTGCTGTCCTGATACCATCCCTCAAAGGTATACCCTTCCTTCTCGGGATCTGCAGGCTGTACAGCAGTTCCCCCGGATACCACATACTGTGTCTCCAAAACAGTTTCTGTTTCTCCCGGTAAACAGAACTCCACCTTCAGTGCGGTGGAACCGGGCACCCATCTCGCATAATATGTCACATCAGCGGTGATCGGCTCCGCACCTGTCACCTTCACGCCGTTGCTGTCCTTGGCGGTATACCAGCCATAGAATGCATAGTTCTCGGGTGCAAGAGGTACCGGCAGTTCAACGGTTCCGTTGTGCACAGTCTCAAGAAGATTGCCGGTCTGCAGTGTTCCGCCGTTTGGATCCAGCGTTACTGTGTGTGTTGTCTCGTTGCTGCTCCACTGTGCGTATACCGTCAGATCCTCCGTCACAACCGTCTGTGCGGTAAAGCTTTCTCCGCTGCCGTCAGAGGCAGTGTTCCAACCGGTCAGTTCGTATCCTGCCTTTGTCAATGCCGGCACACCGCTGCCCACAGCAAAGCCGGTGATCACCTTCACCTGCTTCACCGTACTGCCTTCTCCGCCGTCAAAGGTAACGGTCTTGACATCGATCTTGAACTGATAGAGATTGCTGGCGCTGTCAAAGGTTACCTCATAGCTGTCAACGCCAAGCTTTTGTCCTCCTACCGTCAATACATTCTCGGTCACAGCCTGCAGCAATGTATCGGTGGTAAAGGTGATATTGCCGATCTGGCTTGCCTCATCCAGCGCAAGTGCAGCGCCGGTGCCTCGGTTTGTGATATCACCGCCTGCGATCACCAGGGTGGAAGCAGTTCCGCGCATACGCACAGTTCCGTCCGCGGAGGAGGAGTACAGCGTGGAGGTTCCGTCACAGGAGATCGCTCCGTAATTGTCGATACCCTCTGCTGCTTCGATCAGACCGCTTGCCTGATTCACGATGGTTCCTCTGTTCGTCATGGCACCGGTGATATGGAAGGATTCACTGCTGTTGACAATGATCTTGCCCTCGTTTTCTGCATCCCCCTTTGCAAGCAGCGTTCCGTCTACCGTCACGGTGGCAGCGGAACCAACGATCATGGTCACGCCGGAGTCCACCGTCAGCGTGGTACCGGAAGGAATATGCAGATCAGAATCGATCTGATAAATATTGCTGGTCTCATCCGGGCTTACCACAACATCCTGCCCCGTCGCAAGAATACCAGATATTCCGTCCGGATCCGTCACGCTCACCTGAGTGGTGTCAGGTGTAGACGGTGTGGCAGGAACAGAAGGGGTGGAGGGAGTCTCCGGAACAGAAGGTGCGGGACTCTCCGGCTCTGTCTGCGCAGGCGTCTGGGTCTGCGGCTCGGAGGGCTTCTTCACAGGGGTGATCTCTCTCTTCCACACAGGATCCTTGGAAATATTGTTCTCCTGCTGTGCGATCTGATTCTCGATCTCACGCTGCTGTTCAGAGATCTTCTCCTGATCCTCCTGTAATCTGGCGATTGCCTCCTGCTTGGTCACATTTCGCAGGTCGATGCCGGATGCGGAATAGATCTTCTCGCAGCGCTGCTTATCCCCGACAAGCTCCACCTGTACAAATCCCGGGACATCCCCTTCAGTGAACCTTGACACCTGAATCTCGCACCTATCGCCCACTTGCATCGAATTATCAATTGTAAATTCTGCTTTCTGGCCGGCAGAGATTACTGTAGTTTTCATCTGACCGGTGACCGGATCGGTTACGCTGCACTCCACCTGTCCCTCCAATAAATAGAGACTGGAATGTTTCGAATCTACCACCTTCACCCAGCCGCTGGTACCGCGGATTCCCGCAATCATGGAGGAAGTGCAGATATTCAGGGTCTCATCCTCCGCCAGCTTCTCTGTGACGTTGAAGTACAGATTGCCGGAGTTTAAGAGAACCTCCAAAAGCTTGCCGCTCTTTCTGAGTTCCACCTCGCTGAGGGCATCTTCCTTGAGCAGCTTCGTCTTGTCCAGTTCCTGCCAGGCATAGCTCTTCTCTTCCGTGGAGACATGGTAGCCGTCAAAAAGCTTCATGTTTTTGATCAGCTTCACGCTCTTGCCGGACGCTTTCTCGACAGCAACCGTTCCTTCCGTCTTCATCAGGCGAATGCTGGCTGCAGTCTCGGATTCGATCTTCGTCCCCTCTGACTTGCCGTCCTTGTCGCCAGCCGCCCGGACAGACAACGCCGTGGACGAACCCAGCAACAGCACAAGGCAAAAACCAACTATCCGCATCCAAAAACGCTTTGTTGTGTTCCGCATACAAATTCCTCCCTGTTACAATCTATCAAATCATTCTACGATTTCTTCCAGTACTAATACCTCAAAGCCTTCCTTCTTGCCCTTCAGCCTGACGGAATCCCCCAGAGAAGTGGTACGGATCCTGTCCCCCAGAACATCTGCCACGGCTCTGGATATGTAAATGGTTCCCCCGGGCGCATTGGCCTCCAGCCTGGCGGCGGTATTCACCGTATCACCGATGGCTGTGTAATCCATCCGCATGGGTGCTCCGATATTTCCCACGACAGCAGGTCCCACATTGACACCAACGCCGAAGGAAACCGTCCGTCCGAACTCCTTCTGAAGCTTCTCAGTCAAAGGCCTGGAGCCCTCCACCATAGCCATCGCCGCCTTGCAGGCGTTCATCACATAATCCTCCTGGGGCAGCGGAGCGTTCCACATTGCCATGGTACAGTCCCCCACAAACTTATCCAGGGTACCGTGATTGTCCATGATGCACTTGGTCGTCAGGGTCAGGTACTGGTTCAGGATCTCCACCACCTGGGGAGCGGGCAGCACCTCACTCATGGTGGTAAACCCTCTGATATCTACGAAAAGCACTGCAATGTCCGTCAGCTTGCCGCCCAGATCCACCGCATCGGAGCCTTCCTTTAAAAGCTCCCGGATGACAGAGGGATCCACATAGCGCTGAAAGGTGTTGGTCACCCGCCGCTTCTCTATGGCCGCCTGAATATAGTTGAAGGCGATACAGCCTACGAAAAGGACAGTGACTCCCACCGGGATCCACAACACATGGAAGATCCACCCGTAAGAATACAGTGCCTTACAGAGAAGCAGCCAGCCTCCTGACAGTGCGATCCACACCGCCAGGGCAACGGACACCCGTCTGTTTCGAAATGCAAAAAAACTTAAGAATAACACTGCAAACAACAGGCAGATCTGGATCCGGCCCGAGACCTCCTGTTTGTATTCGCCCTGCAGAAGTGCGGTAACCGCATTGGCATGTATCTCCACGCCGTACATCTGGCTGCCGTGATCCATGGGGGTAAAATACCCGTCCTGCAGACCATAGGCATAGGGGCCGATCAGTACGATCTTGTCTGCAAAATCCTCCGCTGTTCTCTCCCCCGTAATGACATCCGCAACAGAGACAAAGTCAAAATCTCCGGGACCGCCGCTGTAGGGCAGATACCAGAAGCCTCTGGAGTCGGTGGGAGGCAATGTCACAGGCTCCTCTCCCCGTGAGGCACGATACCGGTTGGCCAAGGCCAGCGCAAAGGAAGGCACTGTGTCCCCGTCAGGCAGGGTTATCTGCAGCAAATGGTGTCTTAAGATCCCATCCCGGTCCAGCATCACATTGATATGGGCCGGGGTCGTCACCTCCCGCAGCGCCTCAAAGGGCTGCTCATAGGTAAGGATGGAAAAGGTGTCCAGGCGATAATCATTGGCCCCCTGTTCCACCAGCTGATTGCCAAACTGCGCCGCAGCAGCTGTCACTACATTGCCGTAGGTCCCTGCGATCTCCGCCAGCCAGGCATCGATCTCTTCCTCCCGTTCCCCTATGTAAAGCACATCCAGTCCGATGGCTGCAGGGTGACAGTCCTCGCTTTCGTTCAGACTCTCCAGCACCATAGCCATGATGTCCCGCCCCCACTCATCATAAGGGCCGATCTCTTCCATGGAATGCTGGTCAATTCCGATAATGACAATTCCCTCATCCAGTGCACCGGCTTTTTGATACAGGGCATCCGACGCAGTCAGATCCCATTGGTCCATCAGTCCGAATGCCATCGGCACAGTCAGGATCAGAGCTGATGCCAACGCCAGGAGAACATCCTTCCAACGCCTGCTCATCTGTCTACCCGTATAACCTTTCTGGCAAAGTTGTCACAGATATAGAGATCCTGGCCCACTGCCAATAATCCCACAGGCGAAACGGGACTGTTGATCAGAGAGGTCCTGTCTCTTGCCAAAAGTGTGGTCACCTGACCATCCTTAATTTTACGCACTGCACTGTTTCCTGTATCGGAGACATAGATCGTGCCGTCATCCGCCACGGCGATGGCCTGGGGAGACGCGAACACTGCCTGCTCCACGGAACCGTCAACAAAACCGGTCACACCGCTGCCGGCCACAGCCTCCAGCTTTCCGCTCTGAAGCTTTACGATTCGATTCTGACCGGTCTCTGCAATATACAGCACACCGTCCTTCCAGCAAAGTCCCATGGGATCCTCCAGGTCCTTTGCAACCGTTGTGACCTTGCCCTCGCTGCTGATCCTGCGCACTGCACCTTTGGAGGTATCCGACACATACAGATTCCCCTCCTCATCTGCCGCCAGACCGGTGGGGTTGTCAAACACCACTCCCATATTCTTGATCACCAGTCTCTCTGTAGTACTTCCGTTGACCGTCTGAACCTTCTCCTTCGAGATGAGACGGATGGCATTGTTCTCCGAATCGGAAACCGCATACCCATCCAAAAAAGGAGCAATTGCCCAGGGGGATCTAAAATAGCTGGTCTCAAGCGTAGCATCATTATAGCCTCCCACAGGCTCCCCGTAGAGATCTGCCACGGTCTCGCCACCGGCATAGACACTGCATTCACCGTCCGAAAGCTTCACTTGCCAGATGACTTTATTGTATGTATCCGTCACCAGAAGGACTCCCTCCTTCTCCAATACGATACCGCTGGCGCCGCAGATCACATCCATCACGCTCTCATAGGCACCTGCAGCCTCCTCCATCGTTCCTTCCTCCGAAGATCCTTCTTCGGAAACCGTCAGGCTCTCTGAGGACTGTTGTACCACATCGCCGCCGGTGGACTGAGACGGCTCCGCTTCCTTTCCCTTACAAGCAGTCAATGTAAAAGCAAGCATACAAAGCAATGCCGTTTTGTCGATCCATTTCTTCCGAATACCCATAGAAATCCCTCCATATCTGTTCTGCATGCCAAGACAAACAACTCAAACTGCCT
>JAHBAA010000036.1 GCA_018385425.1 Acetatifactor sp.
CCTTCAACTGGAAGCTGCAGGCGGTAGAGGAGGGAATGGAGAGTACCTCTATTCTTGCCGCCATTGCCTCTCCGATAGCATATCTTTTGGTTCCGATCGCAGGAGTTGCCGCATGGCAGCTTGCAGCGGCGGCAGTCACGGGCTTTATTGCAAAGGAAAATGTAGTCGGAACTTTGGCCGTGTGCTATGGGTTAAGTGCCTTCATTGACACAGAGGAACTGGCTCTTGTGGGGGATGGAAATGCGGTGGCATCTGCCATTGCACTTACGAAAGCAGCAGCGCTTGCCTATCTGATGTTCAATCTGTTCACGCCCCCTTGCTTTGCGGCTCTTGGCGCAATGAATTCTGAGATGCAGAGCAGGAAGTGGCTGTGGGGAGGGATCGCCCTTCAGTTGGGAACCGGTTACACGGTGGCATTTCTGGTATATCAGATCGGTACGTTCCTTACAACGGGAAGTGTCGGGGCAGGATTGCTTCCCGGACTGACTGCAGTGCTTATTTTTGTGGCTGCGGCAGCAGTGCTGATCCACAGAACCAACCTTCAGCTCCGATCAGAGTATGCGTTGAAGAAGGCTGCAGAGTGAGCGGGGACTAGTTGCCGATTGCGGTATCTCATATATTGATGTTCGGAAAGGAGCAGACATGGTAGATTTGATCGTAGCGGGAATTCTGTTGATCCTGGTAGCTGCAGCGGTTCATACTATTCGGAAAGAGAAAAAGAAAGGTGCCGGATGTATTGGGTGCCCTTCATCGGGGTGTTGTTCCGGAAGAAAGTGCTGCAATGCAGAGCCCGGCAGGTCTCAGACCGCAGATAATTAAGAGGATGCCGGAAGATCGCCTGTTCAGGCATTCACGAGAAAAGGGCGTTTCATTTGTGAGAGGAAATGTAAAGTGGGAAAAGATTTGGTGAGAAAGGACCGGCAGATGACGGCGAATTATCACAGAACGAAACTGCGGAAAGAAATCGTATTACAGCGATTAAGAGAGAACGGATGCAGAATTACAAAACAGAGGAAACTATTGTTGGATATTATTCTGCAGGAGGAATGCACAAGCTGCAAAGAGATCTACTATAAAGCGGCAGCAATTGATGCTTCCATCGGAGCTGCAACCGTATACCGAATGATTAATCTGCTGGAGGAGATCGGTGCAATCAGCCGAAAAAATATGTATCGAATCGCATGCGATATGCGCTGTAATAAAGAAAATGCCTGCGTGATCGCGTTGGATGATCAAACGGTCTGCAGGCTGTCATCCGGAGAATGGTATGATGTAATATCGGAAGGGCTAAGGCATCTTGGGTATGTAAGTGTGCAAAATGTTGAAGGTGTGGTTGTTGAATCTTGCGAGACAGATGATTGAGATAGTATGACCGGAATCTTTGGCTTCCCTCTTCGGAGGGGAGCCTTTTTTGTCCCGAGAAAACTAAGCCGGAAGGGACAGACAAAAAGCCGGAAAACACCGTCCCAGTGGTACAACATTTTACGAACAAATGTTTGGCAATTCTCTGTACTTTTCCACGGAACTGTGGTATAATAAGGAGTATTGTGAGTGAAAGCTCCTTTTTCATAGATTTTGGAGGTGAATACTTCATGGAATTCAAGCTTCACAGCCCGTATCAGCCCACCGGCGACCAGCCGGAAGCGATTCGGGAGCTGGTACAGGGGTTTCGGGATGGCAATCAGTTTCAGACCCTGCTGGGTGTCACCGGCTCCGGTAAGACCTTTACCATGGCCAATGTGATCGCGGCATTAAACAAGCCAACCTTGGTCATTGCCCACAATAAGACGCTGGCAGGCCAGCTGTACGGCGAGTTTAAGGAATTTTTCCCGGAGAATGCGGTAGAATATTTTGTGTCCTACTATGATTATTATCAGCCGGAGGCTTATGTGCCTTCTTCTGACACGTATATCGCCAAGGACTCCTCCATCAATGATGAGATCGACAAGCTGCGTCTGTCTGCCACGGCATCGCTGACGGAGCGCAGGGACGTGGTGGTGGTGGCCAGTGTGTCCTGTATATACGGTCTGGGCAGCCCGGAGGAATTCGAGGGGATGTCCGTCTCCCTGCGCCCGGGTATGACCAAGGACAGAGACCAGGTACTGCGGGAGCTGGTGGATATTCAGTATTCGCGCAATGATCTGGATCTGCAGCGCGGCTGCTTTCGCGTGCGGGGTGATGTGGTGGAGGTGTTCCCTGCCCAGGGAGGTGATTACTATATCCGCATTGAGTTTTTCGGGGACGAGATCGACCGGATCGCTCAGGTGGAGCCTTTGACCGGTAAGCTTCATGCGACCCTGAATCATATCATTATCTACCCTGCTTCCCACTATGTAGTCTCCATGGATAAAATCAGGCTGGCCTGCGACAATATCGAGAAGGAACTGGAGGAGCGGGTAAAGTATTTCAAAGGGGAGGACAAGCTGATCGAGGCCCAGAGGATCTCCGAGCGCACCAATTTCGACATCGAGATGCTGCGGGAGACCGGTTTCTGTTCCGGCATCGAGAACTACTCCAGACATTTGAATCTGATGCCTCCCGGGGCACCACCGATGACGCTGATGGATTTCTTCCGAGATGATTTTCTGATCATCATCGATGAGTCTCATATGACCATCCCGCAGATCAGAGGAATGTATGCCGGTGACCGTTCCAGAAAGCAGACGCTGGTGGACTATGGCTTTCGTCTGCCCTCCGCATTGGACAACAGACCCTTGAACTTCAGCGAGTTTGAGGAGCATATCGATCAGATGCTGTTTGTGTCCGCCACCCCTTCCGACTATGAGGCAGAGCATGAGTTGCTCCGCACCGAGCAGATCATCCGTCCCACCGGGCTGTTGGATCCCAAGGTGGATGTGCGTCCGGTAGAGGGGCAGATCGACGACCTGATCGGCGAGGTGCGGAAGGAGACGGAGAAGGGAAGCAAGGTGCTGATCACTACCCTGACCAAGCGGATGGCGGAGGATCTCACCGACTATATGAAGGAAGTGGGCATCCGGGTGAAGTATCTGCACTCCGACATCGATACCCTGGAGCGTGCTCAGATCATCCGCGATATGCGTATGGATGTGTTTGACGTGCTGGTGGGAATCAACCTGCTGCGAGAAGGATTGGATATCCCGGAGATCTCTCTGGTTGCCATCCTGGATGCGGATAAGGAGGGATTCCTGCGAAGTGCCACCTCTCTGATCCAGACCATTGGACGTGCGGCCCGCAATGCGGATGGCCACGTGATCATGTACGCGGACAAGATCACCGATTCCATGCGGATCGCGCTGGATGAGACCAACAGGCGCCGCGAGATCCAGATGAAGTACAATGAAACCCACGGAATCACGCCGACCACCATCAAGAAGGCGGTGCGTGAGCTGATCAGCATCTCCAAGGTGATCGCGAAAGAGGAGATGCAGTTTGAGAAGGATCCCGAGTCCATGAGCCGCAAGGAGCTGGAGAAGCTTATCGAGAAGGTGAAGAAGAGTATGCAGAAGGCGGCTGCGGAATTGAACTTCGAGGCTGCCGCAGAGCTGCGTGACAAGATGGTAGAACTGAAGAAGAAGCTGGAAGAACTGGAGGAGTAGGTGTGGTTTATCTGTCAGAATTTCATTTCCCGAGCCGGGAAACGGAGTATGATTTTATGTTCGGCATCAAGCGAACCTGCTGCAGGACAGCGGACTGTATCTCTTGGATGAGCCGGAGAACAGTCTGTCTCCGGAGAAGCAGCTGGAGCTGTGTCAATTCCTGGAGGAAAGCGCCAGATTCTTTCGGTGTCAGCTGATCATCGCCACCCATTCTCCGTTTCTGCTTGCAATGCGGGGAGCGAAGATCTATGATTTTGACCAGGATCCGGTGGATGTGAAGCCATGGACGGAGCTTGCAAATGTGCGGATGTACTTTGATTTTTTTCAAAAGCATGCAGGGGAGTTTGACTGAGCGCCGGGAATCTGAGGGGCAGGAAGCGGTTTCGCTTACTGCGTTGTCCCGCCGGGTTATGATGAGAGAATAAATGAGGTTTATTATGGAAACAGAAGCAGTGAAGATCCTGCCCAAGAGGCAGGCACAGGAATTTATTAAGATCAGAGGTGCCAATGAGCACAATCTGAAAAATATAGACGTGGACATTCCCAGAAATCAGCTTGTGGTTCTGACAGGCATGTCAGGTTCCGGCAAGTCCTCTCTGGCATTTGATACGATCTATGCGGAGGGGCAGAGACGGTACATGGAATCCCTGTCCTCCTATGCCAGACAGTTCCTGGGACAGATGGAGAAACCAAATGTGGAGCGGATCGACGGGCTGTCCCCGGCGATCTCCATCGACCAGAAGTCTACCAACCGCAATCCCCGTTCCACGGTGGGTACCGTGACGGAAATCTACGATTATTTCCGTCTGCTGTATGCCAGAGTGGGCACGCCCCATTGCCCCAACTGCGGAAGAGAGATCGCCCGACAGACGGTGGATCAGATGGTGGATAAGATCACGGAGCTGCCGGAGGGAACGAAGATCCAGCTGTTGGCCCCTGTGGTCAGAGGGCGCAAGGGTCAGCATGAGAAGGTGCTGGAGCGGGCCAAGAAGAGCGGTTATGTGCGTGTGCGCATCGACGGCAGTCTCTATGAGCTGACGGAGGAGATCACGCTGGACAAGAATATCAAGCATAATATAGAGATCATCGTGGACAGACTGGTGGTGAAGGATGGAATCTCCAGGCGTCTGGCGGATTCCATCGAGAACGTGCTGGCGCTTTCCGATGGGGTGTTGATGGTGGACGTGATCGGCGGAGAGACCATGACCTTCAGCCAGAGCTTTTCCTGCCCGGACTGCGGCATCGGCATCAGCGAGATCGAGCCCAGAAGCTTTTCCTTCAACAATCCATTCGGTGCCTGCCCGGAGTGCTTCGGACTGGGCTATAAGATGGAGTTTGACGTGAATCTGATGATTCCGGATCGGAGACTGAGCATCAACAAGGGGGCCATCGCGGTGACCGGCTGGCAGTCCTGCACCGACAGCAAGAGCTTTACCAATGCACTGCTGCAGGCCCTGTGCAAGGAGTACCATTTTGATTTGGATACTCCTTTCGAGGAATACCCGGAGAAGGTTCAGTATGTGCTGCTCCACGGTACCGATGGCAGGAAGGTGGATGTGCACTATGAGGGCCAGCGGGGAAGAGGAGTGTACCCTACCGCTTTCGAGGGTCTGGTGGAAAATGTGGAGAGACGATATAAGGAGACCTTCTCTGAGTCTATGAAGCAGGAGTATGAGTCCTTCATGCAGTTTACCCCCTGTAAGTTATGTAAGGGGATGAGACTGAAGAAGGAATCTCTGGCGGTGACGGTATGCGGCAAGAACATTTATGAGATCACGGCCATGTCCATCCGGGAACTGAAGGCTTATCTGGAGGAGATGAAACTGACGGAGCAGCAGAAGCTGATCGGCAGACAGATCCTGAAGGAGATCCGCGCCAGGGTGGGATTCCTTTCCGATGTAGGTCTGGAGTATCTGTCCCTTGCCAGAGCGACAGCCACGCTGTCCGGCGGAGAGGCTCAGCGCATCCGACTGGCCACCCAGATCGGTTCCGGGCTGGTGGGCGTGTGTTATATTCTGGACGAGCCCAGTATCGGCCTGCACCAGCGGGACAACGATAAATTGCTGGCCACTCTGAAGAGTTTGAGAGATCTGGGGAATACTCTGATCGTGGTAGAGCATGACGAGGATACCATGCTGGCCGCAGACTATATCGTAGATATCGGGCCCGGCGCCGGTTCCCACGGCGGAGAAGTAGTGGCCTGCGGCACGGCAGAGGAGATCATGCAGGTTCCGGAGTCCGTTACCGGTCAGTATCTGTCCGGTGTGAAGAAGATCCCGGTACCGGCAAGCCGCAGAACACCTTCCGGCTGGCTGACCGTGCTGGGGGCTGCCGAGAACAACCTGAAGAACATTGATGTGAAGATACCCTTGGGCGTGATGACTTGTGTGACAGGTGTGTCAGGTTCCGGCAAGAGTTCTCTGGTGAACGAGATCCTGTACAAGCATCTTGCCAGAGACTTAAACAGAGCACGCTGTATCCCCGGAAAGCATCGGGGGATCGAGGGGATGGAGCAGCTGGACAAGGTGATCGATATCGATCAGTCCCCCATCGGACGCACCCCCAGATCCAACCCGGCCACTTATACCGGCGTGTTTGACCAGATCCGGGATTTGTTTGCTGCCACCGCCGAAGCCAAGGCAAAGGTGTATACAAAGGGACGTTTCAGCTTCAATGTCAAGGGCGGCCGGTGCGAGGCCTGCGGCGGAGACGGTATCATCAAGATCGAGATGCACTTCCTGCCCGATGTGTACGTGCCCTGCGAGGTCTGCGGCGGAAAGCGCTACAATCGTGAGACGCTGGATGTGAAATATAAGGGTAAGAGTATTTTCGATGTGCTGGATATGACAGTGGAGGAGGCACTGCCCTTCTTTGAGAATATGCCTTCCATTCGCAATAAGATCCAGACTCTCTATGATGTGGGATTGTCCTATGTAAAGCTGGGGCAGCCCTCCACCACCCTGTCCGGCGGAGAAGCCCAGCGGATCAAGCTTGCCACGGAGCTGTCCAAGCGCAGCACCGGCAAGACCATCTATATTCTGGATGAGCCTACGACGGGTCTGCATTTTGCGGACGTTCACAAGCTGGTGGAGATTCTCCATCGTCTGGCGGACAACGGCAACACGGTGGTGGTCATCGAGCACAATCTGGATGTGATCAAGACGGCAGATTATCTCATCGACATCGGACCGGAAGGAGGAGACAGAGGCGGTACCGTTATCGCGCAGGGTACTCCGGAGCAGGTAGCGGCTTGCCCGGGATCCTACACGGGACAGTATGTGAAGCGGATGCTGGAGAAGGATTAGTTTGCATTCTGTAAAGATTTTCTTAATTTTTGGAAAACCTCTTTGACATTGTGGAATTCTACTGTATAATATAGATTGCGTTTTCAGACAAAGAAACGCCTTTTATACGTAGATTCTTAAACGGGAAGGAGTACATTTGTGATGCAGTGTACAGATATTGGAATCGATTTGGGTACTGCCAGCATTCTGGTGTACATCAGAGGCAAGGGCGTTGTCCTGAAGGAGCCCTCTGTTGTCGCTTTTGATAGAGATACGAATAAGATTAAGGCCATTGGTGAGGATGCAAGACTGATGCTGGGACGAACCCCCGGCAACATTGTTGCGGTCAGACCCCTTCGTCAGGGTGTGATCTCAGACTACACCGTCACTGAGAAGATGATGAAATATTTCATCCAGAAGGCAATGGGAAGACGTGCTTTCCGGAAGCCCCGTATCGCTGTCTGTGTGCCCAGCGGTGTCACAGAGGTGGAGAAGAAGGCAGTGGAGGATGCTACCTATCAGGCAGGAGCGAGAGAGGTCTCCATCATCGAGGAGCCCATTGCGGCTGCCATCGGTGCGGGCATCGATATCTCCAAGCCCTGCGGCAATATGATCGTGGATATCGGCGGAGGCACCTCCGATATCGCAGTGATCTCTCTGGGAGGAACCGTTGTCAGCGCTTCCATCAAGATCGCAGGGGACGATTTCGACGAGGCCATCGTGCGCTATATGCGTAAGAAGCACAATCTGCTCATCGGTGAGAGAACCGCTGAGGATATTAAGATCAAGGTTGGCTCCTGCTACCACAGAGCAGAGCCGGATTATATGGATGTGAGAGGCCGTAATCTTGTGACCGGTCTGCCCAAGACAGTTCAGGTTTCCTCTGAGGAGACAGAGGAAGCGCTTCGGGAGACGACCGCACAGATCGTGGAGACGATTCACAGCGTTCTGGAGAAGACCCCGCCCGAGCTGGCAGCGGATATCGCTGACAGGGGCATCGTGCTGACCGGAGGCGGCAGCCTGCTTCGCGGACTGGAGGATCTGATCTATGAGAAGACCGGAATCAACACGATGACAGCGGAGGATCCTATGACGGCGGTGGCGATCGGTACAGGAAAGTATGTGGAGTTTTTGTCCGGATACAGAGAGAACTATTAGACATAGGAGAAATAGGCTGCTTGGCTGACAGGCAGCCTATCTTTTTTAGGAGTTGCGAATGGAAAAAATTACCGGCTATGTGGACCGAATCATTTTTCAAAATCAGGAAAATGGCTACACCGTTCTTTCCCTGGTTACAGAGGAGGGGGAAGTACAGTGCACCGGAATCGGCAAAGGGATCGCGGCAGGTGAGAATCTGACACTGGAAGGTACCTACGTAGATCATCCAAGCTACGGTCACCAGTTTAAGTATCAATCCTTTCAGACGACAGCACCAAAGGGTGTAGAGGGGATCGAGCGCTATCTGGCATCCGGTGCCATCAAGGGCATCGGGGCCGCACTGGCGAAGCGGATCGTCAGTCAGTTCGGGGAGGATTCCTTCCGGATCATCGAGGAGGAGCCGGAACGTCTGGCTCAGATCAAGGGAATCAGCAGGAACAAAGCCCGAGAGATCGCCGCCCAGATGGAGGAAAAGCGGGATCTGCGGGATGCCTTTGTGTATCTGCAGCAGTACGGCATTTCCAATAAGCTTGCAGTCAAGATCTATGATACCTACGGCAGTGAACTCTATGCGGTGATGCAGGAGAATCCCTATCGACTGGCAGAGGATATTTCCGGGATCGGGTTCAAAATTGCCGATGAGATCGCCGGACGCATCGGAATTCACACGGACTCGGACTATCGCATTCGAAGCGGAGTGATCTATACCCTTCTCTCCGCGGTGGGGGAGGGACATTGCTATCTGCCCGCGGAGGAATTGCTCCGGAAGGCAAGTGCCCTGCTGGGGGTAGCAATCGAGGCGATCGAGCCGCAGCTGACCAATCTGATGATGGAGCGTAAGGTCATCATCAGGCAGAATGCAGTGTTCGCCGCCAACTATTTTTACGCAGAATTAAACTGTGCCCGGATGCTGTTGAATCTGAATGTGGGTCTGGCAGAACAGCTTCCCTCCGTGGAGGACGCCATTCGAAAACAACTGGAGAAGCTTGCCGGACAGCTGCACATGGAATTGGATGAACTGCAGTTTCAGGCAGTGCTGGACAGTATCTCCAATGGCGTATTTCTTCTGTCCGGAGGGCCTGGTACCGGCAAGACCACGACCATCAATATGATGATCCGATATTTCGAGTCCCGAGGGCTGGATATTTTTCTGGCAGCACCCACCGGCCGGGCGGCCAAGAGAATGACAGAGGCCACAGGGTATGAGGCCAGAACCATTCATCGTATGCTGGAGCTGAACAGTGCGCTCTCTGACGATGATACCGGGAAAATACGCTTTGAGCGAAATGAGACCAATCCGCTGGAGACGGACGTCATCATTATCGACGAGATGTCCATGGTGGACGTGATGCTGTTCCAGTCTCTGCTGAAAGCGATCACCCCCGGCACACGTCTGATTCTGGTGGGGGATGTGAATCAGCTGCCCAGTGTGGGTCCGGGACAGGTGCTGAGAGATCTGCTTGTCTCGGGGGAATTCCCGATGGTGGAGCTGAAGAGAATCTTTCGCCAGGCGAAGGAGAGCGATATTATCATGAATGCCCACCGGATCAACCGGGGAGAACAGATCGCGCTGGACAATCATTCCAGAGATTTTTTCCTGCTGGAACGCGCGGATGTGAAGGTGATCTATAAGCATATGATTCAGCTGATTCAGGGAAAACTCCCTGCCTATGTGGGCGCGGAGCCATTTGAGATCCAGGTGTTGACGCCCATGCGAAAGGGCCCGTTGGGATGTGAGACGCTGAATGCTGTCCTGCAGCAGTACCTGAACCCGCCCCGGCCCGGCATCCCGGAAGTGACGGTGGGGGATACGCTGTATCGGCTGGGCGACAAGGTGATGCAGGTGAAAAATGACTATCAGCTGGAGTGGGAGATCTTGGGAAAATACGGCATCAAGGTGGACAGCGGCACCGGTGTGTTCAACGGAGATATGGGGCGCATCGTTGCCATCAACGAGCAGGGGAGTATGCTCACCGTGGAGTATGACGAAAAAAAGCGGGTGAACTATCCCTTCTCCATTCTGGATGAACTGGAGCTGTCCTATGCTATTACCATTCACAAATCCCAGGGAAGTGAATATCCGGCGGTACTAATGCCGCTGCTGGGCGGGCCGAAGCTGTTGTTTAATCGAAATCTGTTGTACACTGCCATCACCCGGGCACGGAAGTGTGTCACCATTTTGGGGAGCAGTGAGACTGTGAGGAGCATGATTGAGAATACAAGCGAGAATAAGAGATATACTGCACTGGCAGAGCGGATCAGGGAGCTTGCAAAAGACAAGGGTCTGGAAGGATAGTGTCCTGCGGCTGGTCTATCCGGTCCGCTGCCCGGTATGCGATGAGATCGTGGCGGATACCGGACAGCTGATCTGCCCGGAGTGTGAGCCCAAATTAAAGCTTCTCCTTCCGCCCTGGTGCATGAAGTGCGGCAAGAAGGTGGAGGACGGAGAGGAATTGTGCCGGGATTGCAGAGAACGGCAGCATTTCTTTGTGAGGGGACGGGCTCTCTATGAGTATGGGAGCGCTGCTGCAAGCCTCTATCGGTTTAAGTACGGCAACAGACAGGAGTATGCTTCCTTTTTCGGCAGTCAGGCTGCTGACTATCTGGGAGACTATATCCGAAGGATCTGCCCGGATGCACTGATACCGATTCCGCTGCATGCTGCCAGAGAGAATAAGCGAGGCTACAATCAGGCCGGACTGCTTGCGCGGGAAATCGGACAGAGGCTGGACATCCCGGTTTTGTCGGATTATCTGGTCAGAGTGAAAAATACAGTGCCTTTGAAGCGTTTAAATCCCGTTCAGAGGCAAAATAATTTGAAAAAGGCTTTTATTATAAGGCAGAATGATGTAAAATTAAAAGTGATTATACTCATTGATGACATCTATACTACCGGGGCCACCATGGATGAGGCCGCAAAGGTCTGTCTGGCAGCCGGGGTGGAGCGAGTCTATTGTCTGACGCTTGCCTGCGGAGCAGGTGTATAGAGCGAATAGGAGGAATAAAAGTGCTGAACGAAAAACGAGTGATTCTGATGACCCGCCTTGCTTCCTATGAGGAAGGCGAGGGCAGGAAGAATATATCCATCGGCAATTATTTCAGAGGAGACTATCTGACACTACAGATCTTAAAGTCTATCGTATGCTCTACGATCAGTTTCTTTATTGTGTTCGGCATGTATATCCTGTATAACTTTGAGACCTTTATGCAGGATCTCTATAAGATGGATCTGATCGCCTTTGCTCAGTCGGTCCTGAAGTATTATTGCATCACTGTAGTGGCATATGCGGTCATCGTCTATGTGGTGGGAACGGTGCGGTATGTACATGCGAAGAAGAATCTGCAGAGATACTATAAGAATCTGAAAGTTTTGAAATCTCTTTACCAAAGCGGTGAATCAGGAGAAGGAGAGGCATAGAAGCTGTGCTTTCTGCACAAACTTTCGTCGGCTTTTTGGCTGACAGAGGGAGAGAATAATATGACGAAGTTATTGGAAATCAGAGAAAAAGTGAAGGAGATCTACAGTCGATACGAGACATTTTTCATTCCGCTGGTGAAATTTGTTCTGGCACTGGTGGTGTTCAGCCGCTTAAACGGGGCCCTTGGATATATGGCCAGACTGGACAGCACTCCCCTTGTGCTGATCCTGTCCCTGATGTGTTCCTTTCTGCCGACGGGCTGCATGGTACTGTTTGCAGCAGTCATCAGTCTGCTTCACATGTATGCGCTGGGCTGGGAGGTCGCACTGGTGGGGCTGTGCCTGTATGTGGTGATGTTTCTGATGTTCTTTAGGCTCAGCAATCGGGAGGCAGCGCTGGTACTGATCACCCCGCTTCTGTGTGCGATGAAAATACCCTACATCGTGCCCATTGCTGCCGGATTGCTCTGCGCGCCCACCTCTTTCATTCCGGTGGCCTGCGGTCTGGCTGTGTATTACTGGTTCCAGGTGATCGGGAACAGTGCTTCTACCCTGGGAACAATGGGGGATGATGCATTGTCCAGGCTGAGATTCATTATCGACGGTCTGGTACAGAACAAAGCGCTGATCGTGGTAGTTGCCGCCTTCTCCATCACCATTCTGGTGGTGTATCTGATCCGCAGACTTTCCATCGACTTTGCATGGACGATTGCCATGGTAGTGGGTGCGATCGTGAACGTGTTTGTTCTGCTGATCGGTGATCTGAAGTTTGATATCAATATTTCTATCTGGGGGGCGCTGGGAGGTTCTCTTCTCGCATTGGCCGTTGCCAAGGTGATCGAGTTCTTCCGGTTCTGCGTGGATTATTCCCGTACAGAGCAGGTACAGTTTGAGGATGACGAGTACTATTACTATGTGAAGGCTGTTCCGAAGATGACGGTTGCCGCACCCGAGAAGACTGTGAAGAAGATCAACGCCAAGAACTTGAGGACCAGAGAAAGATCTCCGTTGGAGGTGTTTTCCGGCAAAACAGGAAGCGGTTCAAAAACGGGGCGCAGAGGAAGCAGAACCATGACCATCGGCTCTGTGGGCGAGGCATATGAGGATTCCTATGATCCCTACGAAGAAGAATCCTATGGGGAAACTTACGGGGACGAGGCTTATCAGGATGAGTACGTTTCCCGTAGGAGAGATACATATGCGGATGAGTCCTACGGCGATGAGACCTATGACGAGACCTACGACGAGCTCTACGATGAGGACGATTATGATGAGGACGGAGAGGAATAGAACCTGACAGGAAGCTCTCTGTTTACAGTGAATAGTTAAAGGCAGATTTGGAAAGATGCAGTGGCTTGAAACGATTGAAAAAAATTTGGAAAATTTCAATATCTATCGCGGAACCATCGATCAGTATGATGCGATTGAGATCCTTGTAATTGCAGCACTGATCTACTATATCTTAGCGTGGATGAAGAAAACCAGAGCGTGGCTTTTGATGAAGGGATTGATCGTCATCGGTGCGCTTGTTTTCGTTGCCTATATGTCAAAGATGACTACCATCGTATGGATCGCCAAGAATCTGGTCAGCTTTGCGGCCATTGCCATCATTGTGGTTCTTCAGCCCGAGCTTCGCCATGCTCTGGAGGGGTTGGGAAAGAAGAACTTCCTGGGGAATATCTCCTTCTCCGACAGTACGAGAAAAGAGCAGGAGGAGCAGGAGCTGGAACGTGCTATTACAGAAGTGGTTCATGCCTGCTTTGAGATGGGAAGAGCTAAGACCGGTGCACTGATCGTGTTTGAGGGAGATGAGTCGCTGAAGGAGATCGAGGACACAGGTATTGCCATTGATGCCATTGTTTCCAGTCAGCTGCTGATCAATATTTTTGAAAAGAATACACCGCTCCATGACGGGGCTGTGATCATGCGGGGCAGCCGGGTGGTATCCGCAACCTGTTATCTTCCCAGATCGGAGAATCCCGGTCTGAGCAAGGATCTGGGGACCAGACACAGAGCCGCGATCGGTGTATCCGAGGCGACAGATTCCATTACGGTCGTGGTGTCCGAGGAGACAGGTATGGTCAGCATTGCCTATGAGGGCAAGCTGGAGCGAAATGTGGGCCCCAAGGTGCTGCAGAAGAAACTGATGCAGACGATCGCAAAGAGGGAAGAGGAAGAGGAGCAGAGTCAGAAATCCGGATGGAGGATTAGAGGAAAGGCAAAAAATGAAAAAACGGATCTTAAATAATCTGGGGATCAAGTTTATGTCTCTGCTGTTGGCGATACTCCTCTGGTTTTTGGTGGCGCAGAGTGACGATCCGCAGGAGACGACCCCTTATTTTACAATACCGGTAAAGCTCATCAATACAGAGCTTCTGGATCAGCAGAACAAGGTGTATGAGGTTTTGGACAATACGGATACCGTGAAGGTTACCATCAGGGCACCCAGAAGTATCGTTCGTGAACTGCGGTCTTCTGACATTATTGCGGTGGCCGATATGAGCAAACTGACAGACATAAATACCATTGCAATCACATATACTGTTCAGAACACGAATCCTGAGAACATTCAAAGTATCCGCGGGGATCATGATGTGGTAAAGCTGAACGTGGAGGAGAGAGCATCGAAGCTGGTGCAGGTGATCTGCAAGACGGAGGGAGAAGTGCCGGAGGGCTATCTGATCGCCGATGCAAGCACGGATTACAATCTGCTGCAGATCAGCGGCCCCAAGTCGGTAGTGGACAAGATCAGCTATGCGGGTGTTACCATCAACATGTCAGGTGCCACCAGTCAGATGTCTCTGAATGCGGAGCCGAAATTCTACAATGCACAGAATAATGAGGTGGAGTCTGATAATATTACCCGAAATGTGGACTGGCTGCATATCACAGTGAATGTGCTGGAGACCAAGGAGATCCCGGTGGAATATGAGGTGGTTGGAGAACCGGCAGAGGGGTATATGGCCACAGGAGTCGTCACCTGCAATCAGGAATCGGTGGTGATCGCCGGTACCCATTCCGCGCTGGGAAATCTGGACAGTATCTGGATCCCCAGTGAGAATCTGGATATTAGCGGGAGAACGGATACGCTGATCTCCACTATCAATATCCGCACCATGCTGAAAAACTACAACCTGCGTCTGGCTGACAGCAGTTTTGACGGCAATATTACAGTGACAGCATTCATCGAAAAGAAAGCGGAGAAGGTTTGCAGGATCGACCCGGAGGACATTACTGTCACGGGATTGCCCCAGGGATATTCGATTCAGTTTCCGGAGGAAGGCGCCGCCTGTGAGCTTAGGATCCAGGGACTGAACGCTGTTGTCTCCAAGCTGCAGCGGGACGGGGTCGAGGCTTATCTGGACGTGGCGGCATGGATGGAACAGCAGAAGCTTACCGAATTGACAAGCGGCCAGTATCAGATTCCTGTGACGGTAAACCTGCCTGCCAATGTTGAAGTTCTGAGTGAAGCGGTAGCAACAGTGACCATCACCTCAGCGGAGGATGCACGGAGCATCTAGAAGAAACTCCTTGTAGACCCGGACATACTATGGTATAATGAGAGTGAAGGAAGACGAGAGAATCAATTGTACTTATGAGGAGTATCTACAGGAAAAGGATTGCTGAGTGGCAGCAGAATTGGAGGGAGACAGAATGGTAAGTCAGAAAGTGGTAATTAAGAATCCCACAGGCTTACATCTTAGTTCAGCGGGCATTCTTTGCAAGGAGGCAATGCAGTTCAAGTCCTTGATCACGTTTCATCACAGAGACAGCATTGCAAACGCAAAGAGTGTATTGAGCGTACTTGGTGCGTGTGTCAGATGCGGTGATGAGATAGAGTTTGTCTGTGAGGGTGAAGATGAGGCGGAGGCCCTGAAAGCCATGGTGACCATGGTTGAAAATGGATTTTATCGTTAATATTTGTATGTGAATGATGTAAGGGGTCCGCTCTGTTTGGGCGGACCTCTCTTACAATAGAAAAATGCAGCACTGAATCAATAGAAGCTGCCCGGAGAAAGATATGAGTTTATTAAGTGTTATTGTCCCCTGCTATAACGAAGAGGAGAACGTGGCTTGTTTTTTTGAGGAGCTCATTAAGAACCAGCCTTTTTTTGACGAGCATGAGATTGCCCTGGAGGTCCTCTATGTAGACGATGGCTCTATGGACAAAACGGCAGACGAGGTGCGGAAGCTCCGGGAGAGGGATGAGAGAGTGCATTTGCTGTCCTTCTCCAGAAATTTCGGCAAAGAGGCGGCAATGTATGCCGGTTTGGAGCATGCAAAGGGTGATTATGTTGTCATCATGGATGCGGATCTGCAGGACCCCCCTGCCCTGCTTCCGGAGATGTTTCAGGGAATCTGGGAGGGGTACGATTCCGTTGCCACCAGGAGGGTGACCCGCAAAGGGGAACCTCCCATCAGGAGTTTCTTTGCCAGGATGTTTTACCGGATCATGAAGCGTATCTCCAAGACTGAGATCGTGGACGGTGCCAGAGACTATCGACTGATGACCAGGGCGATGGTGGATGCCATCTGTTCCATGCAGGAATACAATCGATTTACGAAGGGCATCTTCGGCTGGGTCGGCTTTCGGACGAAGTGGCTGGAGTATGAGAACATTGAACGGCTCCGGGGTGAGACGAAGTGGAACTTCTGGAAACTGTTTCTCTATTCCTTAGACGGAATCACCGCTTTTTCCACTGTGCCGCTGATGATCTCATCGGTGATGGGCGTGCTGTTCTGCCTGCTGGCTTTCGTGATGATCATCTTTACCATTGTGCGAAAGCTGGTGTTTGGGGATCCGGTGTCAGGATGGCCTTCGCTGGTCTGCATCATTCTCTGTGTCAGCGGAATACAGTTTTTCTGCGTTGGAATCCTGGGACAGTATCTTGCCAAGACTTATATGGAGGTCAAAAAACGCCCCATCTATGTGCTGCGGGAAAAGCTGTAAGCCGAGGCAAAGATTTCTTAACAGTATCTTAGCGGTCTGTAATATTCACAAAAAATATCGATTATGCTACAATCAGGTTGTTCATCGGCGAAATGGAGTGCAAATTGTAAACCTGAAGGGGGAGTAGTATGGATATTAAGTATGTGAAGGATTGCGAACTGGAAAAATACATTACAGATATAATGTTGGATATAGGAGTCCCCGCACATTTGAAGGGATATCATTATCTGAGAGATGCGATCATGCTGTCCGGCAGAGATATGGAAGTGGTCAGCAGTGTGACGAAGCTTTTGTACCCCACCATCGCGAAGCACTTTAAGACAACCAATCAGAAGGTGGAGCGTGCCATCCGAAATGCGATTGAGGTTTCCTGGGAGAGGGGAAATTGCGAGACATTTGAGAAGATGTTTGGCTATTCGGCCGCAACTGGCAGGATGAGACCTACCAACAGTGAGTACATAGCCAGAATAGCGGACAAGGTTCGCCTGGACATCAAATCAATGTAGAGAACAAAGGGGTAACTTGTGATTGAGCTTAGGAAAAAGGCACTTGGACGAGGAACATTATTACAGGTCGGCAGCGAAGCTGCCGGCCGTTTTTGCTTGTGTGAAGATAGGGAGTATGCTATAATGACTTGAGGTGTGCGCATATGTTTGAGAGATATAAAGTGACAGATTGGGTCCTAAACGGCCTGATTTTTTGTATAGGGGCCGCTGAGGCTGTACACTTGGTGTGCCTCTTCGGCGGCAGAACCGTTGGGTTTGGGAGCAGCTTGTTTATGGTGCTTGCAGCTTTTTGTGTGCTGCTGACGGTCGTGGCTTCCCTTTTTGCCGGAAAACGCAGGACCGAGGCAAAGCGGCGGGCAGGCTTCGGGGATCGTACCGAGAAGCTTCTGCTTGCAGCCTTTCTCTGCCTGGTTCTTCTGCAGCTGCTGTTCCCTCTTCTGCAGGGCAGTCGCTGTCTGGATGGAGATATGACGGTTGAGACGGTCGTCAGTTTTCTGCAGACCGACGGAATCTATCGGGTAAATCCAATGACAGGTGCTGCTTACAGTGTGGGACTGCCCATGAGGATCAAGGTGCTTGGCCTGCCGTCCCTGTATACCTTTCTGTGCAGAACCTTTGGATGTGCACCGGACGTTTTTGTCTGGTATATCGTCCCGGCGGCAGTGTGCCTGTTTACATACTGCGGATTTGCCGGTCTGGCACATGGCCTGTTCCCGGAGGATCGAAAGAGGAGACTGCTCTTTCTGGTTTTAGTCAGTCTGCTGATCTTCTGCGGAAGTTACAGGTTTGGGATGGACGGCTTCGGACTGCTGTTTTGCGGCTGGAGGGCTGTGACCATTCGCAACCTGATCCTGTTGCCCTATACCCTGTCGCTCTGCCTGAGAAAGAGGTACCCGGAGACCGTGCTCTGTGTGTTGGCTGAGGCCTGTATTACCTGGACCTTCTATGGATTGGGCATGTGCGCGGCAATGACAGTGCTGTTCTTTGCGGTTGACTGTGCCCGCAGTCATTTTGAAAGGAGGAGACGGGAATGTTGAAGCTTCTCCAAACTGCGTGGACCGGCTGGCGTGACTTCACCACTGCCGGCAAACTTCCCGCACTTCTTCTCGCATTACTTCTCTTTGTGTGGTTCCGAAGCCGGAAGGAACGGGAGACGAAGACCTTTCTTCTCTATACCACGGTGACGACTGCTCTGTGCATCCTGCCCTTCACGGCGGCTTTCCTGATGCTGTATCAGACAAGGTTCTATGACTATGAGTGGATCTGGAGTCTGGTGCCGATGACTGCCATGATCGGTTTCGGAGGCGTGCTTCTGATCGAAGACTGTTCCCGGATGCTTCGCGGGAAGCGTGCCTGGGTCAGGGGAGCTTTTTTGGCGGCTCTCTGTGGCATCCTGGTGATCTGCAGCGGTTTTGGGCTGGGATCCTCCGGGTTCTCCGACGAGGCAGCACAGAGAGCGCAGGCACATGATATCTATACCTACCTGGAGGAGGCAATTCCCGGACGTCATTACCGAATCTGGGCACCCAAAGAGATTCTGGCCTACAGCAGGGTAGGCTGGGCGGACTGTGATCCGCTGTACGGCAGAAATCTGTGGGACAGACATCTGAACGCTTATACCTATGACACGTATCCGGAGGAGCTGGAACAGCTGGAGCTCTGGATCGACGGAGATCTGGAGCGGGGTGATTGGACGGATGAGAGATGTGCCGAGTATCTCGCGGGAACGGATGTGACCTGTATCGTGCTTCCGGTGAGATTGGAAGGGGCAGTCGGTACCTTCGAGGAGGTTCTGGGGATTACTGCCAGCCCTCAGGGGGAATACTATATTATGATTCGATAGAGATGGAGCGAAGATATGACGGAATTGGTGAGCATCATTGTGCCGGTATATAATGCGGAAAAGTTTATTCTCCGGACGATCCTTTGCGTGGAGGCGCAGACTTATAAAAACTGGGAGCTGCTGCTGGTGGCCGATTCCTGTACGGACAATACGGTGCAGGTGATCACAGACTATCTGGCACAGTCCGGAAGCGAAAAGGTCCGGCTGATTCTCCAGGAGAAAAATTCCGGTGCCGCAGCGGCGAGAAACCGTGGTCTCTCGGAGGCTGAGGGGAGATTTATCGCATATCTGGACGCAGATGATCTGTGGGTTCCGGAGAAGCTGGAGAAAACGCTACGGTTTCTGGAGGAGAAGGACGCCGGATTTGTGTTTACCGGGTATGAGTTTGCGGATGAATCCGGTGAGGGCACGGGCAAGGTGGTTCACGTGCCGGAAACCATAAGCTACGCACAGGCTCTGAAGAATACCACGATTTTTACATCTACTGTCATGTTTGATACAGAGAAAATCGCCAAGGCTAAGCTGAATATGCCAGAGATCAAGAGCGAGGATACAGCGCTCTGGTGGAGAGTCCTTCGGGAGGAAAAGTGTCTGGCATACGGCCTGGATGAAAATCTGGTGAAATATCGCCGAAGCGGGAACACACTGTCCTCCAACAAGGTGGAGGCGGTGCGAAGGATCTGGAATCTGTACCGCAGGGCGGAAGGGCTTGGAGTTGTCAACAGCCTTTGGAATTGTCTGTTTTGGGCTGTGAGAGCGGTCAAGAGAAGGGTTTAGCCGGAAAAACTGAAGAAATTCTGAAGATTCCGTGAAGGTTTTTTGAAGTTTTTCCCGATCACTATACGAATGATATTTGTCGTGATACAATGAATTGCGATATTGCTTTGGAGGTAGTTTTGCTGTGAATGCTGATACAAACGAAAAGAGAATCCGGAAGAGAGAGGGAAGTAAGCGCCTGATCAATTTGGGACTGGTGGGACTGTGCATCGGACTGGAGATAGGCGTGTTCGCTTATTATTGGGAGACCTATTTTAAACTGAATCTGGTTATGGAACTGCGGAATCTCTATTCAAAAGCGACCTTTGCCCAGATCACTCTCTATGCGGTGATTCTTCTGTTCCTGTCAGCAACCTATGGAGGAATGCGGCTGGGGTACCAGAAGAATGCTGAGATCGTTTTCTCTCAGGTGCTGTCTACCGTTATGGCAGATATGGTGCTGTATCTGCAGCTGTCTCTGATGGCACGGCAGCTGTTTGTCCCCAAAGTGTTTTTCATTATGTTCGGAGTGCAGGTGCTGATCGTCATTGCCTACGTCAATGTGGCAAACCGTCTGTACAGGCATCTGTTCCCGCCCAGGAAGCTGCTTTTGATTCACGGAGACAGACCCTATCAGGAGCTGTGCGATAAGTTTGAGAGCAGAAGTGACAAATATGTGGTGACAAAGCGTCTCTCTGTGAAGCTGGGCTACGAGAAGCTCTGCAAGGAGATCATGGACGCCTATGATTCCAATGAGTGTAATGCCGTGGTGCTGGGTGACATCTCTGTCCAGGACAGGGGACCGCTGCTGAAGTTTTGCTACGGTAAGTCCATCCGGGTATATCTTCTGCCCAAGATCACCGATGTCATTCTGACCGGAGCCGAGGAACTGCATGTGTTTGACACCCCGCTTCTCCTGACAAGAGAGTACAGCCTGACGGTGGAACAGTGCTTTTTCAAGAGAATGATCGATATTCTGGGCTCCCTGATCTTGATCGTACCGGCGGCCCCGATCATGCTGATCACCGCCATTGTGATCAAATTGTATGACGGCGGCCCGGTGCTGTACAAGCAGGTGCGCTGCACCAAGGATCAGAGAGAATTCTATATTATGAAGTTCCGCAGTATGCGGACCGATGCGGAAAAGGACGGCGTGGCGAGGCTGGCATCCAAAAATGATGACCGGATCACACCGGTGGGCAGGTTCATTCGAAAGTGCAGAATCGATGAGCTTCCCCAGCTGTTCAATATTCTGAAGGGTGATATGTCCTTTATCGGTCCCAGACCGGAACGCCCGGAGATCATTGCCCAGTACCTGGAGGTGATGCCGGAATTTGCCCTGCGCATGAAGGTGAAGGCGGGACTGGCCGGCTTTGCCCAGATCTATGGCAAGTATAATACCACCCCTTATGATAAGCTGAAGCTGGATCTCACATATATCCAGAACTATTCCATCTGGATGGATTTAAAACTGATGCTGCTGACCATTAAGATACTGTTCTGGCCGGACAGCACGGAAGGCGTAGAGGCCGAACAGGTGACGGCGCTGAAGACGCAGCAGGCGGAGAGAAACAAAAAGTGAGCAGTGTGACGAATCCTCCAAAGGAGAGTAGCTATGGTTGAAGAGAGAGAAGATGCGTATTTGAGGGAACCGTTCAATCTGAAATGGTTCCTGATGCAGGAGCTGTCTGCCTGGTATGTGTTCCTGCTGGGAACAGTGATCGGGGCCCTGCTTTTTGGGGGCGGCTATTTTCTGGTCAAGGTAGTACTTCCTTCTGCCAGAGATTATCAGGCCGAGACGGTGTATTATCTGGAGTATACCGAGAATCCGTACGATCAGGATCCCAGCCTTACGGATCCCTACTTCTATTTCAATGAATATACGCTGAACCAATGGATCCATTCGGATTTCTTTCTGGAGACAGTCAATCGTTATGTGGAGAAACCGTTGTCCGAGCTGGAACTGGCCGACTATGTGACAGTGATCTTGCCGGCGGATGTGAGAATGCAGACCCTTCGGGTGGTGACGTCAGATCCAAAGCTGACCAATGATCTTACGGCGGCTTACCTGGAGGCACTGCCGAAATTCGGGGAACAACAGAGAGAGTATCTCTCCATTCGTGCGGTGGATATTCCGGAGCAGGCGTATCTGGTCAAAGCGGATGTGCGGACGGCCCGGGCGGTTCTGCTTGGGGCAGTGCTGGGTCTGTTCTTTACCTTTATGGTTCGGACGCTTCTTTTTTTGATGGACACGAGAGTGTGGCTTCCGGAACAGTTGAGCGGCAGATACGGTTTGAAGGTTCTGGGCTGTGATTGCCTGCCGGAACTGAAGGAGAATGTTGCTTATCTGTGCCGGGACAAAAAACAGGTTGGGGTGACGGGCGTGGATGATACGCCGAATCTTGCCCGGGTGTGTGAGACTCTGGCTGCGCTGGATGACACTACAGAGTTTATTCCCATCCCTTCCTTTGAACAGGCACCGGAAGGTGCAGCGTCCCTGCGGCAGATGGATGGGGTATTGCTGGCGGTGTCCTGGGGAACTGTCTCCGGCAGTCTGATCAGCCGCCTGCTTGCAAATCTTCAGACACAGGATGTACCGGTGGACGGTGCCATTCTGTGGGACGCAGACGAAAAGACGCTGAACCGCTACTATTTTGGAACTTCTGAGAACGGATTTTCGAAAGAGAAACAATGAGGATCGGAAGGTACCCTGTATGGCAGTACAACTATTGGTATCCTGCGTCAATGCGGATATCCCGGAATTGATCAAAAAAATGAAGATTCAGTCCCCGGCTGTGATCGTGAATCAGTGTGACAGGGACGGTGAGGAGCACCTTACCACCCCGGCAGGTGAGATTCATGTATTGTATCGGAAGGAGCGCGGAGTCGGTGCAAGCAGAAACCTGGCATTGGAGAGATCCTGCCGGGATATTTGCATTTTCAGCGATGAAGATATTGTGTATGAGGCAGGGTATGCAGCACGCATCGAGGAGGAGTTTGCCGCCCATCCGGAGGCGGACGGACTGCTGTTTCAGGTGGAGGTGGATCCATCCCGCAAGACCTATCAGAACGATTCCTTCGGGCCCGTGAACAGGTTTAACTGCGGCAGGTACCCTGCATACAGCATGGCTTTCCGCACCGAAAAGCTTCACGCCGCCGGGGCACATTTCTCCCTGCTGTTCGGGGGAGGAGCTCCCTACAGCAACGGGGAGGACAGTCTGTTTATCAGAGACTGCATTCGGGCCGGATTGAAGCTGTATAAGACTCCGGTATGTATCGGGGAGGAGATTCCCAGACCATCCACCTGGTTTACCGGCTACCATGAGAAATTTTTCTTTGACCGAGGGGTGCTGTACCACTTCCTGTACGGCAGGGCAGCGCATCTGTGGGGATTTCGCTTTGTCTTCTGCAAACGACACCTGATGTGCCGGGAGATTCCCTGGGGAAAAGCACTGAGGCTTCTGTACAAGGGCATCCGGGAGGGAAGAGAAATCGATGAGAGAGGAACCGTGGGAAGATGAAATTCAGTGTGATTACGGTCTGCCTGAATGCAGGTGATCTGCTGTGGAAGACAGCTGAAACCGTACTGAACCAGACCTATACGGACTGGGAGCTGCTCATCAAGGATGGCGGCTCAGAGGACGGCTCGGTGGACAGACTGAGGGAAAAACTGGCGGAATTCTATCCGGCACTGCAGGATAAAGTAAAGATCTGCACGGAGCCGGACAAAAGTATTTATGATGCCATGAACCAGGCCGTGCAGCACGCCTCGGGGGAGTACTTCTATTTTTTGAATTGTGGAGATCTGTTATATTCCGCAGAAGCATTGGCCGAACTTGCGGAGCAGATGCAGGATAAGACAGGGGCGCTGATCTTCTACGGAGACGTATACGACAAGCTGCGGGGCAGTGTGGTGCGCTCCAATCCGAAAATCAATGATTTTGCCTGCTACAGACATGTGCCCTGCCATCAGGCATGCGTTTATCACAGAGAACTGTTTGCCGAGAGGGGCTATCTTTTGGAGTATCGGGTGCGGGCTGACTATGAGCATTTCCTGTGGAGCTATTTTGTGAAGAAAGCAAACCCCACCTATCTTCCGGTTGTTCTGGCTGAATACGAGGGTGGAGGTTTTTCCGAGACCGAAGAAAACAGAGCACGGTCCGCCAGGGAACACCGGCAGATCGTCTCGCACTACATGGGGAAGGGACAGGTGCTCTGTTACCGGCTCCTGATGCTTCTTACCCTGCAGCCGCTGCGCACCTTTGCGGCGGAAAACCGGGTGATGGGAAAGTGGTATCAGCGCTTAAAGAGAGCGATCTATGACAGATAGAGAGGGGAGAAGAACATGGCGGTCTATCTGACCATGACGGTGTTGGTCCTTGCCTTTTCGGTGTTTGTGGCAAATGCGTCCTACGCAGAGCCTTTGCTTCGAGGGAAACGCTCTGTCGGAACCGACAGGCAGCAGGCCATCAATCAGGTGTCGGCCTTCGGCTGTTTTGTCCTGATGGCAGCAGTCAGTGCATGCCGGATCGCGGTGGGCAATGACTACTGGGTGTACCGCGAAAATTTCAAGCGTATCTATATGGGGAGAGAAGTGGCCAGTGAACCCGGCTTTAATTTTGTGGTGTACTGGATGCAGAAGATCTTCGGCTACGACAACTATCTGCCGATCTTCGGGTTGTTTTCCGTTGTCACGGCGGCATTTATGGTGAAAGCGCTGAAGGATCAGGCAGTCTGGTTCTTCGGCAGCATGTTTCTCCTGCTGTGTAGCGGGTATTATTTTCAGAGTCTGAACAGTGTGAGGTACTATTTTGCCATTGCCGTGGTGCTCTACGCCGCAAAATATGTGACCGGCGGCGAGTATTTGAAATTCGCCGCGTGGATTCTGTTTGCGGCACTGTTTCACAAGTCGGTGCTGATCGTCTTACCGGGGTATCTGGCGGCATATTTTCTCTCCGGGAAGAGGATAAGGGCGTGGATGGCCGTTCCTGCAGGGATTCTGGTCGCCTCCCTGCTGTTTGGACAGTCGATCTATCGGAAGATCATCTTCTGGTTTTACCCGTACTACGAGGCATCTGATTTTGATCAGAGCAGGATATCCGTAGTGAATGTGGGAATGGGAATATGTTGCTTCGTGCTGGCAGTGCTTTGCGCCCGGACGATCACCGAAGAGAGACGGGAACTGAAATTCTATCTGTGGCTGAACGGAATCGGACTTCTGGTCAATCTCTGCGGCTCCTTTATCCCGGAGGTTACCAGAATCGGCAACTATTTCAGAATTGCCCAGGTATTTCTCATTCCTTCACTGCTGTACTATCTGCCCAAGGGGAAGAAGAAGGTGATCCTGACGGTGGGGACGCTGCTGGCATTTGCACTGTACTTCGCATTCTTTTTGAGAGGGGCGGATGACACGTCGATCCGAATTTTGCCCTACAGGAACTGGATCTTTGATTAGAGGGCAGGGTGAATATCGTAAGAAAGTCTTAAGGAATGCTAAGAAACCTTTAAGTCTTAAAAAATTGCGTTTTAACACACATTATGTTATGATGATGTCTAGATTTGAGAAAGAAGGAGAAGGCTATGCTAAACAATAAAACCATTTTGATCACCGGAGGAACCGGAAGCTTTGGTAAGGCATTTACCAGATACGTCCTCACCCACTATGATCCCAGGAAAATTATCATCTATTCCCGCGATGAGTTCAAGCAGTTTCTGATGCAGGGGGAATTTCAGGAATATAAGGATAAGATCCGTTTCTTTATCGGGGACGTGAGAGACAAGGAGCGCCTTGTGAGGGCACTGGAAGGGGTGGATTATGTGGTTCACGCTGCGGCCTTAAAGCAGGTGCCCGCCTGTGAGTACAACCCGGCAGAGGCGATCAAGACCAATATCAACGGTGCCCAGAATGTGATCGATGCCTGTCTGGATACCGGCGTGAAGAAGGTGGTAGCCCTTTCCACAGACAAGGCTGTCAACCCCGTGAATCTGTACGGTGGTACCAAGCTTGTGTCGGACAAGCTGTTTATCGCCGCAAATGCTTACGCCGGAAACAAGGATATCTGTTTTTCCATCGTTCGCTACGGGAATGTGGCAGGCAGCAGAGGCTCTGTGATCCCCAAGTTCCACGACATGATCAAGAAGGGCTGTACCGAACTGACTGTCACCGATTATCGGATGACCCGCTTCTGGATCAGCCTGCAGCAGGGGGTCGAATTGGTCATCAAGGCTTTGGTGGAGGCTACCGGCGGTGAGACCTTTATCTCCAAGATCCCTTCCTTCCGCATCACGGACCTTGCGGAGGCAATGCTTCCCGGCTGCGCCACGAAGGAAATCGGGATTTACCCCGGCGAGAAGCTTCATGAGATCATGATAACCCCTGAGGATTCCACTACGACCTACGAATATGATAAGCATTATATCGTATATCCTCAGGTGAGATGGAACAGCAAGCAGAAGATCAACGAGAGCGGCAAAAAGGTTCCGGAAGGATTTTCCTACAGCTCAGGCAACAATACGGAGTGGCTTGACGTAGGGCAGATTCAGGAACTGCTGAAGACGCTGGATCTGGAAAAATAGTTTTTTCGTGTCTGAGCGGCGACTGGATGCACAGGAGCCTGTGACAGACCGATCAGGAGCTTCCCCGGGCGGTGATACCGGGAAGACACAGGAGAAGAGGATGGACAATATTGCAGTATTGATCCCTTGCTACAACGAAGAACCTACCATCAGCAAGGTGGTCACCGACGTGAAAAAGGCGCTGCCGGATGCAGTTGTGTATGTATATGATAACAATTCCACCGACAGGACGGCGGAGCTGGCCAAAGCAGCAGGGGCAGTGGTACGCAATGAGTATAAACAGGGCAAAGGGAATGTCATACGCAGAATGTTTCGGGAGATCGATGCGAGAGTGTATCTGATGATCGACGGAGATGACACGTACCCCTTGGAAAATGCCAAAGAAATGGTAGACAGGGTACTGACCCACAATGCAGATATGGTGGTGGGTGACAGACTGTCCTCCACCTATTTCCAGGAGAACAAGCGACCCTTTCACAACTTCGGAAACAGCCTGATGCGTTGGGGAATCAACCATCTCTTCTGCTCGGATATCAAGGATATTATGACCGGCTACCGTGCCTTCAGCTATGAGTTTGTCAAAACCTTTCCCATTTTTTCCGAGGGCTTCGAGATCGAGACGGAGATGACCATTCATGCAGTAAACTATAATATGCAGGTGGAGAACGTGGTAGTGGATTATCGGGACAGACCGCAGGGAAGCGTGTCCAAGCTGAACACCTATCGGGATGGCTTCAGAGTGATCCGCAAGATGCTTCAGCTCTATAAGAACTATAAGCCCATGCATTTCTTCGGCCTGCTCTGTCTGCTCCTCTTTCTGGTGGCAGCGATCCTGATGGCTCCTGTTTTTGCGGTCTACTTCCGGACCGGGCTGGTGCCCAGATTTCCTACCCTGATCGCCAGCGGATTCATTGCCATGGCCGGGATACAGGCATTTTTTGCCGGAATGATCCTGCAGGTAATGACTGCAAAGGACAGACGGGATTTTGAGTACCGCCTGAACAAGGTGAGTCTGGACAAGAAGACCCGAATGGAAAGTATTCCGAAGGAGTAGAGAGAAGGCTGGTGCGGAAATGAAGGAATACAGAGAGGATGAGGCAGGTATTTACCTGCGTCTGATGACATACGAGGATACGGACAAAATAGTGGCGTGGAGGAATTCTCCCATGGTGCGTTCCAAATTTATCTATCAGGCACCGTTTACCAGGGAAGGACACCTTCACTGGGTGCATTCCATGGTGGAGACCGGCAGGGTGGTTCAGTTTATCATCTGTGAGCAGGAGTCCCATCGGATGTTGGGGTCGGTGTACATTCGGGATATCGATCGAACCCACCACAAGGCGGAATACGGTATCTTTATCGGAGAGCCGGACGCCAGAGGCCGAGGAATCGGCACCGCAGCGGCGAAACTGATGCTGCGATACTGCTTTGAGGAGGAGAAACTGCACCGCGTGTATCTGCGCGCCTTTGCAGACAACCTGCAGGCGGTGAGAAGCTATGAAAAAGCCGGTTTCGTCCGGGAGGGATTGCTGCGGGAGGATGTCTGTATCGATGGGGAATACCGGGATATCATCTGGATGGCAGCGCTGAATCCCGGGAAGCTTTGATCCGTCAGCAGATTCGTAAAGGATAGATGGAAGATAGGATGACATTCATGAAGAAGATTAGTTTTGTAATTCCCTGTTATCGTTCCGAAAAGACGCTTCCCGGCGTGGTGGAGGAGATCAACCGGACGATGGAACAGATTTCCCGCTATGAATATGAGATCGTTTTGGTGAATGACTGTTCACCGGACAACACCTTTGGCACGATTCAAACCCTTTGCAGCAGGGACAAACGCATCAAGGGGATCGGGCTTGCCAGGAATTTCGGACAGCATTCGGCGCTGATGGCAGGACTTCGTCATACCGACGGAGATTATGTGGTATGTCTGGATGATGACGGACAGACTCCCGCTGACGAGGTGGGGAAATTGCTGGAGAAGCTGGAAGAAGGCTATGATGCGGTGTATGCGAAATATGAGCACAAGCAGCATTCCGCATTCCGCAATCTGGGCAGCCTGGTCAACGAGCGTATG
This sequence comes from Acetatifactor sp., assembly GCA_018385425.1. Lineage (GTDB taxonomy): Bacteria > Bacillota > Clostridia > Lachnospirales > Lachnospiraceae > Acetatifactor. The sequence continues at coordinate 28,148 of JAHBAA010000036.1, forward strand.
ACCCGTGTGATGCTGGGAAAGCCCAAGGAATTGTATGTCTCCAGTTATTTTGCCATCAAGCGGTTTGTGGTGGAGGATATGATCCGATATGAGAATTCCTATCCCTATGTGATCGGCCTGGTGCTTCGCGCCACAAAGAGCATTACCAATGTCACGGTTATGCATAGAGAGCGGGAGGAGGGAACCAGCGGTTACACGATGAAGAAACTGTTGGGCCTGTGGTTCAACGGTTTTACGGCATTCTCCGTGAAACCCCTTCGCATCGCCACGGTGATCGGAGCGTTTTCCGCCATCATCGGTTTTCTGTACGGAATCTATACCATTATTAAGCGTCTGGTGAATCCCCTGGTGCCCAGCGGATTCAGTGCTACCATGGCGGCCATTGTATTTTTCGGCGGTATGATCATGCTGATGCTGGGGCTGATCGGAGAGTACATCGGAAGGATCTATATCAGCCTGAATAATTCACCGCAATATGTGATTCGGGAGAAAATTAACTTTGAAGAGCATTAAGAAATGGTTACAACAGGAGAAACGATATGTCACACTGCTAAAGGCAATGCTGCTCGCTGCTTTGCCTTTTTTGTGTTGCGCACTTCGGGTCTGTATGGACAATGAGACCATCTCTCAGGTGTGGCTTCCGGGGAGCGAGTGGAACGACGAACTGTTCTATTTCAAGCAGGTGGAGAGCATCCTGGAATACGGATACCCTTATGGGTTCTTTGGCTTCAACGAGAGTCAGGCCAGAGTGCTGTCCTTTGCTGCCTGGAGCCCTGTGCTGGTGTTCCCCTGGATCCTGTGGGGCCTTTTGTTTGGCTGGAATCTGATGTCTCCCATCTGGTGCAATATCACCTTTTTGGCAATCATCTTTTTCCTCTATGTCTGTCTGGTGAAGCCCACCTGGAAGCAATTGGGACTGACCGCCCTGCTGCTGTGCTTTTTTACGCCGATGTGGCGCTACGCATTGTCCGGTATGCCGGAGGTCCTGTGCATGGGCAGTGTGATCGCCTTCTATGGGGTGGCGCATTGGTATCTTAAGACGAAGAAGACAGGGGCTCTGGTGACGATGTTTGTGCTGGCAGGGCTGATGACCCTGATGCGTCCGTATTTTCTTCTGTTTCTGCTGCTGCCCGCCTGGCTCTGGATGAAGAGAAGCAGGTGGATCGGTCTGGTGGGTTCCGGACTGGTGACGGCGCTTGTGTTCGGAATGTATCTGGGGATCAATCGGTACCTGGGTGCGGCTTATTTTGCTCCGCTGTTTTTCACCGACTGGCTGGAGGCCTTCTTCACCGAAGGAATCGGCAGAGGCATCTATGTCACTTTGGGAAAACTGTACCGGATGGGGGAGCAGTTTCTAAGATTTTCCTTTGAGGGATTCCGCAGCGGTCTGTATGCAGGCACCTTCTTCGGTGTGTTCGGGGTATCCTTTCTGGTGCTGGCGGTGCAGAGTATTCGGGATTACAGATCCTTTCGGAAAAAGAAGCAGGAGGAAACTGCCTCCGCACTTATCCTTCAGGGACATCTGCTGTTTTGCTTCACAGCCATGTTTTTTGCCATCCTTTTGATGTATAAGCTGACCGAGGGAAGCAGACATCTGCTCACCTTCGTGGCGGCGGGGATCTTTCTGATCGGCGGTATGCCCACGGTATACTATAAGAAGGTCACCCTGCTTGGCATCACGTTGGCCTTCCTGTTTCTGGTGAAACCCCAGGATCCCATTGTATTTCAGATTCCTTACGGGGATGAGGCTGCCCGGGCACTTTTTGCCCAGGAGGAGGAGTGCTTTGCAAGGGAGCTTGTACTGGAGACGAAGGAGGTTCCCTCCTTCGACAATGTGGTGATCTGGGTCGTCTCGGACAGAGTGGACGGGACGGAGAAAATGGTGAACTGGCAGGCCTTGTACGGACTGCCTGCGGGATATGGGATCAGCTGCTGTCAGGGAGCGTTCTGTCTGGAAAATCTGGAACAGCTGCAGAGCAAATATCTGCTTACGATTCCGGGAGGCAGCCTGGATGATGCCCTTGCAAAGCTGGGACGCCGGGTATTGGTGCGGGATGAAAGGATCGTCCTCTATCAGCTGCGATAGAGCTCCGGCGGTTTACGAACCGGGAAAAAAGATAAAGGAAACGGGACAATGGGTAATATTCTTAAGAAACTGAATGTATTACTGGACAGAAAACAGAAGAATACGATGTTTGTGCTGATGATCCTGATGGTGATCGGCGCTTTCCTGCAGACAGCAGGAGTCGGACTGCTTGTAAATGTGGTCACGCTGGTCATTGACAGGGATGCCATTGCGGACAATGGGCTGACGAATCGGCTCTATGTGATGCTGGGCAGTGATTACAAGCGGTTTGCCATTCTGGTGATGGTGGCATTGATTCTGACCTTTATCGCCAAGAATGCCTTTCTGTTCCTGCAGCAGAAGCTTACCCTTTCTTTTGTGTATACCAATCAGTTTCGAACCTCTGAGCGCATGATGCGCAACTATCTGCGCAGAGGCTACGAATTCTACCTGAATGCGGATACTGCGGTAGTTCAGAGAAGTATTACCTCAGACGTCAACAATATGTATGCGCTGATTCTGGCGCTGCTGCAGCTGATGAGTGACATTGCGGTCTCGATCTGCGTCATCGGCTATTGCTTTATGACCAACGGAGTGATGACCATTCTGCTGGGACTGGTGCTGCTGGGACTGCTGCTTTTGGTAAAATGGGTGTTGAAGCCGATCATGCACAAGGCCGGTGAGGACAATCAGAACTATTACAGCGGCCTGTTCAAGTGGATCTCCCAGACGGTACAGGGGATGAAAGAGGTCAAGGTCAGCTGCACCGAAAATTACTTCGTGGGCGAGTATAAGCGCTGCGGAGAAGGCTATGTGAATGCAGTACAGAAATACAGCCTGTATAATGCCACGCCGAAGTATCTGCTGGAGACGGCCTGCGTCACTTCCATGGTCGGGTATATGATCGTACAGATGGCACTGGACGTGCCCGGTGAACAGATGCTCACGGTGCTGACCACTCTGGCGGCAGCAGCCTTTGTGTTACTGCCCTGTGTCAACCGTATCAGCAATCAATTGACTTCTATCGCCTACTTTGAGCCGTTCTTTCTGGGAGTCAGTGATAACCTGCAGGATGAGATCGCAGAGGAAAAGGTGGATATGACGTTTGCCGCCTCCTGCGAGAAGCTTCCGGTGGAGAAGCTGATTTCCATGCGGAATATCACCTATTCTTATCCCAACACGGAGAAGCTGATCTTCGACCGGGCGAATATGGAGATCCCCGTGGGGGCAAGCGTCGGAATCGTGGGTACCACCGGTGCCGGCAAGAGCACGGTGGTGGATGTATTGCTGGGACTGCTGGAACTGAAGGAAGGGGAGGTTCTGGTAGACGGTACGAATGTGCGGAGCAATTACAGGGGCTGGCTGAAAAACGTGGGGTATATCCCGCAGATGATCTTTATGCTGGACGATACCATCCGGAAGAATGTGGCCTTCGGTATTCCGGAGGAAGAGATCGACGAGGGCAGGCTTTGGGAGGTACTGGAGGAGGCGCAGCTGGATGAGTTTATCCGCACGCTCCCCGAAGGGCTGGATACAGGCATCGGTGAGCGGGGGATCCGGCTTTCCGGCGGTCAGCGGCAGCGTATCGGTATCGCCAGAGCGTTATATCACAATCCTGAGGTGATGATTCTGGATGAAGCCACCTCGGCGCTGGACAATGATACCGAGAAGGCAGTGATGGATTCCATCAATCGTCTGCAGGGAAAGAAGACCCTGATCATCATTGCACATAGATTACAGACCATTGAAAAGTGTGACCTGGTCTATCGGGTGGAAAATGGGAAGATCAGAAAAGAGCGGGGATAAGGAGAGACCTGCCGCAAAACAAAAATCGTGAAGTATGTGGGGAGCTTGAGTGAAACAGAAAGGGTTCAAACCGACAATTCTATATTGGCTGGCAGCCGTTTTGGTTGTGGCTGGCTGCTTTGCCTTTGTGTGGAGCAGAACACCCGTGCAGGAGAAACAAGCTTATCAGACGGTTGTCCTCGGCGACAGTATCTTCGGTTCCACGAGAGATGAGACCTCGATTCCCGCTCAAATCGGACGGAAATTGGGGATGACAGTTTATAACGGAGCGCTGGGCGGAACCTGTGCGTCCCGGCAGCATCGGGAGGACCACATGGATTATTCTCTGGACTCCGTCAGCTTCGGCGCATTGACAAGGGCCATCAGCCTTGGAGATTTCGGCGTGCAGAAGACAGTGAAAGGGATGGGAAGCGGTACCGCATATTATGCGGATACGATTGCCGGCCTGTCTGCCCTGGATATGGGAAAGGCTGAGCTGATTCTGGTACTCTACGGCAACAACGACTACTTTGCCGGGAGACCCTTGGATGCGGAAAACGACCCGGAGGATGAGTATACCTTCGGCGGCGCTCTGAGAAGCGGATTGCGAAGACTTCGGGCCTGCTGTCCGGATGCCAGGATCGTCCTGGTGACGCCCACATACAACTGGCTGATCGAATCGGGGCAGACCTGTGAAGAGTATACGGAAAACGGCAAGTACTTGGAGGACTATGTGAGGCTGGAGCAGCAGATCGGACAGGAGGAACAGATCGAAGTGTTGGATCTGTATCACGATTTTCTGCCCAACGATACCTGGGAGGACTGGCAGCGCTATACGATAGACGGAGTGCATCCCAATGAGGCGGGACGACAGTTGATCGCAGACAGAATCGTACAATATCTGAAAGGAGAGGAACCGTGACAGTAAGCAGCGTATTTCAGACATGCAGACAGCGAATCAAACCGAAGTGGAAGACTGCGTTTTTTTCTGCGCTTATCCTCGGTCTTCTGATTCACCTTCCGATCCTTGTGTCAGATATCCCCAACCATGACGGTCTGGACAGTATCTACTTTGATCAGAATATGATCACATCAGGCAGGTGGTTTTTGATGATTGCCTGCGGAGCTTCCTCCTACTATACCGTTCCCTGGGTCATCGGACTGTTGGGAATCCTGTTTCTGGGAATGACGTCAGCGTGTCTGACGGAGCTGCTTGAGGTGGAAAAGACGTGGGCGGTTGTTGTCATCAGCGGTCTGCTTGTTTCTTTCCCGGCGCTGGCCTCCACCTTTGCCTATGTGTTTACCCTGGACGGATATATGTTTGCAATGTTTCTGGCGGTGTTGGCGGTTCTGCTGACCCGGAAAAGGAAGTGGGGGTTTTTGCCCGGAGCGGTGTGCCTGGCCTTCAGTCTCGGAACCTATCAGGCCTACATTGCCTTCGCCATGCTGCTCTCCCTGGCATGCTGCGTGATGATCTGTGCAGAAGATGGGAAAATTGTGGATAAAGTGAAGCGGATGGCATCGTTTCTGTGGATGGGACTCTTGGGAATGACGCTCTACCTGACGATTTTGAGGGTGCTGCTCCGGCTCCAGGGAAAGGAACTGGCAGGCTATCAGGGGATCAACGGAATTGCTGCAGGAGAGGCTTCCGACCGGGGACTGCTCTCCACAATTTTCGCCATGTACCGCGATTTCTTTGCATTCTCCCTGAAGGGAGGCGTGCTGTTCCACAACGGTCTGTCTCTTACTGCGGCAGGTCTGCTGGCGGCTGCGGTGCTTTTGTGCGGAGGATGGTTGGCATACAGAAGAAAATGGTGGAAAAGTCCGCTGTTTTTCGCTATAATTGTTGTGGTGTGTCTGGCGGTGCCCTTGGCAGCCAACGGCATTCTGCTGATCTCACCCGGGGTAAATTATCACCTGCTGATGCGATATCAGTGGATCCTGTTTCCCATTGCCGGTGTTGCTTTTGTGAGCAGATGCATGGAGGGGGACAGGTTTCCCGGTTGGATGGAGTGGATCGCCCTGATCAGCGGAGCGGCTCTGATCTTTTTCTACGGCGTGACCGATAATATTGCCTATGGCAATCTGATGAAGAAATATGAGAAGACATACGCATATTGCGTGAGACTTTTGGACCGGATCGAGCAGACACCCGGGTATTATCCGGGGATCCCGGTGGCAATGATCGGCGTGGTGGGAGACGAACAGTTCCCCGTTACGGATGTGACCGGAGAGGTGACCGACGTCATGATCGGAATGAACGGAGACTATCTGCTCTACACCGGGAAAAATTACGAGAGCTTCCTGCGCAACTACCTGGGGGCAACACTGAACATTCTTCCCACCTCTGCGATGGAAGAGGCTTACTATTCCGAGGAATACACGCAGATGGAGAGCTTTCCGGGAAGTGACAGTATACGTATCATCGACGGGATACTGTATGTGAAGACCGAAAATGTCACACGGAACTGATTTCAAAAAAGGAGGGGGAGTATGGCGCTGTTATCCATTGTTTTGCCATCCTACAACGAAGAACAGAATATCGCCAACACGGCGAAGGTGCTGTCGGAGTTTTTGGAACGGGAGCAGATAGAGTACGAGTTGGTCTTTATCAGTGACGGTTCCAAGGACCGCACCTATGAAGAGATCGTGAAGGCGAGAGAGAAGAACCCCCGGATCAAGGGAGCTGCATTCAGCCGCAATTTCGGCAAGGAGGCCGGCATTTTTGCAGGCCTGGAGCTGACGACGGGGGATGCGGTGATCGTCATGGACTGTGATCTTCAGCACCCGCCCGCTGTGATTCCCCAGATGTGGAAGCTGTGGCAGGAGGGCGCTCAGGTAGTAGAAGGAGTGAAGTCCTCCAGGGGGAAGGAAAGCCTGGCGCATAAGCTTTCTGCGGGCCTTTTTTATAAGATCATGAGTAAACTCATCGGAATGGATATGAATGCTTCCTCTGATTTCAAACTGTTGGATCGCCAGGTGGTGGATGTGCTGTTATCCCTTCCGGAGAGAAATACCTTTTTCCGGGCACTCAGCTTCTGGGTGGGTTTCCGCACGGAGGTAGTCTATTATGAGGTGCAGGAGCGTCAGTTTGGCGAGAGCAAGTGGTCGCTGTTTAGTCTGATGAAATACGCCGTCACCAACGCCACGTCCTTCAGTACGATGCCTCTTCAGCTGGTGACCGTGATGGGATTTCTCTCTATTATGTTCAGCGTGGTGCTTGGAATCCAGACCTTTGTGAAATATCTGAGCGGGACAGCGGTGGAAGGCTTTACCACGGTTATTCTGCTGCTTTTGATCATCGGCGGATGCCTGATGATCAGCCTGGGCATTATCGGGCATTACATTGCCCGTATCTATGAGGAAGTAAAGGGCAGACCCAAATATATTATCAGCGATGTGACTGACAATGTGCAGGGACAGGTGCTGGGAACATGGAGGAAAGGACAATGATTACATTTAATGTACCCCCTTGTGCGGACAAGGCTATGGAATATATCGAGGAGTGCGTGAGAAATCAAAAGATCTGCGGTGACGGCGCATACACGAAAAAGTGCAATCGATGGATCGAGGAGAGAACAGGTACCACAAAGTGTCTGCTTACCACCTCCTGTACCCACGCCACGGAGCTGGCTGCACTGCTTGCGGATATCAGACCCGGCGATGAGGTGATCATGCCCGCCTATACCTTTGTGTCCAC
>JAHBAA010000043.1 GCA_018385425.1 Acetatifactor sp.
TTTGCCTCTGTCACCGCCTGACAGACTTCTACCTGAATCTCTTCCTCCTTGTACCCGTTGTCCAGATAATTGGTAAAGCAGTATTCCGGAAGGGCACATTCGCAGCCGGCCTTTTCCATCAGTTCTCCCATCCTGGGCATCCTGTCGAAAAGCTCATCGTAGGAATCGATCGTGTCCCGCATAGCGGCAACCGTCACCTCCGGAATCGTTTTGATCAAAACCGGCGTATCCAGCCTGACATTCTTCTCGGCAAGATATCCGTCAATCATAGCAATCTGGGCGGTCAGCTGTGAGATCTTGCCCAAAAGCTCAGACTTCTTCTTCAGAAGCGTAACCTCCCTGTCGTCACCCGCATTGATCCGCGCAATATCCTCCAGGGTAAAGCCCGCCTGCTTCAGGGCAGTGATCTGATGCACCACTGCCATCTGGCTCATGGTATAGTACCGATAACCGTTTTCCTCATCGATATAGGCTGGCAGCAATAACCCCTGCATCTCATAGAACCTCAGCGCCTTCACAGTGATCCGGTTCATAGCAGCAAACATCCCGATCTTATACAGGCATTCATCTGCTTTTGGGGAAAAGGGCGGATGTTCCTCCTTCATCCTCATCTGTTGTATTCTTTCGCTGTTCATACACAATCCTCCATTTTCATTTCTCTGGAAGGAGTATAAATGCTCCCCTTTAGGGGAGAGTCAAGCACAAAGTGTAAAAGATTTCTTTTGATGATTCTGCTTGCTTTCCTGGTTACAAAACATACCTCTTCTATCATAACAAAAAGAGTCGATCCTATCCATCCCTTTCGGAGAGAATCGACTCTTGTTTCCATATCATTCTATTGATTATTTGCCTGCTTCGGATGTGCGGAGCGATAATTCAGCCAAACCGTTCTTGTGAAGCAGCAGCACGCCCGCCATAAAAGCACCCTGTCCAAGAACATTTACTCCTTCTGCCACCCAGTTCATCGCAGCCTATTCGTCCGACAGTCCAAATCGGTAGAGGTCGTTCAGCAATGCATTGGTCTCCTCCATATTTTTCTTTTTCATGATCTGATTTCTGTCGCTCAAGATGGACAGCATCTCATCTACGATCTCGGCCTCAGGCAAATCCGAATAGTGGGAGAGATAGCCGATCATTCTGGTGGCGGTGAAATCCGTATTCAGATTCCTGGTGATCAGGTCGCTAAATTCCTCCGGATAACCCTTGTCCAACAAAATATCATATAATTCCATACTCATAGGAGATCTTGGTTTCATCGACTCCTCTTCCTTTCACGGCATTTACATTCTGTGACACTTATTCTCCCATGGCTTCCTCGGCAAGGCGGAGCAATCTCTCACAGGATCCTGCCTTGGCCTTGTATCTGAATCCGTCCACACTGATATAGGAATCCACCACTCCGATCGCCATTTGGTATCCATCTGCAAAGGTCACACGGTAGATCGCACTCTTTCCCTCACTTACCTCCATCGAATCTGCCGCCCGATAGACAACAATATCATTCAGTGCATCTACCACCTCATCCAGATTATCCAACTTCACGGATTCCTCTGAAGACGGTATCTGAAGCGATATACTCCTTATCTCACCACTGTTCAGATCCCCGAACAGCTTTCTGCCCAGTACTCTGCGTCCAACCATAAAGGCAATCACAATCAAAACCAGCACAAGACCTATCACAACAATTTTCCGATGTTTCACTGCTCAATCCTCCTTACAAAAATCTAGTTTCCCCGCAAATCGCTCTCCTCATAAAAACCCTCATTGAAAGCAGCATTGCACTCAGCAATTTCCTTCTCACCCTTGATGTAGGGATCGTACATATCCCACAGATCGATATCGTTGCCATCCAGATTTTCATCCACAGGAATCCACTCGCGAATGAGAGCAATCCGCTCTTCCTTTGTCGTATCTTTGATCAAATAACTTTTCATCTCACACCTTGCCTTTTCTCATTTCAGATACTCTTATCTATGACGCCCGGACTTCTTGTTCAATCCGTAGCCCAATCCTCCTCCGATGATACCGCCCACGATATGCGCCATGTTGGAGATGTTGTCCCGAACAGTGAGTCCCTCCCATACCTGCTGCCCCAGGAAGAAAACAGTTACCAGAAGAAAGGTAAGGGGAATCTCTCCCTCCCGAAAGCCGGTAAACGATGACAGTAAAATGAACGCAAACACTACGCCGCTGGCGCCGCACAAACCCACATCCGGGAAGAAAACATCATTCACCAGACTGGTTCCGAAGGCAGTAATGGCGATTACTGCCGCCAGAGTACGGGAAGAATACTTTTCCTCCAGCATGGGACCCAGAAGCAGCAGGTAGCTCATATTTCCAACAAGATGCGTCCAATCTGCATGGCCAAAAATATGGGTGAATGCTCTGATCCAGGTAAGCGGAGACAATAAAGACGCGCGATAAGTCATAAAGAGCAGCTTTCCTGATGCACCAAACGTCACATAATTCAACAGAGTAGCAAGAAAACTGATTCCGACAAAGCCAAGCACTACCGGCGCGTTCATCGTAACTTTTAGTTTCTTCTTCATATCCACCTCATCCACTTCTAATTGTTGTTCCTGGAGCATTTCTCTGCGTCGATAGCCAGAACAAACATCAATGCAATCAGCGCATTGGACTGATCCGGAACATCGATGACGTACTGATCCGTCATGTGGAAGAGTTCCTTCGTGATCACTGCAACCGTTCCCCCGTTTCCGTCCGTGATCTGATAGTCCCACTCCAGAAAGTCGCCCTCGATATGCCACCCGTTGTAATCGATGTCATATTTGGGCATAAAAAAAGAAAACTCCTTGCTGATACATCCCAGGTATTGGTCCCCCAGATACACATTAAACTTTGGAAGAAATGTCAGCACCCTCTCCTCGACGGTACCCACTTCGCTGCCATAAGCGTCAAAGATCTTCAGGCAGTGTCCCCAGGACAGCTGGCCCTTGACCTCATAGATCACTTTCCCCTGCTCGTCATAAATGTCATAGCTGTCAAACCAGGAAAACAGTCTCTGTTTAAAATACATTCTCATACGCAATTTCTCCTCTGCTGCAAGTATCCAAAAACTTCTCCTCGTCTACCGCTCTCATCCCGGAATCAACAGCTGAAAAGCCAACTTAATACACCCTGCCCCCACGGGAATCAACAGAATGGTAACGCAGCACAGTAAACCTATCACTCCCAAAATCAGCGCCAGCGGAACCTTGATGAACAGCCAGATGGCCAAAGTAAACAACGCTCCGGTAACCTTAAAGCTGATCCATAACAATGCCGTCATAAATCCTAATATCATAATCAAGGTTAACATCTCTTTCTCCTCCGCAAAATGTTCTTTTCACTTCAATACCATCTTATTCCAAATGAAAGAAAAGATATAGAGGTGAAAGATGCAGAATAAGGTCCGTTAACGTTCAAAATCACTCCGTGTCCACAAACAGCTCCATGTCTTCCATCTGCAGCTTCTCGTCCATGACAAAGCACAGTCCTCCCGCAAAGATTCTTTGGTGTTCTTCATCGCACAGGAAAAAGTGAATCCAGTTCTGTTTCCCGCTGTACTGCTGCCATCGATCCGCATTGTCAATGATCGTCTTGTTCCAGGCGGTGATCACAATGGTATGTCCATCCGCCTCACACGCTTCCTCCAGACAGGCATCCTCATGGCAAGAGACTTCATCCTATGGTCTGTTCTCCTGCAATCACAGCCCGGGCCTTTCCTTCCTTCTTTGCAGTATACAATGCGGAATCGGCACGTTCAAAGATACGACAGGCTTCCTTCTCGCCGGCGCACGCATAGATTCCTGCACAGATCTGCAGAAGATACTCCGTCTCTCTTTTTCTCAGCTTCTCATTCACCTGATCCAGCTTTTTCTGTGCAGCAGGACCCTCCAGTGTGGTAATGATGGCAAACTCATCTCCGCCGTACCGATAGACATTTTCCCCAAAGGTATCGGAGAGGATCTTAGTAAGGCTGATCAGACACTCATCCCCCTCGTGATGTCCAAACCTATCATTGATGGTCTTGAAATTATCCACATCCAACAGAATGAATGTAAACCGTTCCTTCTCCGACAACAGCTTATCCACTTGCTGATCCAGACTGCGCCTGTTGGCCACACCGGTCAGAGCATCCTTCCAGGCCCATCCCTCCAGCGTCTGTTCCAGCGTATATTGCTCCCGTATCACGTGGTAATTGCGGAACCCAACCGCCGCAACCACCAGCAGGAAAAAGAACTGATTCATAAAGAAGCCGGAATGCAATCCGGTGAAGCCAAACAGCATGGTCATCCCGATCATAAACATAGTGGATGTCAATGCAACCCCAAGAAACAGAGCCGGATGTAAGATTACCAGACTCCCCACTGCTGCCAGAATCGTCATAAAGGTAACAGGGTGACCCATTCTCGTCACATCCATTGCAGAGATCCAAGCAGACCAGAAGACGAGCAAAATAATGTAGACGTCGACCGTGTATATGACACGATCCAGATTGCCGTCTATCTTTTTCAACTGTCTGCTCAGCACCAGAACAACCACCGTAACAGAAAACAGCGCCACATACGAGGCATAGTACAGCTGACGGAACTTATCGGAAAAGTCAAAAACCGCATACCCATACAGCATCATAACCAATTCCATAGATGCGATCAAAGCAAGAAAAGCCTCATAGACTCTCCAGTGCTTTTGTAACGTTATTTTCAGTATCTCTCTGCTGTTCAACATCGCTCCGACTCCCTTTCGAATTCGTCCACAGTATTATTAGTAGGACACAACCAGCTGCATTTTGAAGCGTTCCTCACCGTACACAGCGTGGGGGATATCCTTGGGCATGATGAGTGTCTCACCCTCCTCCAGATAGAATACCTCGTCTGCCACCGTAAAGCGTCCCTTCCCCTCCAGCACAGTTACCATAGCGTCACCGCCTGCAGCATGAGTGGAGATTTCCTCTCCCTTGTCAAAGGAAAAGATCGTCATGCTGACAACTTCATTCTGTACCAGCGTTTTGCTGACCACCTGTCCCTCCTGATAGGCAACCAGATCCTTCAAGTTCAGTTTTGTCTTCTTATCAATGTTTTTGTACATATCGCTTCCTCCTACTTTCTTTCTGCCTTGATTCTACAAGAAAAGAGAATCCCTGTCTATTGTTTTTCAAACAAAACAAACAACTAAGATACATAGTATTGTGCCTGGGCAGCAAACATCTCCGCGTACACACCTCCCGGCAGATCCACCAGTTCCTCGTGGGTACCATACTCCTTCACGCCGCCCTCCGAGAACACCGCAATGTGATCGCAGAACTGACAGCTGGACAATCGGTGGGAAATGTAGATGGCAGTCTTTCCCTTCACCAGTTCCTCAAAGTGCTTGTAGATCTCATACTCCGCAACGGGATCCAATGCAGCGGTAGGCTCATCCAGGATCACCACCGGCGCATCCTTGACCAGTGCTCTGGCAATGGCTAACTTCTGCTGCTCTCCTCCGGACGGCTCGATTCCCTCCTCATCGAACTGCTTGAACAGGACGGTATCCAGGCCGTTTTTGAAGGAGTCTACCTTCTCCTCCATGCCGATCTTACGAAGCGTCCCGCGGGCCAGAGCCTCGTCGGTAACAGGATCCATCTCCTCACTGTCCTTTAACAACAGATTCTCCCTGATCTTGAATGCAAAGAGCTTAAAATCCTGGAATACCGGTGCGAATACCTGCATGTACTGCTGATAATCGTACTCCTTGATATTGATGCCGTCCATCAGGATCTCGCCCTCTGTGGGGTCGTAGAGTCGGCACATCAGCTTAACCAATGTGGTCTTACCGGCACCGTTCAAGCCCACCACGGACAGATGCTCTCCCTCCCGGATGGTCAGATTCACGTTTTTAAGCACTTGTACCTCAGACCCGGGATAGGTGAAGGAAAGATTGCGGAATTCGAAGATATGCTTTCCCTCTTTTACGTCCAAAGTACCCTTGGGCATGGCAGGGGGATAGTCCATAAACTTCACAAACTCATTGGCATAATTGGCCCTCTTCAGGATATCCTGATAGCAGAAAACCATATTCCGCAGGGATCCTGTAAAGGTTCCCGCCGCATTTACCATCTGAATACAGGTGGCGATAGTGATCTTGCCCAGAATAGCCAACACACCCAGGTAAAAGTAGACTGCAATATCATGAAGGATCTGGGTGCCGTCGCGAAGCAGCTGCAGGGGAAGCTGCCTGTTGGCGATCTCCACGTTTTCCCGATTCCAGTCCCGGGTAAAACACTGCCACTTTTCCACCATCATCTCCTTGGAGCCGTACAATCTGATATCCTTGCCATAGCGAAAATCCACCAGGCTCCAGCCCAGATATCCAAAGATTCGGTTGATCTTAGAAAGCCTCCGATACCCCTCCTGCTCGATCTGATTCAATTTGCCGTTGATCAGGGTTGCCGCCGCCACGATCACTGCAGCGATCACCAATACTATGGGTGCATTGACGATCAACAGTACCACTACACCGAGCAGCGTGATCAGATTGGACAGGAAGGAAAAGAAGGGCTCCATCAATCCGTTCATACCGCCGGAATACCAGCTCATTCCGTTTTTCGCCAGTTCCAGCTGATCCAGGGCTTTTTTATCCTCCGTCATCTGGAAATCCAGTTCCATGATACGCCTGCTCAGAATCATCTGGAAATGATTCTCGAATTTCTGTCCATACCGCTCTATGAGATTATTGAAGGTCCCAAGAAGAACACTCAGGACAAACTCCAGCAGTACCAGTGCGGCAGCCAGCCCGATCAGTCTGTCCGCACGTTTCTCTCCCATCAGCTCCGCAATGATCGCCGGAATGAAATAGATGGAAAGGAAGGGTGTCAGCGATTGCAAAAGCATCTTGATCGATCTCACCGCAAAAAAGCCTTTATGGGTTTTCCAGCCTTCGGTCAGGAAATAGGCATACACGTTTCTTATGACATGATCAGTCTTCTTCATGTGCACCGCCCTCCTTTCCGTCCTCCTCGTAGTACCGGGCCTGAATCTCAAACATTTTTGCATACTCGCCCTGCGCCGCCAGCAATTCCTCGTGGGTACCGTACTCCACGATCTGACCGTTCACGAACATCGCAATCCGGTCACAGAATCTGGTAGAGGAAAGTCTGTGGGAAATATACACTGCGGATTTTCCCTCCATCATCCTGTCAAAATTCTGATATAATTCGTACTCTGCCAAGGCATCCAGCGCAGCAGTGGGCTCATCCAGCACGATCACCGGAGCGTCCTTATACAGAGCTCTGGCCAGGGCCAGCTTCTGCTTCTCACCACCGGATAGGTCCACACCATCCTCGTGCAGAACCTTCAAGATCTCGGTATCGATTCCCTTCTCCAGCGTCTGCAGTTTTCCTCCCATACCGGCCTGCAGCAGACAGCTCTCCGCACGCTGCCTGTCTGTATTTTCCGGTTCCTTCATGGATACATTCTCGGCAAGAGGAAAGGCAAAAAGCTCCACATTCTGGAATACCGGTGCAAAGAGCGTATAGTAGTCCTTTCTTCGGAAACGATTGATATTGTACCCGTTTACCACAATCTCGCCGCCGGTCACATCATACAGTCGAAGGAGCAGCTTGATAAATGTGGTCTTGCCGGCACCGTTTAATCCCACCACCGCCAGTCTCTGCCCTGCCGGGAAGGACAGGTTCAAATGCCGGATGGTATCCTCCTTGGCACCCTCATATCGAAAACACACATCCCGAAACTCAAAATTGTATGTGTCACCCAGTATACCGATATCCAGACATTCCTCTTCCTTCTCCACCTGAAAATCCATAAAGGTGCGAAGATCATCCACCATGTTGGAGGCAAACTGCAGCTGTCCGAAATTGTCATAGAAATCAGACAGTGCCTGAGAAAAGGCCCCGCACAGCCCCAGATACAAGGTGAAGTTGCCGATACTGACATTTTCCTGCAGCACCTGCGTGATCAGGATGTAGTACATCACCGCGGAAGCGATCAGACTGGTGGAGGAGTAGATATAAGAGTGCCGCAGCCAGAAATTTCTGCTCCTGTGGTACTTCTTCTGATACTCCTCCAGAATCCCTTTTTGTTTGCGCAGCAGCCAGGGCTTTAAGGAAAACATTCGGATATCCTTGGCATAGTCAAAGTCCTGGGTACAGCGCTCCATATAGCTCATCTGTCGTCTGGTGGTGGAGGTTTCATCCCAGAAATGCTTCTTATCATCTTTGATCGACCACTGCTGTGAGCCGTAATTGATCAGCATGGCAGCCGTCAGCACCAGAATCAGTCTGGGATCCAGTACCAGGATGGTGCCGGCCGTTACGATCAGAGTCACCACCTGGGCGGATAGATTGTACACCCGGTTCATCATCCCCTCAAAGCCCTGCCAGTTGCCGCCCAGCGAATTGGCGGCGCGCTGATGCATATCCAGGATATGGGGCTGCTCCAGCATCTGATAATTCATCGACAGCAGCTTGTCGTTTTTCTCCGTAATCATCTGAAAGCGCACACAGGTCATATTGTAGTACACCCGGTTGGAGACGATGACCTGACCGCCGATCGCCGCGATCTCAATCAGCGCCACTCCCCCCAGCAGCTGCACCAGGGGCAAAATCTCTGTTGAATTGCGGGCGGTCTGAGCCTGGATCAGATCCACCATAAATTTGCCGATATAGCTCCACAGATAACGCATGACAGACTGGGTCAACGCGCCAAAGACAAACATCAGCACCAAAAGCTTTTTATATTTCCAGATCTTTCGGAAAAGGAACTGTAAATTGCTCACCAGTCCGTAGCAGGTATGAGGGACCTTCTGTTTGCCGTTCTCGTCCCGCTCACCGGGCAGAACCGTTTTGTTTTTCTTTTTCATATCGCTCTCCTGTTTCCGAGATACAAAGTCCGTTTCTTTATGCCTTCTATTGTATGTACAGAGTCATATATTCTGTCTCAATCTTTTGGGAATAAACATATTCCTGCCGGATCCAATCTGACACAATATAATTGTATGGATGATAATGATACTCCTGCACCGCAGGAAACAGCTTATCCACAGCAATCACTGTGGGATATTTCTCCGGATGCAATTCAAAATACTCCAAAAAGGTCTCGTTGAATACACTGGTGCCCTGAACACTGGCTGCCGCAACATTGGCACCGCTGCCCACATACTGCAGCGACTCGCAGCTAAAGAGGAACAGGTTGTCTGACTCTGATACATACTCCTGCAGGAGAGCCTGATTTGCCTCATAGGCAGCAGCAAAATCAGTCAGCATCGTCACGCCTCTCAGGGGCCCGCTCTGCACCCGGGTCATTCTTGCATTCATCGTCACCGGCAGGCATCCCGTGACACGAATCAGCACCAGCTTGCACACCAGCAGACTCATCAGAAAGGCTGCCACCGGCCAATAAAGCTGCGTCCGTTCCTGCTCGTCATAACAGACAATCAGCATCAGGAAGGCAGCGATGCATCCCGGAAAAAATCTGGTGTAGGAAACACTCAGTGTCATATTTGTGAGCAGTGCGGAAGCAATCACCGAAATCAAAGCAGGGATCGACCCAAACCAGAATAATAGCCTGAGGATCGGCTTTTTCTCCCGCTGCATCCCGTACACTGCCATCCCAAACAGTGCCGTGAACAGGTATCGCTCCTGCAGATAGAACTGATTCTGATCCTGAAGGAGGCATCCGAACACCTGGGCAATGCACAGACCGGTTATCGCCAACAGACCGGTCTGGATGAAAAGCCTTTGTCTGCTCGGCAGATCCTTTCGAAAGATCCTGTGACAGAGAACTGCCAGCACGAAGGCACCGGCGATCACCGCACCCAGCGTCAGACCATCCGCCAACAGCTCCTCAGCAAAGCCTCCCATCCGCTTTAAGAGACTGTTCTCCGTGTGAGAGGGATCTGAGAGAATATAGCCGATATTGGTACGGATCTCCTCCAACGAGTGTCCTGCAAACAAATAGGTCATCACTCCCAGACCGGACACACCGGCGGACACAGTGGTGACCACACCTGCGCGCAGCTTCACTTTCGCGTCACATTGTATTCTGCCAACCCCCAGCATATAGAAGGGATACAACAGGACCATCGTGGGATAATTCAAGAGCTGCAGCATCATCGCCACGCCGGAGATGATCAGAAGCAGCGTTCCTTTCCCCTTTTGAAAATAGGAAATCAGGCACAGTGCGGTCAGCAGAAGCAGCCAATACTGCATCAATTCAAACTCCGGTGTCTGAATCCATTTTGCCAGGAAATTGATATGCACGAAAACGACCCAATAAGCTGCCCTCGCCGGCACCCAATTTCGGATCACCCGATAGAGCCCATACGCCAGTCCCAGGTGGATCAGTGTCCCGCAGATGCGCAGGTAGATCACTACAGAGTCCATCCCACCTGTCACTATTGCAAACAGCTTCATCAAAACCGCCGCCGGATAGGCACTGAACTGATGAGGCTCCCACATATCGAAAATCAGTCGGTCCCCCTTCAGCAGGCGATAGGCCTGGGAAATTGCGTAGGATTCGTCAATATCCATACTGAAGAAAATGGTTTTCAGCATGGCCAGTACACTGACGAGCCCAACTCCAACAAGCAGCAATCCTTCTATCCTCTTCCAAAACCCGCATTCTCTCTGCATCAATCACTAACCTCCGCCAGGATCAAAGACTCCGCGCCACATCGTCTATTCTTTCATATTACCAACTACGCGACCTAAAGTCCAATCTTTTTTGAGTTTGTATTCTGTCCTGCCGTGATCTGTATTCCTGATCTGTATTCGTTAAAATGGTGAAAAAAGGAAGCAAACAGAGAATTTTATTGTAAGAACACACAATTTGTGCTATACTGAAGGCAACTTTATGAGGAGGTTACCCAAATGAGATTAGTGACACGTTCTGATTTTGACGGTCTGGCTTGCGGTGCTTTGCTGATGGAAGCCGGAATTATTGACAGCTGGAAGTTTGCGCATCCCAAGGACTTACAGGATGGACTTGTTGAGATAGATGAAAACGACTGCCTGGCAAATGTCCCCTATGTAGAGGGGTGTGGTCTGTGGTTTGATCACCACTCCAGCGAGTATGAGAGACTGCAGCTTGCCGGCAAGTATAAGGGAGAGAGCCGCATCACCCCCTCCTGTGCGAGAATCATCTATGAATACTATGGCGGCAAGGAGCGCTTTCCTCAGTTTGACGATATGATGGAGGCAGTGGACAAGGTAGACTCCGGCAACCTCACCATTGATGAGGTCTTACATCCCACCGGCTGGATCCTGGTGGGCTTCCTCATGGATCCCCGTACCGGTCTTGGTCGCTGGAGACAGTTTACCATCTCCAACTATCAGCTGATGGAGAAGCTGATGACTGCCTGCCGCACCATGTCCACAGCAGAGATCCTGGCCCTGCCCGATGTGCAGGAGCGTATCGAAGTCTACAATGAGCAGACCGAAAAGTTTCAGAAGATGGTTACCGAACATACCCGTGTAGAAGGCAACGTGATCATCTCCGACCTGCGGGGCGTAGATCCCATCTACACCGGCAACCGATTTATGATCTACAGCATGTATCCAAAGCAGAATATCTCCGCCTGGATCGTCAGCGGCCGTGGCGGAAAAGGCTGCTCCGCAGCAGTCGGTTACAGCATCTTAAACAGAACCAGCGATGTAAACGTAGGAAGTCTGATGCTGAAGTACAACGGCGGTGGACACAAGAAGGTAGGTACCTGCCAGTTTACCGATGAGAACATGACAACCGAGCTTCCCAAGATGCTTGCCGAGCTGTGCCGGATGGCAAACAGTTAATATATTTTTTTAGGAGAAAAACTATGATTATCGGAGAAAAATTATCCAACATCCCCTGGCAGGACAAGCCTGCAGGATATAACGGCGTTGTATGGAGGTATGACGCTAACCCTATCATTGAACGCCATGCTATTCCCACTGCCAACAGTGTGTTCAACAGCGCAGTGGTTGCGAAGGACGGTGCCTTCGTTGGCGTATTCCGAAGTGACGATATCTGTATGAAGTCCCATCTGTATCTGGGCAAAAGTGCAGATGCCATCCACTGGGATATCGAGCCTGACATTCTGAAATTATACGATGAGGCAACCGGTGATTTCGTCAGCAATGCGGACGGATATGACCCCAGAGTGTGTCTCATTGAGGACAAATACTATGTAACCTGGTGTACCCAGTTTGAGAAGGGCAAGGGTCCCACCATCGGCGTGGCATATTCCTATGACTTCAAGACCTTCTACAGACTGCCCGATGCGTTCATTCCTTTCAACCGCAACGGTGTATTGTTCCCCAGAAAGATAAACGGGAAGTTTGTCATGTTCTCTCGTCCTTCCGACAACGGACATACCCCTTTCGGTGATGTGTTCCTGAGCCAGTCTCCCGATATGATCCACTGGGGTGAGCATCACCATGTACTGGCACCCATGGACTGGGCCTGGACCAAGGTCGGCGCAGGTCCCATTCCCATCGAGATCGATGAAGGGTGGCTTATGATCTTCCACGGTGTCGGACAGACCTGTAACGGTATGATCTACAATATGGGTGCTGCGATTCTGGACAAGGAAGAGCCCTGGAAGGTAAAATACCGCTGCAAGCCATACATTCTTCATCCCGAGACCATGTATGAGTGCGTAGGCGACGTGCCCAACGTATGCTTCCCCTGCGCCACACTCTGTGACGCTGAGACAGGACGTATTGCCATCTACTATGGTGCTGCCGATACAGTAGTGGCATTGGCATTTGCCCAGGTGGACGAGCTGGTAGACTACATCAAGAAGAATAATTGTATCTAGATTCCCATCCATCAAAAACGCGGCATTCCTGTGGAGAACCACAAGGGTGCCGCGTTTTTTCATCTTCATTGACAAATGTTCTTGTCACTTCCTTCTCATTCTATGGAAAAAATTTCTCCCACTACTCTCTCGCCCTGTTTCTCATGATGGACAGCTGTACAAAGACAGCGACCACCGCCATGACGATCTCTGCAGCGCACTGGGCATAGGCGATCCCCATCACCCCTGCTGCCCGATTCAGTAACAGAATCAACGGAATCTCCAGGAACAGTTTGCGTAGGAATGAAAACAGCAGCGCAGGCTTGCCCATACCGAAAGCCTGTGAAACACCCACTACCATAAAATCAATACACATAAAGGGCAGGCTGAAGCCGAAACCACTCAGAAACCATGCTCCGGTAGTGACAATACTGTCGTTGTCCATAAAAATCCGAATGATTGGCTGTCCCGCCACATTGAACAGCACCAGAATACAGGTCAGCGCAGACAGCGTAATCACATAGGTTTTCCGGATTGTTTCCTTCATTCGAGGGAAATTTTTTGCGGCAAAATTGTATCCGATCAAAGGCATCACGCCTTGGGTAAAGCCGAACACGATCTGGATAGGCAGCTGATTGATCTTATTTGCGATTCCCACCGCCGCTACCGCATCCGCTCCGTACATAGCTACGATATTGTTCAAAATCGTCATACTGAGTACATTCAATACATTTTGGAATACACCGGGTATTCCCACGATGAAGATATTGCTCAGGATCTTCCTCTTCAGGGTAATATACTTAGGATCGAGGCATACATAGGTGCCATTCTTTTCCTTCAGGATCAGACATAGGAAATACGTACACGCCACACAGTTTGCGATAAAGGTGGCCAGTCCGGCACCTGCGGCACCAAGATTCAGCCCAAAGGGCAGGATAAAAAAGGGGTCCAGAATAATATTCAGCATACATCCGCTCATCTGTCCGATGCTGGCCTGAAGCGATCGCCCCTCTGCACGCAGCAGATAGCTGAACATAATACTCATAATTCCGGGAACGGAGCCCAGACAAACTGTCCAGAACAAATAGTCCTTGGTCGCCTGAAAGGTGATCTCGTCTGTTCCAAGCAAGTGGAGCGTTGGCCCGTTGAATAGGATCGTCACTGCAGACAGCAGAATAGCCCCCAACAGAGCAAGGTAAAGTCCTGTGGCAGAAGCGCGCTTTACTGTCTCATAATCCTTCTGTCCCATACTTCTGCTCATCAGACTGGAAGCCCCGATACCAAACAGATTGGTGATTCCATAGAATAGCGTCATTGCCGGTGCAGTGAGGGTGATCGCCGCATTCTGCACCGAATCGTTCAATTCTCCCACGAAAAAGGTATCGGACAAATTGTAGATCATTGCCACCAGGGAGCTGATGATCATAGGTATCGTCAGCGCGAAAATTGCCTTCCATACGGGCGACTGTTCGAACAGTTCCTCCCGACTGATTTTCTGCTTACTCATCTCATAACTTCCTTCCCAGGGTCTGTAGAGCACTCATACATTCTCCGGCGCTTCTCAGGGACCCATTTGACAAACATATGAAACACACTATAGCACAAGTTTCTCCTCCGGACAACCTCCGTTTACAAAGAAGAAGCCTGCGAATGCATCACACATCCACAGGCTTCCCCTTTGTATACGCGATATTCAACTAGAGGTTGGAATATCCCATCAATGATTCGTCCACTGCCTTGGCAGCTGCTCTGCCCTCTGCAATGGCCCATACCACAAGAGACTGTCCCCGGTGCATATCTCCTGCTGTAAAAATATCAGGCTGACTGGTCTGGTAGCTTCCCTCCGGGGTTGCCACATTGGTTCTGGCATTTCGCTCCACACCAAACTGTTCTGTCACGTAAGCTTCACTTCCCAAGAATCCGGCTGCGATCAGCACCAGGTCTGCCTTCAGCTCCTTCTCAGTTCCGGGAACAGGCACCATAGCCATTCTGCCGGTTGCCTCATCCCTCTTGGACTGCAATTCCACAGTCTTCACTGCTCTTAAGTTACCCTCGTCATCCTTCAGATACTCGGTTACTGTGGTGCAAAAGATTCTGGGATCCTTCCCAAATACAAAAGCTGCCTCCTCCTGACCGTAATCAGTCTTTAAAACCTTGGGCCATTCCGGCCAAGGATTGTTTGCCGCACGGGTAATGGGTGCAGGAGGCATCATCTCGAGCTGAATCACCTCTCCGGCTCCCAGACGAATACTTGTTCCAACGCAGTCGTTACCGGTATCACCGCCGCCGATGACGATGACACTCTTTCCCTTCAGACTGCCGAAGGAAAAATCCCCGGCATCGATCACAGACTTGGAATCGTACCCATTGTCCATCAGCTTCTTGCTGACTTCCTTCAGGAAATCCACTGCAAAATAGATCCCCTTCGCATCCCTTCCCGGGGCGTTGATATCTCTTGGATTGGAGGCACCGCAGCACAGAACCACTCTGTCGTACTGAGCAGTCAGTTCGGCGGCTGGGATGTCTTTACCCACATTCACATTGCAGACAAAGGTAACCCCGGCCTCTTCCATCAGCTTCACTCTTCTGTCGATGGTCCGTTTATCCAGCTTCATATTGGGGATACCATATCGGAGCAGTCCGCCGGGGCGGTCGCTTCTCTCATACACTGTCACACTGTGTCCCCTGCGGTTCAAGAGCTGAGCAGCCGCCAAACCGGAGGGACCGCTGCCGATGATCGCAATTTTTTTGCCGGTACGCTGCCCGGGCGCAGGCTCCTTCACCAGCCCATTTGCAAAAGCATAGTCGATGATTGCTCTCTCGTTATCCTTGGTAGCAACAGGCTTTCCCTCTGCACCACAGGTACAGGCTGCCTCACACAGGGCGGGGCAGACTCTGGATGTAAACTCCGGGAAGCTGTGTGTCTTGGAAAGTCTCAGATAGGCCTGCTCCCAGTTGCCCTCATACACAAGGGCATTTGTCTCAGGCACCAGGTTGTGCAGAGGACAGCCTGCCACCATCCCATTCAACACTGCGCCTGCCTGACAAAAGGGTACGCCGCATGCCATGCATCTGGCTCCCTGCAATTTTTGCTCCTCCAAAGGGAGTCCCGTATGAAATTCCTTAAAATGAGTGATTCTCTCCTCAGGGCTCTCGCAGAGAGTATCCTTTCTCTCATATTCCAAAAAACCGGTCGGTTTTCCCATTCGTTTTGTCCCCCTTTACACACTCTTCTTCTGGTCTGCATAGAACGCTGCGATTTTTGCATCCTCCAGACTCATTCCCTGATCCAGGAAGCCCTGGGTGAGTTCCAGCATTCTCTTATAGTCTACGGGAATGATCTTCTTAAACTTAGGCAGGTACTCCTCAAATTTATCCAGAATACCGGCCGCCTTTTTGGAACCGGTATATTTCACATGCTTTTCCAGGAGTCCGCGAAGCTGCTCTCTGTCTGCCCTTGCAACGACCTTTTCCATCAGCACCAGTTCCTTGTTCAGGTTTCTGTACAAACCGTTATCCTCGTCCAAAACATAGGCGATACCACCGCTCATACCTGCAGCAAAGTTCTTACCGGTAGGTCCTAAGATCACAGCCACACCACCTGTCATGTATTCACAGCCGTGCTCACCAACCCCTTCTACCACAGTTGTTGCACCGGAGTTTCTGACGCAGAAACGTTCTCCTGCCATACCCGCAATATAAGCCTCACCGGAGGTTGCTCCATAGAGAGCCACATTACCGACGATGATATTGCTCTCTGCATCATAGCCTGCTTCCTTGGGAGCTTTCAAGATCAGCTTACCACCGGACAGACCCTTGCCGAAATAGTCGTTGCTGTCTCCTGTCAGGTCAAGCGTAAGACCTGCGGGGATGAACGCGCCGAAGCTCTGTCCTCCTGCTCCCTTACACTGAATGGTAATGGTATCCTCAGCCAGACCGTCATGATGGGCTCTGGTGATCTCTGCACCGATCAGCGTACCGAAGGTTCTGTCGATATTGGAAACTTCAACAGATGCCACCGCCTTCTTGCCGTTCTTGATGGCACCTCGAATGGATTTTTCCTTGTCCATCAGCTGTTGGTCCTTCTTGCTGTCCAGCTCAAAATCAAAGGCACACTGGGGTTTGTAGGTACAGTCGAAAGCAGTTTCACCCAGGATCTGATCCAGACTGATCCGACTCTCGATACCGGTCAGTCCTTCCTTCTTCTGAAGCAGATCGGTTCGTCCTACCAACTCCTCTACAGAGCGTACGCCCAGACGGGCCATGTATTCCCGAAGTTCCTCTGCGATAAACCGCATGAAGTTCTCAACATATTCCGGCTTTCCGGCGAAGCGCTTACGAAGCTCCGGGTTCTGGGTTGCCACACCTACAGGACAGGTGTCCATATTGCAGACTCTCATCATCACACAACCCAGGGTTACCAGGGGAGCGGTGGCAAAACCAAACTCCTCTGCTCCAAGGATGGCAGCGATGGCAACATCGCGTCCGCTCATCAGCTTACCGTCAGTCTCGATAACGACCCGGTTTCTCAGACCGTTGCGCAGCAGCGTCTGATGAGTTTCTGCCAGTCCAAGCTCCCAGGGAAGTCCTGCATTGTGGATGGAACTTAACGGTGCCGCACCGGTACCTCCGTCATAGCCGGAGATCAGGATGACACCTGCGCCTGCCTTGGCAACACCGGCAGCGATAGTACCCACTCCTGCCTCGGATACCAGCTTGACAGAGATGCGAGCCTGTCTGTTTGCATTTTTCAGATCATAGATCAATTGTGCCAGATCCTCAATGGAATAAATATCGTGATGAGGGGGAGGAGAGATCAGGTTTACGCCGGGTGTGGAATGTCTGGTCTTTGCGATCCATGGATAGACCTTCTTGCCGGGCAGATGTCCGCCCTCACCGGGTTTTGCGCCCTGGGCAAGCTTGATCTGGATCTCCTTGGCACTGATCAGGTATCTGCTGGTCACACCGAAACGTCCGCTGGCCACCTGCTTGATGGCAGAGCTTCTGTCATGCTCGGTACCGGCGCTCTCCAGTCTTTCATCGCTCTCACCGCCTTCACCGCTGTTGGACTTGCCGTGGAGATGATTCATGGCAATGGCCAATGCCTCGTGGGCTTCCTCTGAGATGGAACCGTAGGACATGGCTCCGGTCTTGAACCGCTGTACGATAGACTCAACACTCTCCACTTCTTCAATGGGAACACCGGTCTCGGGATATACAAAATCCATCAGGCTTCTGATGTACCCTGTCTCCTCTCTGTCTACCATTTGGGTATACTGCTTGAATTTGCCGTAGTCCCCTTCACGGGTTGCCATCTGCAGCATATGGATGGTCTGGGGATTGTATCTATGGGTCTCTCCCTGGGCACGCATCTTGTGACGCCCCATGGAATCAATGGTAAGGTCTGTGGTCAGGCCAAGAGGATCGAAGGCCTTGGAATGCTGCTTATCGGTACTTGCGGCAATGTCATCCAGCGTAATACCACCGATTCTGGATACGGTTCCCGGGAAGTATTTGTCGATGACCTCTCCGGAGATACCGATGGCCTCAAAGATTCGGCTGCCCTGATAGGACTGGATGGTGGAAATACCCATCTTGGACGCGATCTTGACGATTCCGGAGATAACTGCCTTGTCGTAGTCCTCCACTGCCGCATAGTAGTCCTTATCCAGAACTCCCTCATCGATCAGTTCTTTGATGGTTGCATGTGCCAGATAAGGGTTCACTGCACAGGCACCATAGCCCAGCAGTGCAGCAAAATGATGAACTCCTCTCGGTTCACCGGTCTCAAGGATCAGTGACATTGCCATGCACTTCTTGGTCTTGACCAAATGATTGTGCACTGCGGAAACAGCAAGCAGAGAAGGAATTGCCACATGGTTCTCATCCACGCCTCTGTCGGACAGGATCAGAATATTGGCACCGTCACGATAAGCTCTGTCCACCTCCACGAACAGATGCTCCAGTGCTCTATCCAAAGGGGTAGACTTGTAATACAGGGTGGATACCTTCTCCACCTTCATTCCCTCTTTCTTCAGACTCTCGATCTTCAAGAGATCCAGATCTGACAGAATGGGATTCTTGATCTTCAATACATGGCAGTTCTCAGGACTCTCCGACAACAGGTTTCCGTTCTTGCCCACATAAACGGTGGTAGCCGTAACGATCTTCTCGCGGACCGCATCGATAGGCGGATTGGTCACCTGTGCGAACAACTGCTTAAAATAGTAGAACAGAGGCTGATATTCCTTGGACAGAACCGCGATGGGTGTGTCGATTCCCATTGCACCGATCTTCTCCGAACCGGCCAGCGCCATGGAGCCGATCTGGTCTCTGTAATCCTCGTAGGTATAGCCGAAAGCCTTCTGAAGTCTGGCAAGTTCTTCCTTCTCAATGGCAGGAACCTTCTTATTGGGGATCTTGATGTCTGCCAGCGTCCACAGATTGCTGTCCAGCCATTCTCCGTAAGGCTCTCTGCCTGCATAGATATCCTTCAGTTCCTCATCCAGAATCATTTTCCCCTGCTTTGTGTCTACCAGAAGCATCTTTCCGGGATGGAGTCTCTCCTTTCGAAGGATATGTGCCTCATCCAGCTGCAGAATTCCAACCTCGGAAGCCAGAATCAGTCTTCCGTCATCCATCAGAATATATCTGGAGGGACGCAGTCCGTTGCGGTCCAGAATCGCCCCCATCACATCTCCGTCAGAGAACATAATGGATGCAGGACCATCCCAAGGCTCCATCATGGTAGCATAATACTGGTAGAAATCTCTCTCTTTTTGAGAGATGGTATCGTTGTGCTCCCAGGGCTCCGGAATCAGAATCATGGCTGCAAGTGCAGGATCCATTCCTCCCATGATCAGAAATTCCAATGCATTATCCAGCATTGCAGAATCAGAACCGGCAAGCGAGATGATCGGAAGAACCTTCGTCAGATCCTCCTCTGTAAAGCAAGTGGTCTGCAGTGTCTCTTCTCTTGCCAGCATCTTATCCACATTGCCCTTGATAGTGTTGATCTCACCGTTGTGCACCACAAAACGGTTGGGATGTGCACGCACCCAGCTGGGGTTGGTGTTGGTTGAGAATCTGGAGTGAACCAGTGCCAGGGCAGACTCGTAATCTTCATCCTGGAGATCTGCAAAAAAGGTTCGCAGCTGACCTACCAGAAACATTCCCTTATAGACAATCGTTCTGCTGGAAAGAGACGGAACGTAAGTGTTCTCGTTGCACTGTTCGAATACGCGGCGAACAATATACAACTTTCTGTCAAATACAAGGTCATCCTTGCAGGCTTCAGGCCGCTTGATAAATGCCTGGCAGATCATCGGACAGCTGTCCAGCGCCTTCTGTCCCAGCACACTTTCCACCGTGGCAACCTCTCTCCAGCCCAAGAAAGTCAGGCCCTCCTTCTCCACGATGATCTCAAACATCTTCTTCGCCTGGCTGCGCTTCAACTCATCCTGCGGAAAAAAGAACATACCCACACCGTATTCCCGTTCCCCGCCGATGGCGATTCCTTCCTTCTCACAGACCTTTGCAAAGAAGCGATGGGGGATCTGAGTCAGAATGCCGACACCGTCTCCGGTCTTTCCTTCGGCATCCTTGCCGGCACGATGCTCTAAGTTCTCCACGATCTTCAAGGCATCATCCACGATACCATGGCTCTTTTTCCCATAAATATTGACCACTGCACCGATACCACAGTTGTCATGTTCAAAAGAAGAATCATACAGTGTCTGACCTTCCTGTACATCATCTGCTTGAAATAATTCACTGCTCATACTGTTATCTCCTTTTTACTTACTAGTGCTGCCCCGATCAGTCCCTTGAACAAAGGGTGCGCTGCATCCGGACGGGATTTGAACTCCGGATGCGCCTGTGTTGCGATATAATAGGGATGGTCCGGTAGTTCCAACATCTCCACGATATGTCCGTCGGGAGAAAGTCCGGATAATGTCAGCCCCATCTCTGTCAATACGCCTCTGAATTCATTGTTGACCTCATATCTGTGGCGGTGTCTCTCGGAAATATCGATCTGTCCATACAGCCGATGGGCCAGAGAGCCTTCCTTCAGCCGGCAGGGATATGCACCCAGACGAAGGGTACCTCCAATGTTCTCCACACCATTCTGGTCCGGCAACAGATCGATCACAGGATGAGTGGTTTCCGGATCCAGCTCGGTGCTGTTGGCATCAGAGAAACCGCACACGCTTCTGGCAAAGGCGATCAGTGCGATCTGCATTCCAAGGCAGATACCAAGGTAAGGAATGCGATGCACTCTCGCGTAGTTTGCTGCCAGAATCATTCCTTCCGTGCCCCGCTTGCCAAAGCCTCCGGGAATCAGAATTCCATCCACATCCCCGAGGACCTCATCGATGTTATCTATGGTCAATTCTTCCGAGTCCACCCACTTGATCTCCACTGCCGCATGGTTTTCGATACCGCCGTGCTTTAAGGCTTCCACCACGCTTAAGTAAGCATCATGCAGTGCCACATACTTTCCTACCAGAGCGATCTTCACTGTGTGAAGCGGATGATGAAAGTCATCCACCATTTTTTCCCACTGAGTAAGATCGGGCTCAGGGCAGGGCAGATGAAGTGCCTTTAAGACTACCTTTGCCAGATTCTCCTTTTCCAGCATCAGGGGAACCTCGTACAATGACTTCGCATCCAGATTCTGAAGTACATTCTCCTTGGGCACATTACAGAACAGTGCGATCTTCTCTCTCATGTGATCGTCAATAGGATAATCGGACCGGCATACCAGGATATCCGTCCAGATTCCCATACTCTGCAGTGTCTTCACACTCATCTGGGTAGGTTTGGTCTTCATCTCTTCCGACGCCTTCAGGTAAGGGATCAGAGTCACATGGATCATGATGGCATTCTCACGTCCAACTTCAGCCTGAAACTGTCTGATGGACTCCAAGAAGGGCTGGCTCTCAATATCTCCAACCGTACCACCGATCTCGATAATGGATATGGTATCTTCATCCTCCGACCTGGCGGTGTAGAATCTGGACTTGATCTCATTGGTGATGTGGGGAATCACCTGTACGGTGCCTCCGCCGTAATCCCCGTGCCGCTCTTTGTTCAAGACGGTCCAGTATACTTTTCCCGTAGTCACATTGGAATTGCGATTCAAACTTTCGTTGATAAACCGCTCATAATGTCCCAGATCCAGGTCTGTCTCCGTGCCGTCATCCGTGACAAACACCTCGCCATGCTGAATGGGATTCATGGTACCGGGATCCATATTGATATAGGGATCAAACTTCTGCATGGTCACATGATACCCTCTGGCCTTGAGCAGTCTGCCCAGGGAGGCTGCCGTGATCCCCTTTCCCAGACCGGAGACCACACCTCCGGTCACAAATACATATTTTACCATACCCAAACTCCTTTTCTATTACTTACCGCTTGCCCCATAGTTTGACAGAACTCTTGCGGAAGGATCGTTCACATTACAGCCCTCCCACTCCTTGTTGGGCATCCAGAAATCGGCGATCATCGGTGCCTGACCGGGATAGAACTGTTCAAAAATATCCCGGTATAGAAGAGATTCCTTCGTAAACGGAGGAACATAGCTGTACTTCTTACATCCGGCTTCAAATGCCGCATCATCATATACTTCCTCTGCATATGCCTTCAGATGATCTACCATGGAATGACCTACCGCATCGGAGAAGGCAGCCTTCTCTCTCATCAGGATGCTTTCCGGGAGATAGTCCCCTTCGAAGGCATGTCGAAGCAGATACTTTCCTTTGCCATAGACATTCATCTTTTTCCCGGGATCGATACTCATCACGTATTCCACAAAATCAAGATCACCAAAGGGAACACGCGCCTCCATGGAATTCACGGAGATACAACGATCCGCACGGAGTACATCATACATATACAGTTCGCGGATCCGCTTTGCAGCCTCCCTCTGGAAGCTCTCCGCATCGGGAGCAAAGTCTGTGTATTTGTAGCCAAACAACTCATCGGAGATCTCACCGGTCATCAGCACTCTGATATCGGTGGTCTCATGAATTGCCTTACAGATCAGATACATACCAATGCTTGCACGAATGGTGGTAATATCGAAGGTTCCCAAAATTGATATTACCTCCGGCAAAGCCTTCAGCACATCCTCCTTGGTGATAATCACCTCCGTGTGATCACTGCCGATATAGTCAGCCACTTCCTTAGCATACTTTAAGTCAATGGCATCGGTGCTCATACCGATGGCAAAGGTTCGGATGGGTTTCTGTAACAGCTTGGCAGATACAGCGCAGACCAGGGAGCTGTCCAGTCCGCCACTCAAGAGAAATCCCAGAGGAGCATCC
The DNA here is from genome assembly GCA_018385425.1 of Acetatifactor sp. GTDB lineage: Bacteria > Bacillota > Clostridia > Lachnospirales > Lachnospiraceae > Acetatifactor. The sequence continues at coordinate 23,109 of JAHBAA010000043.1, forward strand.
GCATCCAGTCTCTTCTCAATGCCTGCCACCAGCTTATCGTGGATCTGGCCGCATACGGTGTCCAGATCGTCAGTGATCACTTCTTTCACCTGCGTCATATCTCTGTAGCAGACAAACTCACCATCCGCGTAGTAATATCCGGGAGGGAAGGGCTTCACCTCATCCACCAGACCGATCAGATTCTTTGCCTCACTGGCAAAAATGATCTCTCCATCCTTCACATATCCGTAAAATAACGGTCTGATACCGATGGGATCTCTGGCCGCTACCAGTGCATTCTTCTCCCCATCATAAATGATGCAGGCATACTCCGCATCCAGCATTGCAAACATGCCATACCCGTATTTCTCATATAAGGGAAGCAAGATCTCGCAGTCCGATTCACTGACGAAGGTATATTCCTTCTCCAGCTCCTTCTTCAGCTTACGGAAGCCGTAGATCTCACCATTACAGACAATTGCCTTTCCGTTCAATTCAAAGGGCTGCATGCCCTCCGGGGAAAGTCCCATGATTGCCAGTCTTTCAAATCCGAGGACCGCATCTTTGTACTGCAGGATTTTCTGCATATCAGGCCCCCTGGATATAGTTTTATCGAAATGCTCTTTGAAATCCTCCAGTGTAATACTGTTTCCTTGATATCCCATAATTGAGCACATATGCAAATAATCCTCCTTTAACCTCAATAAGATTTCACGAAAAGCTCTTTCCCGAGCTTCTCGTGAAATCGATAGTGCATCTTCGTACTACAATATTCTTTACTCAACGTCCTGAAGCGCTGCGTAATCTTCCTCACCGGTTCTGATCTTCACTACCTTCTCAACAGGATATACGAAAATCTTTCCATCGCCGATGTGTCCGGTGAACAGTGCCTTCTTGGCTGCTGCGATCACGCTCTCTACAGGAATCTTGCTGACTACAACCTCCACCTTTACCTTCGGAAGCAGCGTCACATCCATCTCAACACCTCTGTACATCTCGCCGGCACCCTTCTGGATACCGCAGCCCATTACCTGTGTCACTGTCATACCGGTGACACCCAGATCATTCATAGCCTTCTTCAACTGATCGTACTTGGTCAGCTTTGCAATGATAACCACCTTGCTGATTCCGGTTGCAGGAAGAGGATTTACCACAGATACGGAAGCAGCTTTAACTGCATCGCTTGCTGCATCGTAATCCTCGGTACCAAGGCTGGTGTTCTCGTTGATATCCATGGTCATGGTGTTGGAGATATCCATAATGGAGAAGCCTGCGTAAGCACTGGGAAGACCGTGCTCTGTAGCATCCAGACCAATGATCTCTTCTTCTTCGGTAACGCGAAGACCAAGGATCGCCTTAATTGCAAAGAAGGTAATGGTAATGGTTACTACGGTCCAGGCTGCAACACCTGCAAAACCTAACAGCTGAAGTCCCAACAATTTGAAACCGCCGCCGTAGAAGAGACCAACCAGTTCATTTCCGGAAGCATCTGCGATACTGTATCCGGGAGCGGTATTGGTAGCGAAGAGACCAACTGCGATGGTACCCCAGATACCGTTCAAGCAGTGAACTGCAACTGCACCTACAGGATCATCGATGTGAAGCTTGTAATCCAGGAACCACACACCGAAGCAGACAAGCAGACCTGCAACTGCGCCGATCACGATAGAACCAAAAGCATCTGTCACATCACAGGGAGCGGTGATTGCTACCAGACCTGCCAAGGATGCGTTCAAGCTCATGGAGACATCAGGTTTACCATACTTGATCCAGGTAAAGATCATACATACAACGGTTGCAACTGCAGGAGCAACGGTTGTGGTAAGGAATACGGAACCCAGCTGTTCAACGGAAGTACATGCAGCACCGTTGAAGCCGTACCAGCCAAGCCAAAGGATAAATACACCGAGCGCGCCGATGGGAAGGTTATGTCCGGGGAATGCATTTACCTTTGTCACCTTGCCATCCTTGTCTTTGACAAACTTTCCGATACGGGGTCCAAGAATCTTGGCGCCGATCAAAGCAGAGATACCACCAACCATATGGATGGCACAGGAACCTGCAAAATCATGGAAGCCTAACTGTGCAAGCCAGCCGCCGCCCCAGATCCAGTGTGCCTCGATGGGGTAGATCAAAGCAGAGATAATAGCGGAATAAACACAATAGGAAAGGAATTTGGTTCTCTCAGCCATAGCACCGGATACGATGGTTGCTGTGGTTGCACAGAATACCAGGTTAAATACGAAGTTTGAATAGTCAAAGCTCTCGTATGCGGTGAAGATATCGAAACCGGGCTTACCGATCAGACCGACAAAATCCTCACCTAGCAGAAGTCCAAAACCAATCAGAATAAAAGCGACAGTACCGATACAGAAGTCCATCAGGTTCTTCATCAGGATGTTGCCTGTATTCTTCGCTCTGGTAAAGCCAGCCTCTACCATAGCAAAACCGGCCTGCATCCAAAATACCAATGCGGCTCCGATCAGGAACCAGACAGCAAATAAGTGGCCATCCACCATGCTCATAATTTCTTCACTCATAGCACTTTCCTCCAAGTTTCAATAAAGCAAGAGGCACGTTCCCCGCGGTATGCAGGAAACGCGCCTTTGCGTTTGTTGTTTATATGTTATACATAGAACAGCATATCTGCGTAGCTGGGATAAGGAAGTGTTCCGGAAGGAATCAGTTCCTCAGCCTCATCGGCTACTGCTCTCAGCTTGCTCATGTCTTCCAGAACAGTTGCCTGATAGAATTTGGCTGCTTCCAAAGTCTCTCCCATGCTCTCAGCCTTTGCGGTGTCAGCCTTCAGCAGCTCCAGGCCTTCGTAGATACTGTCGGACAGACCGGAAAGCTTGTCGATCAAAGCCTTCTCTGTCTTGCAGCTGATGGATTCGCAAAGCTGCTTCTTCTTGGCTGCGATCGTAACTGCCTTGTCTACCGTATCCATTAGAGCGGGCAGGAACTGGTGGCTTACCATATCAGCCATTGTCTTTGCCTCAATGTGAAGGGTCTTCACATAGTTCTCGATCAGGATCTCATATCTGGACTTGATCTCGCTCTCGGTAAAGATGTGATGCTTGGTGAACAGCTTCACATTCTTCTCTTCGACGAAGACAGGAAGTACATCCGGGGTAGATCTGTAGTTGTACAGACCTCTCTTCTCAGCCTCAGCAATCCACTCGTCGGTGTAGCCGTTGCCGTTGAAGATCACTCTCTTATGCTCAACGATAGTCTTCTTAATCAACGCGTGTACCTTCTCGGAAAGTTCCTCGGCAGGAACATCCTTCAGTTCCTCATAGAACTGGCTCAGGGACTCTGCTACCGCTGTATTCAGCACCACATTGGGGCCGGATACGGAGAGGGAAGATCCAAGAGATCTGAACTCAAACTTGTTGCCGGTGAAGGCGAAAGGTGAAGTTCTGTTACGATCCGTTGTATCCTTGAAGAAATGAGGAAGAACGGAAGCGCCGATCTCCATTGCCACCTTGGACTGTGCACCAAAAAGTGTGTCATTCTCGATGGAATTCAACACCTTGGAAAGCTCGTCGCCAAGGAAAATGGAAATAATAGCGGGAGGAGCCTCATTGGCACCAAGTCTGTGATCATTTCCGGCACTTGCAACGGAAAGTCTCATCAGATCTGCATAATTGTCAACTGCCTGAATGACTGCTACGAGGAATACCAGGAACTGAATATTCTCTGCAGGAGTCTTGCCGGGATCCAACAGGTTCAGACCGGTATCTGTGGTCATGGACCAGTTGTTATGTTTACCGGAACCGTTGATTCCGTCAAAAGGCTTCTCGTGAAGGAGGCAAACATATCCATGCTTATCTGCAACCTTCTTCATCACCTCCATGGTCAGCTGGTTGTGATCAACAGCTACGTTGGTGGTATCAAACACAGGTGCCAGCTCATGCTGGCTGGGAGCAACCTCATTATGTTTTGTCTTGGCAGGAATTCCAAGCTTCCAGAGCTCCTCATCCAAGTCATGCATAAATGCTGCAACTCTGGGCTTTAAGGTTCCGAAGTAATGATCCTCCATCTCCTGTCCCTTGGGAGGCATAGCACCAAGAAGAGTTCTGCCGGTGAACACCAGATCCTCACGCTTCTTGAAATCCTCCTTGTCAACCAGGAAGTACTCCTGCTCTGGACCTACTGTAGTGGAAACACTTCCCACGGAAGTATTTCCGAGAAGGTGAAGCATCTTGGTTGCCTCTCTGTTCAGCGCCTCCATGGAACGAAGAAGAGGAGTCTTCTTGTCCAATGCCTCTCCGCTGTAGGAGCAGAACGCTGTAGGAATATACAAGGTCTTATCCTTGATGAAAGCAGGGGAGGTAGGGTCCCATGCTGTATAGCCTCTTGCCTCGAAGGTAGCACGAAGGCCTCCTGAAGGGAAGCTGGAAGCATCCGGCTCGCCCTTTACCAGCTCCTTGCCGGAGAAATCCATGATCACTTCTCCGTTGCCGATAGGGGAGATGAAGCTGTCATGCTTCTCTGCGGTAAAACCGGTCATCGGCTGGAACCAGTGTGTGAAGTGGGTTGCACCATGCTCCACTGCCCACTCCTTCATGGCCACTGCAACAGAGTTAGCCACGTCGATCTCCAGGTGTGTATTCTTATCGATCGTCTTGCGTAATGCCTTATAAATATCCTTGGGAAGTTTTTCTCTCATTACCTTGTCATTGAAGACCAGGCTTCCATACATTTCAGGTACTGTCATACTTATCTTTTCTCCTTCCTCCGGTTTCTTTTTGTTGCAAGTTGCGCAGCCAAGCAGTAAAAGTGAAACCCAATCTCAAAAGAAAAAGGCGCTCTGGATATCTCTCCAAAGCGCCTTTGCTTTTATGTTGTGAATATAAACCTTACAGCATCATTTGTCAACAGGATTTTTAAATTTTTTTAAAAACTATTTTACGATAATGGTGATATTGGTTCCGAATTTTCTGCCCTGTGAATCCATGATATCCACCATCAGCCGCTTCGTACCGGGAGTCGTAGCAGTCCAGGTGATCACGGAATTGGTACCGAAATCCTGGAGCCGATACCACTTATCATCTGTTTTATCATTGATGATGAACTTATAATTATACTTGCCGCTGCCGCCCATAGCAGTTGCAGTCAGGGTCACGATATCGCCGGAGTTCACCTCGTATGCGGAAGCGGTCAGCTTACCGTTCAGTTCAGGGATACCGTTGACGACGATGGAGATATTTTTTCCGACTGTCTTCCCCGTGCCGTCCTTGATGTCTACCATGATCCGCTTGGTTCCTGCGGTAGTTGCAGTCCACTGGATGGTATTGTTAGAGCTGTAGTCCTGCAGCTTGTACCACTTATCGTTGGCGGTGTCATTGATGATAAACTTGTACTGATATTTTCCGTCACCGCCGTTGCCCGTTGCAGTGATGGTCACCAGATCACCGGGGTCCGCGGTAGACTGACTGGCAGTCAAAGCAACCCCCAGCGCCACCTCCTTCACGACAGGCACGGTAAATAAGGCATCTGTGTCCTGATAGGTGGAGGGCAGCTTACCGGTCATAACATAAACCTTCTGATCCTTCACCATGGTGCCGTAGATTCTGCAGGAATCATCCGTGAGCGTATAGAGCGTCTTCCCTTCACCGTCAGAGAGACGATAAGACTTTACCTCCGTTCCGGTATTATAATAGAACAGTCCATCGGCGTAAGAAAAGCCTGAGAAAATTCCCCTGTAAAAGGAGGCAGAATTCACCACGGTCCATCTGCAGGTTTCCTCCAGCAGAATCTCCGAATCATTTTTCACCAGCTGCAAACTTCCGCTTCCTTCCCGGAGATAGTATTTGTTTCCATTCAGAAAGAGAACAGGAGTCTTCAGTGAAGTCCAGTAGGCATCAGCGTCATACTTGGTGCTGTTGCAGGTGTACTCTGCACTCCAGCCGCTGTGGTTATGCTCAGAGTCTGCAATGACAGTATCGCTGACCAGGAAATAAGTATGTCGGGCATATCCCGGAGTACCGGTGGCCGGATGCAGCGGCGTCACATCCGAAAGAGTGGCGCTGCTCCGGACAGGATCATCCCAGGTGGCATCCACATGGTACCAGGCGTCATCCACCTTGATCAGGTTCCAGGCATGATTCATCTCATTGCTGGATACCATCACAGCGTCAATTCCCACCTGAGTCAGCAACAGCTTGTAGGCCAAAGCATAGCCCTGGCAGACAGACAATTCTTCAACCAGCGCATTGTACGCATTATATCTGGAATAGCTCAGATCATAGGAGCAATGCAGCACCAGATAATCGTGCAGGGCCAGAGCCTTCTCCTCCTCCGTCATGCCTGCGGTAATGCAGGAGGCAATGATCTCCCGAACCTTTTGATTCAATGCATTCACCTGCGCCTCCTCTGCCGAGGACAGGTAACCCGGAGTGATGCTTACAACGATACCGCTGCCGCTGTAATAGCTGTAGGTATATCCTCCGGTGACATAGAACAGCTCCGGGTGATCGTTCACCACGCCGATATACAGATCGCGAATCATCGATGTAGTAATATTGTAGTCCAAAAGGTCGATGACGCTCTGACGGTTCTTCAGTCCCTCCAGAATCGCTGCCCTTGCGCCCTCCACATCAGCCTCCGCTGCAAGGAAATGAGGTGCCTCCACCTCAACCGTCGTGATCGTCTCTCCCTCCGGATGAGACGATGCCTCCTCAGGCAGAGAGCCCAAACCTCCCTCCTGATAGAGTGCACTGCTGACGTCCGCCTTGGCGGTGACAAGCTGTACCGTCTCTGCACGGGTCATCATGGGTGTGATCAAAACCAGCAATAATACTGCGGCTGCTGCCAGCCCGGTGTACCGCTTCTTCATCCTTCCGCTACCTCCTCAATCATTTTACCGGCCTCTCCGGCTCTTCTTATGTAATCCGGCATTCTCTCCGCCAGTCGGCCGCGCACTTCTTCCTCCCGTTCCATCAGGCCGAGAAAACTTCTGTACAAACAATCCTTCTCTGTCATTTTCTCCACGGGAAGAACCATTCCGTCTTCACTGCCGAACAGATCTCTGGCAATTCCTTTTGCTTTCACCGAGTATCCCAGCACCAGTGTGGGAACCCCGGAAGAATACCCAGCAATGGAAGCATGTGTCCTTGCGGTGATCAGAAATCTGCACATAGATATCATATCTTTAAGTTTACAACAATTCTGATCATTTGCAAGCACAATTCTTCCGGTATCCGCAAAATCCCGATAAAGCTCGGCGAGACAGGTTCTGTCATCATTTCCCGGTGCTACCACATGAGGGATCAGCGCCACCCCCATATCGGTCCTGCCCAGAATGATTCGAATCAGTTCTCTGGCATTTTCCATGACAATCCCAGGAGTCTTTTCCCTATGAACTAACAGGGGACTGATATTGATTCCTACCATGTTTCCGGGGGTAAAGCCCTCCGGCAGATCTGCCTTTTCACGGGGCAGAGTGAAAGCGGGATCAGGACACAATTCCACCCGCCGCAGCCCGGGGCACTTTTTCAATGCCTCATAGGTGAGACTCTCCCTGGCAATGATCAGATCAAAGTTCTTCAAATGCTTTCCCAGTGTTCCGGCCACATCCTCCGGCTCCAGCGAACAGCCAAACAGCACCAGCTTCTTTCCGCTCTGTCTGATCAGGCGATCGGTAGCCCACTGATCTCTGCCCTGAAAATAACAGTACACATCCCCGCCCACATTGAGCACCACATCCGAATCCGCAATGTGATCCAGAATCGTTGCATCTGCCGTTGGATTGCCCGGGAAGGTGATATCCAGTCTCTTCTCAAGCTGCCGCAGGATCCCCCTGGGACTCCACTTACCGCAGCCCGGTATTTCATACACGTTTTGAAACAGCCGGTCCACCCCATAGCTTTGATCCTCCCGCAGCGCGCCGGTGCGAAGGGACAAGGGGACGGAGAGCATGGCTGCCGCGGAACGCAGAATCGCCTCGCATCCGTGATTGGCACTACCAGAGTGTTGATTCAATAATATCTTCATTGATCTTAAGTCCTTCGAAATCAAATTCTTCCAGCTCCCATTCCTCATCTTCTTCCGGAGTATCCCTGGAAATTTCCGCTGCGCTATCCTGACCGGGCCCTGCTGCCTCGCCTTGAGACACCACGCCTGGCGGAAGCCTTCTTCCGGCCATCATATCCAGATACACGATCACAAGCACCAGATTAGACATGGGAGAAAACAAAACATGCCCTGCAATCATGCTGAAGCTAACCATGGCTAACCAGGCAAATCTGCAGCCAAAGTCCGCATACCTGCGGTACTTTACATACCAATATCCAAAAAAGCCCATGATCAGCACACAACACACAATGCCGCACCTGATCAGAAGATCCGGCAGATCCATCTCGATGAGCTGGTCTCCCGGGATCAGAGAAGCCTGATAGTAGGCTCCCTCCCCCACGAAGAAAGCCCACAGAGGATTCTCCCTGTAAACCAGACTGAAAAATTTTTCAATCAGCCGGTCTCTTTCCGACAGCAAAAAGGTAAGAACCGTTCCTCCGCTGAGAAGATATCTGTTGTAAAGACTCCTCAGACTTCCGATGAGATTCAGCACCTCCTGCCGTTCCAAAAACAGGAACGCCGTTCCGCCGATGAAAACACCTGCCGCAGAAACCAGCTTCCAGAGAAGTCTCTTCCCATGCAGCACAAATACTGCCACGATCACCGCTGCCATCAGCCAGGCAGTCTTCGTCCCGAGAAACAGCAGTGCCGTCAGAGACAGACCGCTGAGCAGCACCTCCCGTTTCCTAGGATGCCGCACCAGCTCCCTCACGTTCCAGATAGTCACTACCACCATAACGATACTGATATCATTGCCGGCATAGTAAAAGCCCTTGAAGCCGACCCCATAAGAATAGGTCCGATAGCCGACCCCCAAAAGCTTGGGTATGATCAGGGACAGCGGGAAAAAGATTCTGTAGAAGGAGATGATTCTCTTCGTGCACACGGCCAGTCTGTCCGGTTCTTTTCTCCCGATCAGTTCAAAGACACCGATGAGACATATGGGGGTAAGCATCTTCAACAGAATATTTCCATCGTAGGCAAGACCGCTGCTGCCATAGGACAGCACTACATTGGTCAGATTCATGGCAAGCATTCCGCAGAGAAGACTGGTCCAGATCCATCCGTTCCTGGGCATCCCCAGCATCAGACGAAACAGGCATAGCAGGAAGATCACTCCCTTGTACAATGCGCTGATACCGCCTCCTCTTCCTGACAACAGCAGGGCACCGGTCATGACATCCACCACCGGGCTCAGCATGAGGAGCACCGCAAACAATTCCGGCCGAAACAGCTGATCTATTCTGTTTTTCCGTGTACTCCTCTCCATCATCAATGCAGTAAACTCTCCATCCTTCTTCGAATTTCCTCATGGTACGAACACAGATCCTCCGGATGCTTCTCCTGTCTGTGAAATGCAAGCAGCGCCTGTTCCAGGTCGTCCACCCCCGTAAGCCCGGAGTTATACTGTTCCAGGTGTTTCGGAAACAGCACCGGAATTCCTGCCGCAAGAGCCTCCCAGAGCACCATCCCCTGCCCCTCATAACGGGAGCAGAGAACGAAAGCATCCGCACCGGCCATATACCGATACGGGTTTGAGACTGCTCCGACGAAATGTACCCTTTCCTCCAGTCCGAGTCTCCGGGACATCGCCTCCAATTCACTTCGCTGTTCCCCGTCCCCCAGGATCCATAGTTCCATATCGGAACGACTCCCACAGACCGCGGCAAAGATCTCCAGCAACAGATCAAAACCCTTCTGGAAGCAGAGTCTTCCGGCCGTCACCAGATTGATCCTGTCCGGGTCAAACTCTATAGACTCCCCTTTCTCAGACAGTTCTCTGATCTGGGCTACATCAATACAGTTCGGTATCACCCGGATCGGCACATCCTTCAGCCCGGTCATCTCCCGAAAAGGTTTCACCACCCCGTCAGACACACCAACAAACTCATCAAACTCCCGGAACTTGTCCTTCATAAAATGCCACAGCACCCGGAATTTCGGCTCATGTTCCCATACCTGTTGTACATCATTGTGGATCCACTCCACACGCTTTTTCGCAGGGCACCGCAGTGCGGCCAGTGCACAGTCCGGCTGATAACTGTTGAAATCCACTGCCAGGTCATACGCCCCTTCCCAGCTTCGGTAGGCTCTGCAGAGCTTCTTTACCAGGGAAAAGGGCAGAAAACGATACCATCTGGGCAGCGCAGGCAGATGATGCACATGAACCTGTTCCGTCTCTACCTGCCAGTCTCCGAAGCTCTCCTCCCGAAACAGGAACACATCCACCCGGGCCTCCCCCAACACTCCGAGCGTCAAGAGATTTCGCAGAGACTTCTGAATTCCGCCCATTCCCGCGTCATATTGAAAAACGGCAATCCTCATATCACTTCTCCCTGCGTCTGTGCTTCCATCGTATCATTGCATCGGGGAAAAACCGCATGATACAGCCGGATGCCTTAATAAAACCATAGCTCAGCAGACTCGATCTGCTTCGCATCAGAAGCACCACCATCCGGGTGGGAAGATTGGGACAGGAACAATCCTTCAGCGCAGCCCGAAGTACCTCTGTATGCAGCACCCTCCTCAGATATCCGAGCAGCTGCCTCCCACGCAGGGGAGACTTCCGACCGCAGGCATCTGCCAGACAGGAAAAAACACTTTTCACATACATATAATTCAGAACACTCTGCCTGTCATCTGCCGTACCACGGGCAAGCTCGGTGATCCGTTCATGAATTTGCGTGCAGATCTCAAATTTATTGTCATGCCAGGCGTGAATCAGACTGTCCTCATTCTCGATCCGATAGCAATACAGCTCCTGCTCAGAGACGGAGATGGTCTCTGCCTTCTCCAGACAATCCATCACAAAGAGCCGGTCCTCCCCATACCGATAATCCGGCATCTCCAGCCCGTTTTTTACAACAAACTCCCGCCGGTAAGCCTTGTTCCATACCTGATTGAGAAGATTTCTGCTGTACAGTTCGGTCACCGGCACCTGCTTTAAGGAAACACCGTCAAAGGAAACGTCTGCATGATAATTGTGGTGCACCTGACCGGTCTGCACCTGGTGCAGCACAAATCCAAAGATCAGCAGATCCACAGGATGCCCTGTGAGCCTCTGACGGAGCGTCTCCAGACATCCCTCCTCCAACAGATCATCCGCATCCAGAAACAACAGATATTCTCCCACTGCCTCCGAAATGCCCCGGTTTCTGGCCTTCGCCGGTCCCCCGTTGGGAACCCGGATACAGCGGACCCGCTCCTCGCCCAAAGACTTGACCCGCTGCAGAGTCTGATCTGCAGAGCCATCGTCCACCAGGATCACTTCCCAGTTCCCAAAGGACTGGAGTATCACTGATCGGATGCATCTTTCTATTACAGATTCCGCCTGGTAAGCAGGAATCACGATACTAAAAAATGGCACGTAATCTTCGCCGTACATTGCTGATCTTCTCCCGTATCTGTTCTTTCAGGGAACGCCCGGCATACTGCCCCGCCAGTTCCTCAATAGTCAACCTGTCAAGAGCCTCGAAGCAGGCACTTCTCTCCTCCCGGATCACCGGCTGCCCGGTCAGGCTTGGATTGGCAGCCAACACTCTGTCCCCGGACAATTTTCTTCCGGTCAGCCTTCCTGACTCTATCAGTCCCTGCAGCAGTTCGTCGCCCCGCTTCGTATGTACCATTACAAGCGAGAGTCCTTTGTCGTCGTCCAGATCCTCGCAAAGTCCCCGCACACCCCAGCAGTCTGCCAGCGTCAGATCACTTGTGCGCCGAATCGTTCGAAAAGGACAGGAATAACAGGAGGGCCGCAGGATCAGATCCCTCAAAAACAGCCGCATATACGGATCTTTTCGATGACTTCTCAGTTCCTCCCACTTGTCCGAAAAGGTGACCTTCAGCGAAAAATTCCGCCACCCAAAGCTCTTGTCACGGAATGACACCTCTGTCACTTTACTGTCTTTCTGCGCTTCCAGCTCCTTCATGTACTTCACAAAGGCCTTCGGAGAAGGCACTCCGTGACAGACCACATCCACATAGGTGATCCCCTCATTCGTCAGACCGGGGAAGCTCTGCATAGCAGCAATCTGACAGGGTGTCCCGCTGACCAGCACCCTTTTGCCCTCCTTCGTAAGCTCCGACAGCCGTGCGAAGGCCTGATTCGTGTCGGCCTGCACATACTTGCTGCCAAACAGCCTCCGGGCCTGTTCCATATCCTCTGCCACCTGAAAGGAGGCACTGTATCCGTCCCGGTCCATAGCCACTCCCGCCACAGCGCCGCCCTCCTCCAGGGCAGCCCGGCACAATGCTTCAAATACGCCGCCGGAGGAGCCTCTGAGACGCTTCTCCTCCTCCCGGTGATACAGCACATAGAAGCCGGTCTCTTCCTCCCCGACAGGGTTTTGCCGCCTCATCGGGCAGATCTGATCACAGAGTCCGCAGTCCACACAGTGCTTTGTGTCTCTGCAGGGATAGGAAAAGCCTTCCTCATCTGCTTCCATATGAATGCAGCCGTGGGGACATACCGCCATACAGGCACCACAGCCACAGCACTGCTTTTTCTCTGTCGCTGACATCACCCTTTTCCTCTCCTTCCCAGACCTTTGATCAGATTCCTCTCCTCATCCTTCATGCCGAACAGATAGACACTGCCTCCGTACAGAACAGAATACAGGATCACCCCCGGGAGAAAATAGGCGATACGTTCTACCGGAAGCACCCGAACGATGACAAAACCTCCCAAGAAAGCAGGGAGCATGGCCGGCACCAGCTTACCGATCCGGCACCAGAAGAACTTCATATCCAGACCGATGACTTTCTGATAATAGAGGTTCATGATCAGAACATTGCAGATCACAAGGGAGAGCATCGTTCCCATTGCCGCACCCGTTCCCCCAAAGACACGAATCAGGGGCACGCTGACCGCCACATTGGCCAGAGCCGCCGCCAGATACAGCAGCGAACGGAATCTGTGGAGATTTTTCGCCCGCTGGATCTCGATGCCGAGATTCTGAATCAGGGGAATCGTCACAGGGACGAGCAGAAACAGTGCGATATCATACGCCTCCTCATATCCCTCTCCCGCATAGAAGCCGATAAAAGCCCGTCCAAAAAAAACAAACCCGGACAGCACCAGTCCCAGCACCATGAACTGCAGCCTTCCCACTCTCGTAAAGAGCTCCGTAAAAGCCCTATCATCCGCATGCTCTGCCGCCATCCGGTTCACCCTTGGGAGAAACACATTGGAGATAGCTGTGGAGAACTGCATATAAATGCTGTTGAACATCCCTGCCACTGCGTACACTGCCACGATCCCGGTTCCCATGAGTGCCCCCAACAGCACCTTGTCCACAGACCAGTTCACCTGATCCACCACCTGATTAAGAAAAATGTAGAAACAGAAAACCCAGATCTCCCGCAGCATTCCCAATCTCAAGCCGGTAAAGCAAAACCGAAGCTTCAGACCGCTCAGGCAATAGATCACCTGGAACCCACCAGCCGCAATGGTCAGCAGGGCAGTCACCCAAACCATCCCCACACTGCCATAACCGGAAAACAACAGCGGCAGTGCGAGAAAAGGATTACTCACCGTCTTCAGCAGCAGCACCAGCTTCTGCACCCGGAACCGTTCCAACGCCACCATGTAACAGTCGAAGAGTCCAAAGGGAAAGGTCAGACTCATATTCAGCACCAGAATCCTCGTCAGCTTCTTCGCCAGAAGCAATTCTTCGCTGCACAGCTTGCTGCCGAAAAAGAAGCCCAGACCGTCTGCCAGAACCATTCCCGCCCCAAAGCAGAACGCGCCAAGCACCAGCATAATAATGAGAAAGAGACCGTTTAATCTCTCGATCTCTTTTTCCTCCCCTGCTGCTCTGTATTTTTCAAAAAAACGCACATACGCCCCGGTAAACCCGAAATTCAACAGTCCCAGGTATCCCACGGCAGAAATCACGATCTGGTATACACCGTACTCACTTTGCCCCAACAGCCGCAGCATAACGGGAGTGTATATCAGCTGGATCAGCATGTTCACGCCGATGCTCAGATAGGCGAGCACCACACCTGCTTTTCTCTGGTTCTTCATCGCTCTACCACATCTTCTCCGCTGAGCAGCTTGGGGATGGTGGCAAATAAAATGCCGAGATCCTCTTTCATGCCAAAATGCTCAACATATTCTCGGTCCATGCGGACCTTCTCCTCCGTCGATACCCGGTCCCTGCCATTGATCTGCGCCAGACCGGTGATACCCGGTCTCAGCTGATACACGCCGTTCTCCAAACGAAGCCGGTGGATCTCTGTCTCCTCCGCAATCAGAGGTCTGGGGCCGATCAGACTCATATCTCCCTTCCACACATTGATCAGCTGGGGGAGCTCGTCCAGACTGAATTTTCGAAGGAAATGACCGACACTTGTTATGTACTGCCCACTGTTCTCCAATTCCTCAGTGGAACGATATTTCGGGGTTTCCACATGCATCGTTCGAAACTTATAGATTCGAAACTCCCTGCCGTACCTGCCTACTCTCCTCTGAGAGAACAACACCGGTCCCCTGCTCTCACAGGCTATCACCGCAGCGATCAGTAGCCCGGGAAGAAATAGGATCACTATCCCTATACTTGAAAAGATCACATCCGCAACCCGCTTCACTGCCAGGTACGGAGTCCATGATAAATGATCGGTACTCACTGTCTCTGTCTTCATCGTGTCCCAATGCTCCGAAAAGAAGCAAATCTCCCCCTTATATCCTATCTAATAAAATATCACTATACTAAGTTTCGTGTCAATGAAAAAGGCCATAACTGCCTCCGAAAATTGCAGCTATGACCCTTTCGTTGTTTTTCAAAGAAATCCTATGATCTTCAAGAGCTTACTTTACCGTAATGGTCACATTCGTTCCAAACTTTCTGCCGTCGGAGTCCATCACATCCACCATCAGCCGTTTCGTGCCGGGAGTGGTTGCAGACCACTGGATCACACTGTTGGTGCCGTAATCCTGGAGACGATACCACTTGTCATCGGTCTTGTCGTTGATGATAATCTTGTAGTTGTACTTGCCGCTGCCGCCGATACCATTCGCGGTCAATGTCACCACATCACCGGAGCTCACCTCATAGGCGGATGCGGTGAGAGTACCCTTCAGTTCAGCGGGAGCAACCGCGCCGTTTACGACTACGGACACATTCTTTCCCACACTCTTGCCGGTGCCGTCCTTGATATCTACATATCGAGGTGGGACAGACGAAGGTATCACTCCATGCTGATGAAGATATCCTATGCACTTGAGAAAAATCTTGATTATTTTCTGCTGGATACCCCCTTTGCCGACACGACAAGCATTATCAATCTGGAGCTTGCCAATAAACTCAA
>JAHBAA010000052.1 GCA_018385425.1 Acetatifactor sp.
ATCATACCGCCTTTCCAATTTACTTTCGCAGCACTACCGCTCCACAGGAAAGCCCCGGAAAACAGATGGTTTCTCCTGCAGGAATCGGCCTGAGCACGATCCGCTCGGGATCCTGCAGCGTGTTCTGCTCCGAGAGGGAGGAACCCTTCATGCAGTATACCTCCGCCTCGTTCAAATTCAGTGTTTCGCCCTGTAAGGTCAATTCCTCCAGAACGGTGGCCTCCTCCTTCAGATTGACAAACTTCACATAGACCGCCTTCTCATCCTCGGAAACCGCCAGGTACAGATTTTCATCGGCACCCTCTGCCCGGAAGGAGCAGGTCTGATTGCCGGTATAGAGGCCGAACAGCTTCTGCACATAGTAGCCGGGAGTGCCCATAACCTTCTCATCATCAAACCAGATCAGATCCGGGGCCCACTGTACATAACCCTCTCTTGCAAAAAGCGGTGCTGCGGAGGCAAACAGGATCACATCCGCATTTTTCTCAAGGCCGCACATGAATGCCGCCTCGGAAAGTGCTGCCTCCAGGTTATTCTCCTTCTTTTCGCAGTGGGCAGCATACTCCCCCGCAAAGACGGGAATCTCTCTGGGATAATCGTCATACATGTGAATCTTCTCGATAAACCACGCAGGAGGCATGTAATAGTGCTCGTCCACTGCCGCAGTGAAGTCCCTGTTGCCGGGATACTCCCCGCGATAGAATTCCCATGCAGCCGAATACGTATCTGTACCTACATTGGGGCCTGCGGAGCCAATCAAACGGATAGAGGGATCTGCCTCATGTACTCTCTTCTCAAAGACACGATATCGGTCAAAGAAATCGACACTCTCGGTCTCCCACTGTTCGTTGCCGATGCAGAGATATTCCAGCCCAAAGGGAGCCGGGTGCCCCATCTGTGCCCGCACTGCGCCCCACTTGGTCGTCACATCGCCATTGGCAAACTGGATCAGATCGATGGCATCCTGCACATACGCATCAAACTCCGGACTGTCAATGGGCACCAGTTCATCGGACTGGAACTGGCAGGCTATTCCCACACTCAGCACCGGCAGGGGCTTTGCATGGAGCAGATCACACAATAAGAAATACTCGTAAAAGCCGATGCCATAGGACTGATTGTAGAAAGAAAAGAACTGGGTCCCGCCATCCTTCTCCACGGGATGCACGCACCAGCGATTCCAGTTCCAGGTGCGCTCCCAGGGAAGTCCTACCGTCTGTTTCCACTGATACCGGTTGTTCAGGTTGGCACCCTCCACGATACATCCTCCGGGAAAACGGAAAAAGCCGGGTGCCGCAGCCGCCAGCACGTCAAACAGATCCTTGCGGAAGACACCGCCTACCGCACTTTTCGGGATCATGGACACGTAGCCGTACTCCACGGTTCCCTTGTTCTGGAAGATCACAAACCTTCCGCCGCGGCAGGCACTTTCTGCCGTAAAGGCTGCCTCCGCCTTCGTCCAGCCCTCTCCGGCAGGGACGATCAGCTCCACTGCCGAAAGCGTTTCCCCGCTGTCTTTGTCCAGAACACAGACTTCGATTGTGCCCTGATAGGAAGCACTTCTCAACCAGAGGGTGATTCCGTACGACTCGCCCTTTTGCAGTGTGATCCCATCGTAAGCCTTGTTGGCAAAGCCGGCCCGGACCCCGTTCACGGTAAAGCGCATATAGTGGGGGTTCTGTGCATTCAGCGCATCCCCTTCGATCAACTGCATCCGGGCATCTTCCCCGGCGGGGTATTGCTCCCAGCCATAGTCCCCTGCATAGGAGGTGTCGTAGGTTCGCGCCTTCTCACCGCACACCGCCTTGCGGAAAGCAAACTGCCTGTTCTCGATCATCTCCGCATAGAGACCGCCGTCTCCCGCGTAATTGATATCCTCAAAGAACATTCCAAACATTTTATTGGTCAAAAAATCTTTTTTCTCTCTTCCGATCTGTACTTTCATACGGTTCTCCTTTACAATCTACAACAACGGTGCCAGCACCTTCATCATATTTCCGATAAGTTTCCATCGCCTGTAGCCCTTCCAGATGGTCTTGGCAGTCACCTGGCGGCAATCTTTGCAGGTATCCTGAAAATCCTGCTCGATCTGAGCCACACAGGGAACGCCGTACATCCAGGTGGCACACTCAAAATGGTGATACAGACTGCGATAGTCCAGATTGATGGTTCCCACTACAGCCTCTCTGTCGTCGCTGACAAAGACCTTGGCGTGTACAAATCCCGGCTCATATTCATAGATCTTCACCCCGGAAGCCAGCAGCGATGCATAGTGGGTCTTGGCCAGGGCATAGGGAATCTTCTTATCCGGGATACCGGGCAGGATCAGGCTGACCTCCACGCCCCTCTCTGCCGCAAATTTTAACGCTGTCTCCGTCTCGCTGTCCAGGATCAGATAGGGTGTCATAATATGAACATACTTCTGGGCGCGGTTTAAAATATCCATATAGACCCGCTCACCCACCTTGTCTGCATCCAGCGGGCAGTCCCCAAAGGGTGCCACAAAGCCCTCCACTGCATCTGTCCAGGGACGGACAGGCTCCAGAAAGGATTGAAAATCCGCATGCTTGTCGTCAAAGCACCACATCTGGAGGAACATCAGGGTAAAGCTTCTCACCGCGTTGCCCGTCAGCATCACGGCAGTATCCTTCCACTCACCGAATCGTTTCACCCTGCCGATATACTCGTCTGCCAGATTGATGCCGCCATTGAAGGCAACCTTGCCGTCGATCACAAAAATTTTCCGGTGATCCCGGTAGTTGTAATGGGTGGACACAATGGGGGCCAGGGGGGAAAACACCTTACACTGGATGCCCAGATCCCTCAGCTGCTTCTGATAGCTGTGTGGCAGTGTCGAAAACTCATTGGTGCCGTCATACAGTACCCGGACATCGACTCCTTCCTTCGCCTTTCTGGCCAGAAGCTCCAGAACCTTTCCCCACATCAGTCCCTCATCGATAATGAAGTATTCCAGAAACACATACTTTTCCGCCTTTTCCAGCTGCCGCAGAAGTTCTTCCCACTTGGCCTGACCGTTGGGGAAGTAGGTCACCTGCGTATCGTCATACACCGGATGGCAGCCATTGCGGTTGATATAGTTGATCAGAGATGCCGCACCCGGATTTTCCTTATGCAGGCTGTCAAAGGCAGACGGCTCCTGTCCCAGCGTATCCTTCGACATTCTGATCAGCTCTTCGATGCGGAATTTCAGTGCCCGGTGTCCCACCTCGCTCTGGGTAAACCAGAACAGCATGGCACCAAACACATGAAACAGCATGATGAAAACAAGCCAGGTGATTTTCGCGGTGGGATCGATCTCCGTGTTGAGAAGATAGACAACCATGATCACCACAAATATGGTAGTACCACCGTAGAACAGAGGCAAAAACCTCCCAAGCGCCTGAAACATGGTGACTAACAGGGCCACCTCCAGCAACAGCATCAGCACGAACAGGCCGAGACGGCTGAACAGTGCATGTACCAGTCCCTTCTGGCCCTTCTTTAAAAGCAAAAGTCCCTTGCTTTCATTGTTGTCTTCAGACATCTCTTCCCCTCCTCTTCCCTCTCTGATGAGCAGTCAGCTTCCTCTCTCCGGACTTTTTCCCGGAGGTTCCCTGTTTTTTCTTTTCCACAGAGGTCTTCCGTTCACCGGAGGACTTTTTCATCTGTTCCGTTTTTCTGGGCGGAATCAGGCACCTGGACTTATCGAAGCCGATCAGATCCTGTCTGCCCTCTCTGAGCAGTGCCTCCTTCACCAGATCATAGTTCTCCGGCAGGCGGTACTGGATCAATGCCCGCTGCAGTGCCTTCTCATGGGGCTTTGATGTGATCTCCACCTTCTTCATCGTGCGGGGATCAACTCCTGTATAGTACATACAGGTAGAGATCGTCGATGGTGTGGGATAAAAATCCTGTACCTGTTCCGGCATATACCCCATGTCCCGGATGCTTTCCGCCAGGGCAATGGCATCCTTTAGGTCGGAGCCTGGGTGGGAGGAGATCAGATAGGGCACCACATACTGTTCCAGTCCAAGCTGCTGATTCACTTTCTCAAATCTTCTGCAAAACTCCTGATACACTTCATTTCTGGGTTTCCCCATCAGATCCAGCACATGGTCTGAAACATGCTCCGGGGCTACCCGAAGTTGTCCGCTGACATGATATTTGCACAGCTCCCGCAGAAAGGTCTGGTCCCGATCGGCCAGAAGATAGTCAAATCGGATGCCGGACCGGATAAAAACCTTCTTCACCCCGGGCAGAGCGCGCAGCTTTCGAAGCAGAGCGATATAATCCGAATGATCCGCCTTCAGATTGGCGCAGGGCTTTGGGTAAAGGCACTGCCTGTTGGTGCAGACCCCCTTCGTCAACTGCCTGTCGCAGGCAGGGCGTCTGAAGTTGGCAGTGGGACCTCCTACATCATGGATGTACCCCTTAAATCTGGGATCTCGGGTCATAGCCTGAGCCTCCCGCAGAAGAGATTCGTGGCTTCTGGTCTGGACGATCCGACCCTGATGGAAGGTCAGAGCGCAGAAGCTGCAGCCTCCGAAGCATCCTCTGTTGCTGGTCAGGGAGAACAGGATCTCCGAGATGGCAGGGACGCCTCCCTCCGCCTCATAGGAGGGGTGATAATTGTTCATATAGGGCAATTCATAGATATCATCCAGTTCCTGGGTCGTCAGCGGCCTGGAGGGGGGATTCTGTACCACATACCGTTTCTCCCCATATTTTTCCACCAGGGGTCTTGCCGTGAGAAAGTCGGTGTTCTGATATTGGATCAGAAAGCTCCTGGCGTATTCCAGCTTATCTGCCGAAAGGGTGTCAAAGTCAGGAAGCAGGATACCGTTTCTCTGCTCCAGCACGTCCGTCACATCCTTAGCCTTGTACACCGTTCCGGGAACATAGGTGATATCCTCCGCTGCGATGCCGCTGTTCAGTGCATCCGCCACCTCCACGATGGACAGTTCGCCCATGCCGTACAACAGAAGATTTGCTCCGGAATCCATGAGAATGGAATGCTTGAGTCGGTCGGACCAGTAGTCATAATGTGCCAGTCTGCGCAGGCTGGCCTCAATGCCTCCGATCACGATGGGGACCTTCTTATATTTTCTGCGGATCAGATTGCAGTACACAATGGTGGCATAGTCCGGTCTCCTCCCGGGTTTCCCGCCGGGGGTGTATGCATCGAAGCTTCTTCGTTTCTTATTCACCGTAAAATGATTCACCATGGAATCCATATTGCCGGCGCACACCAAAAAACCAAGTCTTGGTTCCCCAAACACGGCAATACTCTCCTCGTCCGTCCAGTCCGGCTGAGAGATGATGCACACCTTATAGCCTCTGGACTCTAAAACTCTGCTGATGATCGCCGGTCCAAAGGAGGAATGATCCACGTAAGCATCTCCGATGACGAAGACGAAATCCGCCTGTTCCCAACCCCGTTCGCTCATCTCTGTCTTTGTGATCGGCAAAAATTGTTTCATACAGAATCCTTTCGTTATTCTATGCACCGTATCAAAAAAGTGCTATAATGATCACAATCTGATCGTTTTGTATCGGTCTGCGTCAGATTTGCCCCCGATATAGACTGTCAATTTTCATCATACCACAATCTGCAAAAAAAAACCACACCGGTTTGCCACATCGTTAAGACTGTGAAACAGCAAACCACTTTCTTCCCATGACAAACGAAAGGATTCGCTTATGAAATTTGAATGTACCGACGAACTGCAGAACTTTTCCTTCGAGGACTGCATCATCAAAAGGTTTGAGGCAACCGATTCCACTGTCAGCTTCGAGGTGGAGGCGTTGATCGTCAAACCCTCCAACTCCCAGAACCCCAACTATACCGAAAGCTACGCCGGCACGGCACTGATCCGTCTGATCGGGGGAAGGCTCCTCTCCGGTCGAAAGGAAGGTTTCCGCTATTATGATGCGGACGATAGGCTGATCAGTGTTACGCCCGATGAAGAGCTTGGCCCGGAACAGTTGAGAGAATTTCCATCCCGCTGCAAGGATGCCTATCTGTTCCGATTGGAAGAGTCATCCGCCGGTGAGGGGCGTGTTCTTCTGGATATCAGTATAGAATTTCCCGCAGAGGAAGAATATGCCTCTCCCAATGACTCCGACTCCTATGCCTTGACCGCATCCTGTGAAAAAGTCATCATTGGCTGGGATCAATATCTGAACCGGGTACAACGATAAGTAAAGACAAGGGATGCTGCCCCCGGGGGATATTTCAGAAAAAAAAGACACCCGGAGCGAGAGCGCTCCGGGTTGAAAACTGATCGATTTAAACTTCCCGTAGTAGTTCTATCACTTAGGTTCTTGCAGGTCTGCAGGAGAAACCGATACCCAGGCCCCCGGGACCGATATGACAGCACAGTCCCATGGACAACTGGTCGCACAGCACTTCCACGCCGCCGAAGAACTCTCTGATCTCCTCCACCCACTCCAGGGTGGTAGCCTCATCTGCACTGGAAGCTGCCAAAATGGATACTTCACCTGCGGCAAACTCCTTGGCAAATCTCTCATCCAACTCCTGCTTCATGGCTTCCAGCATTTCTCTTCTGGCCTTCTTCATGCCGCGGCACTTCTTATAGGTCTCCAACAGCCCCACATCAAACCGCAAGATAGGCTTGATATTCAAGATGGTGCCCAGTGCTGCCGAGGTAGCGGAGATCCGGCCGCCCCTCTTCAGATGCTCCAGTGTCTCAACAGCCACATAGATGGCCATCTTGTCTCTGGCAGCCTCCAGGATATTCCTGATCTGCTCTGCGGAATACCCCTCCTCAATTAATTCCAAAGCATCCAAAATGGATCGATGCAGCGGAGTAGACACCCGACCGTTGTCTACCACGAACACCTTTCCGTCAAACTCCTCTTCCTTTGCCAGCATCTTTGCCGTGTCGCAGGATCCGCTCAAACCGCTGCTCAGCGGAATATAGAGGATCTTCTCATACTCCCGCAGGCTTTCCCGCCAGATATCCATCACGGATTCCGGGGAGGGCTGAGAGGTAGAAACCTTTTCTCCCCCGTTAATTCTCTCAAAAAACTGATCTCTTGAAATAGAGACATTCTCCAAAAAACATTCCTCCCCAAAATAGAAGGGCATGGGAAGCACCTTCACACCAAGATGCTCTGCCTCCTCTCGGGAAATCCCACCGTGACTGTCTGTCACAACACCGATTGACTTCATAAACATTCCTCTGTCTGTACCATTTGCTTTGTGTCTCAAACTATATCCGAAGGAAAGTATATAGCCGATCTATCCCTGTGTCAAGGGGCATTGGTACGTCCAGTCAGCGCCCCAGGGAGCGCCGCGGGATCTATCCCTGTGTCAAGGGGCATTGGGCCATTGGACATAGTGGACGGTGTTTTTTGAAAGAGCGCAAAAAATAACTTGCCAACCATTTTCAATACGCTACAATGAAAGTACAGCATCCTGCGCGGCTCTGTGCCAGGAAATGCTCCCGCACAGACCGCGGATTTCAAAAAAACTCTATTGGGAGGTACCTATGACTGACTATCAGGCAGCAAAGACACGCTACAATACCATGCCA
>JAHBAA010000062.1 GCA_018385425.1 Acetatifactor sp.
CCTGCACCTCATCGGACTGCCTGGGTATACCTGGGTGTTCCGATTGGTTTGTGTCGTCTAGCAGCCGGTACTTAGGTCGCGTTCTTTGCGGCCTTATGTACCGCTGCGGCGAGACCAAGCGGAAGCGTCTCTGCAATGGAATATGCAGGCAGACACCGGCTCCCCGTCCTGCACCCAACCGGACTGCCGGGGGATACCTGCGTGTTCCGATTGCGGAGTGTCGTCGAGCCGCCGGTACTTAGGCCGTGTTCTTTGCGGCCTTATGTACCGCTGCGGCGAGACCAAGCGGAAGCGTCTCCGCAATGGAATATGCAGGTAGCACCCGGCACACGGCACCCTGCACCTCATCGGACTGCCGGGGAATGCCTGCGTGCTCCGATTGCGGAGTGTCGTCGAGCCGCCGGTACTTAGGCCGTGTTCTTTGCGGCCTTATGTACCGTTGCGGTGAGACCAAGCGGAAGCGTCTCCGCAATGGAATATGCAGGCAGCACCCAGCACCGGTAACCTGCAGCAGGCCCGCCTCAGGCAGTAAGGAGTAACCATGGCTTTTGATGGAGTGACAATTGCAAATGTAGTCAGTGAACTGCGCCGCGAACTGATCGGCGGCAGATTATATAAGATCGCACAGCCCGAGGACGACGAATTGCTTCTGACGGTGAAGACGCAGACAGGACAGCGCAGACTCTTTCTGTCTGCCAACGCCTCCCTGCCCCTGATCTACCTGACGGAGGAGAATAAGCCCAGCCCTATGACTGCGCCGGTGTTCTGCATGCTGCTGCGCAAACACCTGCAGAACGGCCGCATCACAGACATTACCCAGCCCGGGCTGGAGAGAATCGTGAATATCCGGATCGAGCATCTGGACGAGATGGGGGATCTGCGCCACAAGACTCTGATCGTCGAGATCATGGGAAAACACAGCAACATCATCTTCTGCAACGATGACAATACCATCATCGACAGCATCAAGCGCATCTCGGCGGCGGTCAGCTCTGTCCGGGAGGTCCTGCCGGGAAAACCTTACTTTATCCCGGCTACCCAGGAGAAGCTGGATGCGTTGTCCACAGATTTCTCTGCGTTCAGACAGGCACTGTCCGCAAAGCCCCAGCCTCTGTATAAGGCGCTCTACGGCAGCTACACCGGGTTTTCTCCTATCCTGGCCCAAGAGATCTGCTATGAGGCGGGATTGGACGGAGAACGCCCTGCTGCCGCCTTGGATGAGGCAGGATACGAAAGCCTGTACGCCGCCTTTTCCAAATGTATCACTGCGATCAAGGAGGAGCACTTCTGCCCTGCCATCGGCTACCAATATGGCTCCCCTGCGGAATTTAGTGCGCTGCCTCTGACCATGTACGGAGAGACGGCGGACGATGCTGCCGCAAAAAGTGCAGAGGACAGGAAGAAGCTGCCCCATTATCAGGTGCACTATGCTTCCATGTCCTCGCTTCTGGAGCACTACTATGCGGAGAAAAACACCCTCACCCGGATCCGGCAGAAATCCGCGGATCTGCGCCGCGTGGTACAGACTGCGCTGGAACGAAATGTGAAAAAATACGATCTTCAGCTTCGGCAGATGAAGGATACCGAGAAGCGTGACACCTACCGTATCTACGGAGAGCTGCTGAACACCTACGGCTACAGTGCCAAGCCCGGGGACAAGTCCATCCGGGTGCTGAACTACTACACCAACGAGGAGATCGATATTCCTCTGGATCCTACGAAAACCGCCACCGAAAATGCCAAGCGCTATTTCGAGAAATATAACAAATACAAGCGTACCTTCGAGGCCTTATCGGAATTGACCGAAGAAGTCAAAGCAGAGATCGAGCATTTGGAGTCGATTCTTGCCTCTCTGGATATTGCCCTCCACGAGGAGGATCTGGTAGAGATCAAGGAGGAGCTGATCGCCGGCGGATATATCCGCAGAAAGGCGGGCGTGAAGAAGCAGAAAGTCACCAGCAAGCCCTTCCACTATCTTTCCGGCGACGGTTTCCACATCTATGTGGGAAAAAATAATTTTCAGAATGACGAACTGACCTTTAAGTTTGCCACCGGCAATGACTGGTGGTTTCATGCCAAGAAGATGCCCGGATCTCACGTAGTGGTGAAGATGGGCAATGCGACAGAGCTTCCGGACCGGACCTTTGAGGAGGCAGCCAGACTGGCGGCCTACTACTCCAAGGGTCGGGATCAGGAGAAGGTGGAGATCGATTATATCCAGAAGAAACACGTGAAGAAGCCTGCCGGGGCGAAGCCGGGATTTGTGGTGTACTACACCAATTATTCCATGACCATCGACAGCGATATCTCCGGGATCACACAGATTACGGAATAAAGCCTTTCTCAGCAGTAATACTGCAGTCTGAATTCAATTTCTTCCAGTCCCTGATAAACGTGTTTTCCGGGCTGATACACAACCGAGAGCAGATAATCTCCTTTGCCGGCATAGAGGTTTTCCATACTGTCCGGACCGTACTTTTCCGCCAGATACTCCTGGAACTTCTCCAAATTGCCGAAGTAGATCATCTGCACCCGGTTTCCGTCAGGCGTGATTGCCGTAAATCTGGCGAAATTCCGGTTTGCGCCCAGACGGACGGCCCGGATAAATCGCAGATCCTTTTGGGCAAAGAGGGGCTTCGGGTTGCCCACCCCAAAGGGTTCCAGCACTTCCAGATCATCCACCACTGCTTTCATGCCCGCGTAATCCATAGGCATGGGCACATCAATGGCAACCTTCTCCCGCAGATCCTCCTCTGTCAGCTGACAGTTCTCATTCAATCTGCGCCGCAGGGTCTCCACCTTGTCCTCCGACAGGGAAAGTCCTGCCGCCATGGCATGTCCGCCATACCGGTCCAGCAGTTCCTCCACCTGGTTCAGAGCCCGATACATATGATATTCCTCGATGGATCTGCCGGAGCCCTTGACACCCTGCTCCGCTTTGGTCAGTACAAATACCGGTTTATAGTAATGCTCTCTGATCCGTCCGGCGATAATGCCGGCCAGACTTTCATGTACCCGGGGCAGGTAGAGCACCAGCACTCTGTCCTGATCCATGCAGTGCTCTGCAATATAGTTTAATGCCTCTTCGATTCCCTCCAGAGTCAGCTGCTTTCTGGTATCATTCAACTGTTTTAACTCTCTCGCCAGTCGGATCGCTTTCTCCCGGGAAGTGGTCTGCAACAGCTCCAAGGCCTTCTGTGCGGTATCCAGACGTCCGGTGGCATTCAGACAGGGACCCAGCACAAAGCCGATCTGGTAACCGTTCACTTTCCCCGGATCGATCTCGTTCACCTCCATCAGCGCCCTAAGGCCCG
The DNA here is from genome assembly GCA_018385425.1 of Acetatifactor sp. GTDB lineage: Bacteria > Bacillota > Clostridia > Lachnospirales > Lachnospiraceae > Acetatifactor. Next base: position 3,315 of record JAHBAA010000062.1, read on the forward strand.
GATTGTGAGAATTTGCAAGCCTCTTCAGACCCTCCTTCACCAGAATACGGTTCTCCTGCTTCAGCTCCATCACATCGCACACGGTTGCAATGGCCGCAAACTCCAGGAACTCGTCCATGGCATTCTGCAGTGCACTGCTGCCGGTTCTCTCCTGGAGAGCCTGCATCAACTTGAAGGCCACCACCGCTCCGCAGATCCCCGGAAAGGGGTAGCGGCACTGCTCCTGCTTCGGATCAATGACTGCTGCGGCGGGGGGCAGCAGTTCCTCTCTGCGCACTTGCCCGTCCCGGGCAGTCACCTCTCGGAAAGGCACCTCATGGTGGTCCGTCACAATGACCTGGATACCCTTTTCAGCTGCCAGCGCGATCTGTTCTGCGGCAGCGATGCCGTTGTCACAGGTGACGATCATCTCTACACCGTCCTCTGCCGCCGCCTCGATCAGATGCTCGTTCAAACCATAGCCATCATGAATTCGGTGTGGAATGGCAGTATCCACCAGTGCTCCCAGCAGCGACAGACCCTTGGTCAGTATATAGGAGGAGCAGATTCCGTCCACATCATAGTCGCCGATGACCCGAAGCTTCTTACCGGCACCGATTGCCTCCGGAATGAGGTTCACCGCCCGCTCCATATCCTTTAGAAGAAAAGGGGACGGGCAGTCCTCCAGACTGCCCCGTAAGAATCTCTCAACATCCTCTGTCTCTTCGATTCCCCTGTTGCGAATGATCCGCGCTGTCACAGGGCTGATATGAAATCTTGCTGACCAGGCAGCAAAGTCTGCCTTTTTCATATGTACGATCCATTTTTCCATCTTATCAACCTCTTCGATTCCGTTTCCTTCCCTACCGACAGGTGTGGATGCGTGTCTTCGTCCGTTTAGTCGGCCAGACCCTTCACACACCTTCGAAAGGAACTTTAGTATACCATTTTTTCGGAAGACTTGCAAAGCCTCTGTTCACAATGCTATACTGTGGGAACGAGCATTTCTGTGTAAAGGAGCAAAGCGATGAGTTTATTACAAGACAAGCGATTATTCCTGTTCGATATCGATGGCACATTGGCAGTAGGGGACACGCTTCTGGAGGGCAGTGCCGCTCTGTTGGACTATATTGACCGGATCGGCGGGCGCTCCCTCTTTATTACAAACAATTCCACCAAAAGCGGCAGAGACTATGTGGAGCGCTTTCAGAGGGTATTCGGACTGTCCGCCGACGAGGATCAGTTTATTACCTCCGGCTTCCTGACCCTGCGTTTTCTGAAGGAGAACTACGCCGACAAAAAAATATTTGTTCTGGGCACCCGTTCCTTTGTCAGCGAATTGCGGTCAAATGGTCTGAACATCACCGAGACCGCCGACAGCGACGTATCCTGCATCGTGGCGGCATATGACAGCGAGCTGACCTACGAGAAGCTGGTCCATGCCTCCATGCTTCTCCAGACCACAGAACTGCCCTTCTACGGCACCAACCCGGATCTGCGCTGTCCGGCAGACTTTGGCTTTATCCCGGACTGCGGTGCCATCTGCAATCTGCTCACCGCCACCACAGGCCGTGTTCCTATCTACCTGGGCAAGCCCAGCAGAGCCGTGGTGGACCTGTGTCTGGAACGGACCGGCTTCTCAAGGGAGGAAACCATCGTGGTAGGGGATCGCCTCTACACCGATATTGCCTGCGGCATCAACGGCGGGGTGGATACCTGCGTCCTCTTTACCGGGGAGGCGAAGCCTTCGGATATGGAGGACACGGAATATCCTGCCACTTATGCATTTGAAAATGTAAAAGAGCTTCTGGTGCATTGCACCGAAGCTCTGTAGAAACCGTTCTGTCCGTAATTCATGTTGTCGCTTTGAGACCTGTCTGTCCGATGGCAGACACCGTCGCGCAAAGTCACTGCTTAGTATGTCAAAAGTTATGCGTGGATCGCTTTCTCGATGATTCCGAATCCCAGGGGATAAGGCCCTGTATGGACTCCGATCGCGGCGCCGATCTGGTATGCGGGGATCTCCTTTACCGCAAAGCCAAAGGCGCGAAGGCTTTCCACTGCGTGATCTCTGAAGGCCAGTCCCTCCTCGATGTCATAGCCGTAGCCAACGCATATGCTGACCTGATCCGGCGTAAAGCCTGTCTCCTTTAGATAGTCCTTCAGAAGCTCCAGAGATTTTTCCACAGTCTTCTTCCTTCCCCGGCCGATTCCGGAGGGGAAGATCTCACCGCTTTTCAGGGTGATCACAGGGCGAATGCCGAGTACACTGCCTGCTACGGCGGCAACCTTGCCGATCCGTCCGCCGTGCTTTAAGTATTCCATATCTCCCACCGTGAAGAAGATACGTCCGGTGGACTTGATCTGCTCCAGACGGGCTACCGCATCCTCGAAGCCTGTTCCAGCATCTCTGAGGCTCACAGCCTCCAGCGTATAGATTCCCTGCAAAACCGTATTGATCGTGGAGTCGATCACAGCGATCTTCGCATTAGGATATTCCTCCAGAATCATATTTTTTGCATTCATGGCAGACTGCAGGGAACCGCTGAACTTGGTGGTAATGCAGATACATACCACGGGAACGCCGCTCTCCACATAGGGCAGAAAGGCATCCGCAAAGTCCTGTGTAGAGGGCATAGAGGATTTCGGGTACACACCCTTCTTGTCAACCATCTGCTGATAAAAATCGCGGATCCCGATCTCTGCATGCTCTCTTTGATACTTCTCATCCTCAAAGGCCACATAGAAGGGAACTACCGTGATATTCTTTTCCTCCGCCATTTCAACAGGCAGATCACAGGAACTATCGCTGATAATGTGGAATGTCTCGCTCATCTCTTTCCGATCCTCTCATATCCTAATTCTTGGTTTAGAATACCACGTTTTTCACTATCGTGCAACACTTTCTAGTATTTTTTACTTTTCTATGTAGTTTTCAATACTACATTCTCTTATCGCAGGCAATCCTGATAGACGCGGAGCACATTTCGGTAAAAAAGCTTCTCCAGCTGACTCTCTGTGAAGCCTTGTTTTTTCAGTGCATCATACAGCCGGTCCATACTTTGCGCCCCAGGCAGTTCCTCATGCCCCGGGATCCCGTCGAAGTCACTGCCCAGTCCCAGCACTTCGATACCGCCTACCTTTACAATATGCTTTGCGTGACGGACCACTGCCTCAACGGTGCCCTTGCTGCCCTCCTCCAAAAAATCCGGACAGAAGTTCAATCCCATGCAGCCGCCCCGCTCTGCCAGGAGGCGAATCATCTCATCGGTCAGGTTGCGGACACAGGGTGACACTGCCCTGGCATTGGAATGGCTGGCTACGAAGGGCCTCTTCGTCACTGCTGCCACATCGTAAAATCCCGCATCGGACAGGTGCGACACATCCGGAATCATTCCCAATTCCTCCATCCGGATCACAAACTCTCTTCCCCGGCCGGTGAGTCCCAATTCGGTCTGTGGACTGTGAAACATCACCTCAAAGCCCTGTTCAAACAGTTCTCCTCTGAAGTTAGGATACCCCAATTCGTTGGGAAAATTCCAGGTCAGCGTCAACATCCGCACGCCCTTTGCATAGAGCTCCTCCAGCTTCTCGATCTCTCCCTTGCAGACTGCTCCCTCCTCCACGGTGAGCAGTGCGGACAGCTTGCCTTCTCTTTCATTTCTCTCGATGTCGGAATACTGCAGCACCTTTCCGATCAGAGCCTGATTCTTCTCCATCTCCCGTTCATACAGCTCGTACAGAGCACACAGCTTCTCCCAGGGATCTCTGTCCTTTGACAGTTCCACGAACAGCGCAAAATTCTGCAGCAGATAACCGCTTTCCTTCATGCGCTTCAGATCCAAGTGTCCGGTATTCTGCAGCAGTTCCTCACGCTTCTCCAGCAGTCTGCTGATAGTATCGCAATGCATGTCAATGACTCTCATAGTATCCTCCCCAAAACCTGAAAGAGGGAGCACCCGAAGGTACTCCCCCTTTTGATATTTATATTATGTCACTTATTTCTCTTTGCTCATCACTGCGAAGTTTACGCCGGTGTCGGTGGGTTCTTCTTCGTCATAGACATAATCCTTGCCGGGAAGGACTGCATTCAGGATAATACCTACCAGAGCACCTACCGCAAGACCGGAAAGGCTGACAAAACCGATGGTGATGGAGCCTGCAGCGCTATACTTGATACCGATGGAAAGTACCAGGATCAGTGCGGCGATGATCACGTTGCGGCTCTTGGAAAAATCACAACGGGACTCAACCACGTTGCGGACACCCACTGCAGAGATCATACCGTAGAGAACCAGAGACACACCGCCTACAGTGGCGGTAGGCATGCATCCGATGATTGCTGCGAACTTCGGGCAGAAGGAGAACAATACTGCGAACACTGCTGCCAGACGGATGACCATGGGATCGAAGACCTTGGTCAGGGAAAGCACACCGGTGTTCTCACCATAGGTGGTGTTGGCAGGTGCGCCGAACAGAGATGCCACGATGGTAGCCAGACCGTCGCCAAGCATGGTTCTGTGAAGTCCGGGATCCTTGATATAATTTCTGCCAACGGTAGAGGAGATCGCGGAGATATCACCGATATGCTCTACGATGGTAGCAAGTGCAATGGGAACGATGGTGATGATACTGGTCAGCAGCAGCTTGCTGTCTAAGTTGGAGAAGATGCTGAAGACGGTGTTGTCCCAGTGAATGGGCAGGCCCACCCACGCTGCATCGGCAACGGAGGAGAAGTCCACGCGTCCCATTACAACTGCTGTCAGATAGGAACCGATGACACCGATGATAATGGGAACGATCTTGATCATGCCCTTGCCCCAGATATTGCAGACAACGATCAGCACGATGGCGATCAGCGCGATCAGCCAGTCACTGGAACAGCTGTCGATGGCGGACTGGGAAAGGGTAAGTCCGATGGCGATAATGATGGGACCGGTTACCACAGGCGGGAAATACTTCATGACCTTGCCTGCGCCGAACAGCTTGATCAGGGCAGCCAGGATCAGGTACACCAGACCTGCACAGGCCACACCGAAGCAGGCATAGGGAAGAAGCTCTGCCTCACCGTTGGGGGCGATGGCGAAATATCCGCCCAGGAATGCAAAGGAGGAACCTAAGAACGCAGGCACCTTTCTCTTCGTCAGGAAATGAAACAGCAAAGTACCGAGTCCCGCAAACAACAATGTGGTAGACACATCCAGTCCTGTGAGGATGGGTACCAGAATGGTGGAACCGAACATTGCAAACATATGCTGCAAGCCCAGTACCATTACCTTGGGAGTGCCAAGGCTTTTGGCATCATAGATGCCGCTCTCGCCGAGTTTTGTCTTCTCGCTCATACATGAGTCCTCCTGTATACACTTTTCTTTTGTACAGTTTTGTCACACAAAACCGCACACTAATCTCATGATAAGCATATCAGGAAAAAACGTCAAGAGTAAGTTTCCGAAAACGAAAAACCACCTACTCTTTGATCACTGCATTCTCACAGAGATAGTCCTTCCAGATCGTCAGATACTGCGCCTTCAGATGAATTCCGTCGTGGGTGTAATCCTCAAACAGATTGCCGTCCTCATCACAGACCGCTTCATTCACGTTCAGGTAAAAGACCTGCTTATCGTCGGCAAGAGACTTTATGATCTCGTTGCGCTCCTCAATGCCGGTGTTTGTGACCATATCTCCCTTCGCCGCCCGCTTGGCAGTCACCTTCAGTCCCGACTGGATGTAGATGATCGCATTCGGCTGCAGTTCCTTCAACTTGTCCAAAAAGGTACTATAGTCCAGCAGATATCGTTCCGCGTCGCCTCTTCCCAGCTCATTGATGCCGAACATGATATAGATCTTGCCATACTGCTTTGCGGACAGAGCCTCCTCAATAGTAACCTGATTCTTGGAACCCGGCAGGGTCACCTTTGTCCGCATTGCCTTGTGTACCATCAGTCCGGTGGACGCCATGAAGGTGACCTGATCAGACCAGTCTCCATAGTTCTGCAGGCCTACCGTTCTGGAATCACCGATAAAGACTGCATCGTCAAAGTAAGATTCATCCACAGATCCCCACACATAGGGCGGTACAGAGATCTCCTCCTCTGTGGAAGGAGGAAGCTGGCTCTCGGGAGGGATCTCCTCACTGCTCTCAACGGCCTCTCCTTCCTCCGTCGGATCCTCCACATCCCAGTAGTACACGGCATTCTCTTCATATTGTGACAATTCATCTATAATCTCCTGGGGTATCTCCTCCTGCTCCTGCTGCTCCTCATCATATTTCTTCAGCTTCTCCGCCATTGCCGTGCCCTTGTCCCTGACCGACAGATAGATGCTCCAATGGTCGTAAACGCTCAGATATATGATTCCGCAGAAGGCCATCGTCAACAGGAATGCCCATCGCTTCAATCGTTCCAAATCAATCACCTCTGAGGTGTCCCAGACACCCTCACCAACAAGCTAAAATCTAAAATACAGAAAAGGATTCTGTCCCTGCTTCTGCAGCTGCCAGATCGAAAACCAAAACAGTACTGCCAGCAGAATAGAGCCGATCACCGTGTCCTTCCACTTATGATACAGTTTCCGGACGAGCGGGGTACAGCACACCAAGCCGATCAACAGCAGATACCAATAATTTTGCAGCGCCATCCGCCAATCCAGAGAATTCATGGCGATACCGGGGATCCGCCCAAACATTCTGCCCAGGTAAACCTTCAGGTCTGTCACATTGGTCACTGCAAAACAGATCCAGGTGATCGGCATCACAAACCAGACATACATTCTGGGGATGATGGAAAGCCACCCCTGTTTCAACCGGCTCATAAACGGGATCCGCTCCGCCTGTCGTTCCAGGATGATCAGCCCACAGAGTGTCATGCCCCAAATCAGAAAGTTGGGTTCCGTTCCATGCCACAGGCTGGTCAGCGCCCACACCACCAGCAAATTTCGAATGGCGCAGAGTTCTCCTTCCCTGCTGCCTCCCATGGGAATATACACATATCTGCAGAAGAAATTGCCAAGTGTCATATGCCATCGTCTGTAGAATTCCCGGACGGACAGAGACATATAGGGCGTTCTGAAATTCTCCGGCAGTTTAAATCCCAGCATCTGTCCTACGCCGATCGCCATCAGGGAATATCCGTAGAAATCAAAATACAGCTGCAGGGAGAAGGCAATGGCTCCCAGCCAGGCGTAAGGGGTTGTGATACTCTCAAAGCCGACTACCTGCACATCATTCCAGAGAATCCCCAGACGGTCCGCCAACAGTACCTTAGCCGCCAAACCCATGCACAGCCTTTTGCAGCCGGACTGGATGTCAGAAAGCGTCACCCGCGGGCTTATCAGTGCCTCCCGCACCTGACCGATCTGAGTGATGGGACCGGCGGTCATACAGGGAAACATGATCAGATAGGCCCCAAAACGGAAGAAGGACCACTCTCTCTCCTCCCGTTCCCAGTATACATCCAGCAGATAGGTGAGCACCCGGAAGGTATAAAAGCTCATACCCATGGGGATCTCTTCCACCCCGATGCCGAACTTACACAATACCAGAGCACCTGCATTTCCCACTACTGCCGCAATCAGCCAGAACCTTTTCCGACGAAAAAGCTTTCGCTGACTGGTCCTCCACCTGGGCTTCTCCTTGCCCAGATACAGTCCGATCAGATAATTGACTGTCATGGACAATGCCAGAAAAGGAAGATATCTGTAGTCCCCGAGGGTATAAAAAACCAGGCTCCCGGCCAGGAGAACGAACGCTCTGGTTCTCCGGGGTGCGAGCCAATAGATTATAATAAAAATTGGCAGAAACACCAACAAAAATTCTACGCTACATAAAGTCACGACAGTTCCCATCTTTCGTAAACAATACTGTGTATCCTATTATGACGCATTGTCAAAAAAATCACAAGTTAAGTTTTATTAAACTTTATGTGAACTCCTGTAACAAATGAAATACAACTGGAATTTTTTCCAACAATATTGTAAAATAGTAACAACAATCATAAATGTAAGTCAGGTCCTGTGAGGCCATGGACAGATCGGAGCACCTATGAAAGAACAACTTTACATGATCCCCCTTAACGACGCTGTCAACGCCAATGATGAATGTCCGTTTTGCTTCATCGAACGCAATATTGAGCAGGACCTGATCGATCTGGTACTGGGCAGCAGTGCCTCCTATATGGAGTCCGATATCAGGGAGGCGACCGACAAAGCCGGTTTCTGCCGCACCCACTTCAAGAAGATGTTTGACTACGGCAACAAGCTGGGCAACGGTTGGATCCTAAAGACCCACTACATCCGCACGATTCGGGAGATGCAGAAGGAATTTGCCTCCTTCAAGCCGGGCAAGCCTGCCCACAAGGGTCTCTTCAAAAAAGCCGGTGAGAGCAGCAACTCCATCGTCAATTGGATTCGTGCCAAGGAAGACTCCTGCTACGTGTGCAATTATTTCAAGGATACCTACGCACGCTATCTGGACACCTTCTTCTATCTGTGGAAGCAGGACGAAGCTTTTCGCTCCAAAGTGTCAAACGGCAAGGGCTTCTGTCTCAGCCACTTCGGAGATCTGTGCGAGGCCGCAGACAGTCAGCTGTCCGAAAGCGACCGGGAGGCATTCTACTCTGTTCTTCTCCCCTTGATGGAGAGAAATATGGAGCGCGTGTCCGAGGACGTCTCCTGGCTGGTTGACAAGTTCGACTACCGCTATAAGGATGCGGACTGGAAGAACTCCCGCGACGCCGTTCAGCGCGGCATGCAGAAATTAAAAGGAGGCTACCCTGCGGACGCCCCCTTCGTATCAAGCAAATAACTGTTTGTACAGATCCAGGAATTCGCAGATCTCCCGGTGGACCTCCTCCACCCGGAAATCATCCCTGCCGACTGCTTCGCTCATCAGACCCTTGATGGTGAAATCGATCATCCTGGTCACTTTTTCGGAGGGAATCCCTTCCGGCAGACAGCTGTAATCGATCCGCTCGTAAATGGTCCTGTAGGTATCCTCCAGGGCCGTTTTCTTTTCCGCAATAAAATCCACCACCTCTGTTGCGTCTTCCTTGGCGCTGGCATTCAGAAACTGCTGCATATAAGGGTATTCCTTCATGACATGGAGCTTGGCTCGCTCGATCTGCTTCACCACCTCAAAGAGATTGGTCTCCCTGGCATCCACGTACATGCGCAGATCCAGATTGATATACCGCACACTGTAATCATACACAAAGCGATAGACACCCTGCTTGCTTCCGAAATAATGGAACAGCAAGCCTTTGCTGATCGCTGCCTCCTTCACCATCTCATCGGTGCTGGCATGCTTATATCCACACAACGCAAAGCACTTCAGTGCCGCATTGATCATTCGGTCCTGTTTTTCCTTTTTCAGATCAAAAAACTTCGCATTCATCTTCCTTACCCCTTTGGATCCTTCTCTTGTCCATCGCAGTCAATCTGTCAACCGATCGTCGTTGACAAATTATAGCACAGTAAGTGCTTTTTTTCAATTCCCTTTTCCGATCTTGGGAGATAGGAATTTGTTCACAAAAGTTTTACTTTTCATTTCAGCGGTTTCGTATTACAATGAGAACGGAAGTCTATCATATCAATCAAGAATGGGGGAACGTTTATGGCTAAGAAATTGGGGAAAGCATTATTGTTTACCGCTGTTGCCAGCGCTGCTGCGGGCGCTGCACTCTACCTCTTAAAGAAGAAAGAAACACCGGTACCTTCTGAGGAAGCTGAAGATGAAGATTTAGATGACTATGATTTCTGGGAGGATGAAGAGAGCACTCCCGGTGAATCCGAAAGTGCAGATGCTCCTGCGGAGGAGACTCCTGCGGAAGAAGCTCCTGCAGAAGAGGCTCCTGCGGAAGAGGCTCCTGCGGAAGAAGTTCCTGTGGAAGATGCTCCTGTGGAAGAAACTCCTGTGGAAGATGTTCCTGCAGAAGAAGCTCCTGCGGAGGAAGCTCCTGCGGCAGAGGCTCCTGCAGAAGAAACACCCGCAGTAGAGGCTCCTGCGGAACCTGTCACAGAGACGGAAGAGTTTTTCGGCGACGAGGAAGATGAAGATTATTCCTTCGCAGAGGACTTGAAGAAAGCCAGCGAGTTTCAGGAGAGTTTTCCCGAAAAGGGTTCTCTCAACGAAGTATTTCTGGATGAGACATCCGGTAAGGAATCGGATGCTCCCACCCAATCCTAAAACACCTGCACTGCAAGGCGCATAACACAAAAGTGGTCACCATAGGGCGGCCACTTTTTTATTCCCTTTTCGGGATTGTGTTCCTTCGATAATCCGGTATTCCCAGTTCCAGCGCAGTTCTCTGAAAGTACTCTTCTCCGATATCCGGCCAGGACAGTTTTCCCTCCGGGTCAGCCTTCCGCTGCAATTCGGAAGCACCGGACACAAGCTGCGCGGTGACATTGATGCCGGTGATCAGATTGTACAGAATACTGTTCACAAACCAGGGGGCACGCTCCGTCAGACCGGATTCGTACATCTGCCGGATCAAGTCTTCCTTGTCATAGGGCAAAGACAGAAACTCCGCATCCCAGCCCTTGCGCCCGTCCTGCTCTGTTCCGTTCAGGATCAGACACTGTGCTCTGCCCACCTCATTCACGGCTAATCCGCAGCTTCCGGCGTTAAAATACCGTTTTCCCTTCCATACAAGCTCCCCCGGCATATGAGTGTGTGCGGCAAGCAAATACTCTGTCTCCACTCGTTCCATCCACTGTCTTGTGTTCTCTCCGTCTAACTCCATCAGTTCCCTCGTATTCTCCGGGGAGCCGTGACAGCAGGTGACGGCCGGATAATCCGCAGCGGAAAACACGAAGGCTTTGGGTAAGCTCTCAAAAAAGGCAAAGTCCTCCTCCGTCAGTTTTTCGAAGGTATAGAGCAGGCTTCCGCTGCAGGAATTATTCTTCCAGAGTGGTCCTTCCCTCTGTCCCAGACGAACGCTTCTCTGCTCCAGCATGTAATCCTCCCGATTTCCCTTGAGAAGATGCACCTGATATCGACTCTGCAATTCAGCTACGTAATCCAATGTCTCCCGCACGAAGGGAGTGTCGGAAATATAGTCACCCAGCAGAAGGAATGTGGTGATTCCCTGCTGTTCCATATATTTCACGCAGGTTTGAAAGGCATAGAAATTGCTGTGAATATCTGAAATAACGCCGATACGCGGTCTCCTGTCACCCATTCTGCTCCTCCCTCCAGGCAGTCTTCAGTCGCTCCATCCCCTGCATGATTTGTTCTGCAGTCAGTCCGCCGAACCCCAGAAGCACCGTCCCCGGCGTTTCATCTGCCGCAGTCTCTTCCATCTTGTGCTCCGAAAGGCCATATACTCTGACACCGGATTCCCTCGCCTGCCGTACCAGCTCCTCCTCCGTGCGCCCATGCAGAGAAGACAAGAGCAGGTGCAGTCCTGCGTTCTCCCCAGAGACGCGGAATTGTCTTCGCATGGGCTCCAGCAATCGCAGCATCAGTTCATGCTTCGTCCGGTAGACCTTCCGCATTTTATTCAGATGACGTTCAAAATACCCATCCCGGATAAACTCCTCCAGAATCCCCTGATCGATCCTGGACACCGTGCAGGAATAGAAAAAGCAATGCTTCCGATAGGTTTCCAGTAATTCCTCGGGCAGCACCATAAAGCTCACACGGATCGCCGGGGCGATTGCCTTGGAAAAGCTTCCCAGGTAGATCACTCGTCCCTTCTCATCCGATGCCTGCAGTGCCGGAATCGGTTTTCCCTGGTAGCGGAATTCACTGTCGTAATCGTCCTCGATCAGATACCTCCCCTTTTTCCGTCCTGCCCATTTTAACAGCTCCATTCTGCGTCCGATGGGCATCACGGTACCGGAAGGAAATTGATGGGAGGGCATCACATAGACCGTGTCCGCCCCGGACTGTTCCAGATCAGACACGATGATCCCGTTTCCGTCAGTCTTCACTGCAGTCACCTGATAGGAAAAGGATCTGAAGATATGGTAGGATCGAAGGTACGTGGGGTTCTCCATGGCGATGGTCCGCCTGTCTCCCAGGATCTTTTCCAGAAGCAGCAGCAGATAATCATTTCCCGCCCCCACAATGATCTGCTCCGGAGAACAATTCACCCCTCTGGAGGAATGCAGATACCTGCTGATGGTATGGCGCAGGGACAGATCTCCCTGGGCATCTCCTCTGGCAAACAGTTCACTGTTGGCATCATCCAATACCTTCTTTGACAGCTTCCGCCAGGTTGCAAAGGGAAAACCATCCATATCGATATCGTAGGGGGAAAAGTCGATCACGTCTTCCTTTTTTTCCGGTCTGTGGGAAAAATCCTGAAACAGTTCCCGCTCTGCCTCCGTGTAAGTCTCTCCCGGGACATCGTCCATAGCTTCTCCCGCAGGCACCGCGGTCATATCCTCCACTTCACAGACGTAATAACCTCTGCAGGCTTTTGACTCAATATATCCTTCGGCCTGAAGCTGACCGTAGGCGTAGTCCACCGTACACCTGGAGACCTGCAGATATTCTGCCAGAGAACGCGCAGAGGGAAGCCTCTCACCGGTGAGAAGCTTCCCTTCTGTAATTTCTTTTTTGATGTGTTCATAGATCTGCCGGTACAGACAGCCTCCGTCTGCACGCAGCTCAATGGTCATATCGTACATGAAACTCAATCCTTCTTGGGCAATACAAAGGAGCTCTTCAGAGAAACGATGCGGTTGAACACAAGCGCCTCCTCTGCAGAATCCTTGGGGTCTACTGCAAAGAAGCCCTGTCTGACGAACTGGAATCTGTCATAAGCCTTGGCACCTGCAAAAGCGGGCTCCAGGTAACACTTCTTTACCGTAAGAGAGTTGGGATTCAGATACAGTTCACCTGCCTCATTGTAGATAGAGCCCTTCTCGTTGGCGATCTCCTCGTCGATCAGATTCTCGTACAGACGAACCTCTGCGGGGATTGCAGACTGCGCAGCCACCCAATGGATGGTACCCTTCACCTTTCTGCCGTCGGGACTGTTGCCGCCTCTGGAAGCAGGATCATAGGTACAGTGGATCACGGTCACATTGCCTGCTTCATCCTTCTCACAGCCGGTACAGGTCACAAAATAAGCGTTCATCAGGCGTACCTCGTTGCCGGGGAACATGCGGAAATACTTCTTGGGCGGAACCTCCATGAAGTCCTCACGCTCAATATACAGCTCTCTGCCGAAGGGAACCTCTCTGGTACCCAGCTCCTCATTCTCAGGATTGTTCACGGCGGTGAGCATCTCTGTCTGATCCTCAGGGTAGTTGTCGATCACAAGCTTCACAGGATCTACGATGGCCATATATCTGGGTGCCTTCGCCTTCAGATCCTCGCGGATACAGTACTCCAGTGCAGCGTAGTCTGCGATGGAATTGGCCTTGGACACACCGCACATCTCCACGAACATCCGGATGGATTCCGGGGTGAAACCACGGCGGCGAAGGGCTGCGATGGATACCAGTCTGGGATCATCCCAACCGTCTACGATGCCGTCCAGTACAAGCTTCTTGATATATCTCTTTCCGGTTACCACATTTTTCAGATACAGCTTTGCGAACTCGATCTGCTTGGGAGGATGAGGATACTCCAGCTCTCTCACCACCCAATCGTAGAGCGGTCTGTGGTCCTCGAACTCCAGGGTACAGATGGAATGGGTGATTCCCTCGATGGCATCCTCGATGGGATGGGCAAAATCGTACATGGGATAGATGCACCACTGATCCCCCGTATTGTGATGGGTCATATGTGCCACGCGGTAGATCACCGGGTCTCTCATATTGATGTTGGGGGAAGCCATATCGATTCTGGCGCGAAGCACCTTCTCGCCGTCCGCGTACTTTCCTGCCTTCATCTCCTCGAACAGCTTCAGGTTCTCCTCCACGGAACGGGTGCTGTAGGGATCCTCCTTGCCGGGCTCCACCAGGGAACCTCTGTACTCACGGATCTGCTCTGCAGTCAGATCGGACACATAAGCCTTGCCCTTCTTGATCAGCTTCACCGCTGCCTCGTACATCTGTCCGAAATAGTTGGAAGCAAAGAACAGTCTGTCCTCCCAGTCCGCCCCCAGCCAGGCGATATCCGCCTTGATGGACTCAACGAACTCAATGTCCTCCTTGGTGGGATTGGTGTCATCGAAACGCATGTTGAACTTTCCGCCGTATTTCTGTGCCAATCCATAATTCAAAATAATACTCTTCGCATGGCCGATGTGAAGATACCCGTTGGGTTCCGGCGGGAAACGGGTGTGTACCGTATCGTATACGCCCTCTGCCAGGTCGTTATCAATGATCATTTCGATAAAGTTTCTGGATTCTGTTTCACTCATAGCTTCGTGCCTCTCTCTACTTCAAACTTTGTCTCATCAGACAATCCGTCGAATCCCCTTCACGCTGCAGCCTTCCGGGATTTCGGTATCGGATTATTTTAGCACAACTTTGCTGCCTTGTGCAAGCAAATCTTCTACTGTCAGAATGGGAAGTGTGTAAAGCTTCTGATCTCTAAGCATGATGATCACCTGATTCTCCTCCGGCAGCAATCCCCGGAATGCTTCCACACAGGCAATTTTTTCATAGGAGCTGTTCAGGATATAGCCGAGACCATAACCGCCCACATAGAGATTGCCCGCCTGATCCTTTCCGAAAAACCGGTTCACCGTACTGCTCTCCAGAAGAGTGGAGCTTAAGACGGTGCCATCGCTCTCCCGGAAGACCAAAAATCTGTTGTCCCTGTATCTGGCAAACCCGAGGTCTTCCTCCTCCGCGAAAAAGATCTCATCGATCAGGGCGGCATCGGGAAGTCCCTTCTCCTGTCCGTGGGCTGCGGCAGATTGATAGAGGAGATTTTCCTCTGAAGAAGACGCTTCCTCCACACTGCCCCCGTAGGGCTGAAGTCCTTCCCCGGGACACTGTTTGTAGCAGGTCAGTCTCTTGGTGCTGTGCGCCATGTCCACGAATCCTCCGGCAACGACATCCGCGGTCTTCAGATTGTCAGAACAGCTGGTAAAGATCGTGTTCATCACATAACACTGGTTCTTGGAAGGCTGGATCGAGACCATATCGCCGTTTCGGCATATCAGGCTGAACAGATCGCTGGATCTGTAGGCAAAGGCCTGAACCGGCTCAGAGCTCAGCACGTAGCGCTGTGTCATTTCCCCCGAATAACGATTCAGGATCAAAGCCTCCGTCCCGGTACAGAACAACAGGTCGTCGGAGACCTCCTCCCCTGTCAGGCGTAAGAATCTGCCCAGTGCTCTCTCCTCAGAGATGTGCCATTTTTCAGACCAGTCCTCCTCGCGGAAGCAATACACATGCGCCTGATACCAGTTGCTTTCCAGTTCCATCTCGTTGAGATTCACATACAGGCTTCCCTCCATGAATCTGGCCTCACCAGGATACCTGTCCCCCAGCTCCATTCTCTTCATGGTGCCGGTCTCCCAATTGACCAGATAGAGGAATTCTCCCTCACCGCCCATCGTATTCAGGACGCAGGCGGTATCCGTTTCATTGACCGCCCTGATCTTGATCACCATCTCGCCCTCAGGTTTGTCGATCTGTCCCACCCGGGTGAAGGTGTCCGTCTCATAGATCAGGATTCCCCCCGTAGTCTTTGCCCAGAGCTTTCTTCCGGTCCCTTTGCAGAGCAGGGAATAGATTCCCTCATCCAGATTCAACACCGTCTTCTCCTCAGTTTCCAGGTCATACAGCGTTACTCCGCCCTCCGCATTCAGATACAGCAGACGTTTTTCGTCCGGAAAACAGTAGTTGTCTGTGCCGGAGGACAGAGCCTTCCCATCATAAAACTTCTGCAGGGTCTCTCCGGTCTGAAGGTCAAACAGGTAATACGTATTCGTGTTGTCGCCGCATATGAGCTTCGTTCCCTCCGGGGAAACCAGGTATTCATCGATGAGTCCTGCGGTCTCCAGCTGGAAGACCGGCTGATACTTATCCCCGGTGGAGTAGGCATACAGTGCCTCTGTCAGGGCATACTGGGCGGAAGCGGTATAGGGCAGCTTCGTACCGCCCGTGCCGGTCAGGGCCTCACAGGCAGCCTCCACCGCACCCACTCTGTCTCCGTCCTCCAGTTTGCGGGCGGACTCCTCTGCCAGCGCCAGCGCCTGACTCAGAGCCAGACTGTCATTCTGCTTCTGGATCTCCTCATTCTTTAAGCTGATCTCTTCATTCTTGGCAGTGATCTCTATATTTTTTGCCGTGATCTCCTGATTCTGAGTCACGATCTCTTCATTCTGTGCTTCGATCTGGGTCTTCTGCTTCTGGATGCGCAGAGCCATTGTGGTACTGACGGTACCAAAAATCAGGCCCACTGCGGCAATGCCGGTGACGGCAGCCAGGATCCGTTTCATTCTCCGCTCTCTGTGCCTTTGCTTCAGATCGTCATAGTTTAAATCAAACATGGGAGCCATCAGGCGCAGGACTTCCTGTTTGATGGCCTTCTTCATCTCTCCCCTGTTGGCACCGCGGACATCAGCCGCCAAGGGCTCCATGGGAATCTTGATGGTTCTCTCGACTCCGTCATCTCCCACAAACTTCTGCTCCCGATACAAGAGCTGCTCCGGGAAGGAATCTGCAGGTTCCCCTTCCACCAGAACGGCAAAGACCCTCTCCCTTCCGTTCAGTTCAATAAAGGTCTCGATCTCCTTGCGGCACCACATGGACTCCTTCAGTCTGGGAGAGCAGATCACGATCAGATACTCGGAATTCTCCAACGCCTCCCGGATGGGATCCTCCAGGTTGGCAGCCAGAGGCAATTCATCTCTGTCCCGGAACACTCTCCGGATCCGCTGCCTGCCGTTGGTCTTATTCCTGACAGATCGGGGAAGCTTATAGGACTCCAGTTCCCGATGGAGGGTCTCAGCCACGAATTTGTCCGGTTCTGTATGTCTGTAACTGATAAAAGCATCATACGTGTACGATTTCTTCATAGGTTTTACTAAACACGTCCCTTTCTACAACATAGACATCCTGTAAGTCATCACTGCGAACAGCCAGATAGTCTCCGGCTTTACCCAACATATACCTCTCCTGATCCCAGGTGGTAAATACTTTGACGCCTCGCTCCAATTGCTTCACATAGATGAAAACCTCGCCCTTGGGAATGCAGATCTTCGCATACTTTGTCAGAAGAAGCGTACTTCCGTCCTGTCGGTTTTTAATAGTGGGAATATAGTCGTTGGACACCACACAGATGCCGGGATCGTATGCTCGCTCCGTAGCCTCGTAGGCTCTCTCGAATTTCTCGATTCTGGAGGAGTAGACCTCGCCCTTGATGCCGATCATCAGGATCAGTCCCTCATCCACGATCATCTCGAAATCTCCCTCCATGGTTCGCACCAGGATCGGTGTGCCGATGGGGAGAACATCCTCGGCCCTCACATAGCCGACGGGCAATTTCTTCTTGCGGTACTGCTTCAGCTCATCCGGATTTGCTTTGTACTCTGCGGCATGAATGATATCAAAGCTCTCATAATACTCCATCATGCGACTGTTCAGATAGGCCTCCACATGCAGCTGGGGGTGCTTTTGATGGAGAAGCTTCATGCTGATAAATCCGCCGGCCTTCTCATAATGACCGCCGCCTGATCCCACGCTCTCTGTCAGGTAAGCCGCCAGTTCACTGGCATTGACCTCCTTCACGCAGCTGCGAATGGAGATCTTGAAACCGTCTCCTGTTTCATTGAAAACAACGCAGGTCTTGATGACATCCACCTGCAGCAGAAAATCACTGATCAGACCCAGGATATTCGGATCGCAGGGCTGCGCCTTGATCACCGCAAACCCGTAATCTGCGTTGAAGCTGCATCGAATCATTGCAATGCCGGCGATCTCCAGCTCCTTCAGAGAGAGGTTGCAGTTGCGGAACATGGTCAGCAGACTGTTATCGTACTTCAGTTCATCCCGCATATCCATATCCAGAGGATTTCGAATCTCGGACAACTGGTTTGTGTCAGAATATAGTCCGTAATACAATGCCGTAGCCAGATCCACATCGGAGTTGACGTCCACCCCTTCCTCCTTCAGCATCTTCCACACTAACGTGGAACAGCTGCCCAGCGTAGGGACGATAGCCGTCAGCGGCACCGTGTCGATCTCTACCTGATGATGATCAATGATGGCCACGGTATCCGCACAGATACCGGATACATTGCCGGCACCATACTGACAGTCTACGGTGATCAGCAGACCGGACACTTCAAAAGCTCCGCCTCCCTGTGGGCAGATATAGGTGATGGGGATATGCAGCTTCTCCATCATCAGCTGGAGGTTGGACTTGGTGATCGTATTGCGGCCGCTGTAGACCAGGCGTACATCACAGCCTTCCTTCTTGAAATAGCTGTACAGTCCGAAACCGGAGGCGATGGCATCCGGGTCCGGATTATCGTGGCACTGTATGGTAATCGGATTAAACTGCTTCAATTCTGAAAGTCTCATCAATAATCTCCTTGTACAAAACAGAGAAACCAGACCCCGTCCTCTGACAGGGTCTGGTGAAATACCAAGTTTAGTGGTGGAACAGTCTGATACCGGTAAAGGCCATGACCATATTGTACTTGTCACAGCACTCGATCACCGCATCATCACGCACGGATCCACCGGGCTGAGCGATATAAGCGACACCGCTCTTGTGCGCTCTCTCGATATTGTCGGAGAAGGGGAAGAAGGCATCGGAGCCCAGAGTGACCTCTTTCATCTGATCCAGCCATGCGCGCTTCTCTTCCCTGGTGAATACGGGAGGCTTCACCTTGAAGATCTGTTCCCATGCGCCGTCTGCCAGCACATCCATGTATTCTTCACCGATATAAACATCGATGGCATTGTCTCTGTTGGCTCTGCCGAGACCGTCCACAAACTGCAGATTCATGACCTGAGGGGCCTGGCGAAGGAACCAGTTGTCCGCCTTTTGACCTGCCAGTCTGGTACAGTGAATACGGGACTGCTGTCCTGCACCGATACCGATGGCCTGGCCGCCCTTGACGTAGCAGACTGAGTTGGACTGGGTATACTTCAGGGTGATCAGTGCGATCTTCATATCGATCAGTGCCTTCTCGGGGATCTCCTTGTTCACGGTTACGATGTTGGACAGCAGATCACCGTTGATATCCAGCTCGTTTCTGCCCTGTTCAAAGGTGATACCGTATACCTGCTTTCTCTCGATGGGCGCAGGAACATAATCCGGATCGATCTGAATAATATTGTAGCTGCCATTCTTCTTGGACTTCAGCAGAGCCAGTGCCTCCTCGGTATAACCGGGAGCGATGACACCGTCAGATACCTCTCTCTTGATCAGTCTTGCGGTATCTGCATCACACACGTCGGAGAGTGCGATAAAGTCGCCGAAGGAAGACATTCTGTCGGCACCGCGGGCTCTGGCGTATGCACTTGCCAGAGGAGAAAGCTCTCCCAAGTCGTCCACCCAGTAGATCTTGGCAAGTGTCTCGTCCAGAGGAAGACCTACCGCCGCACCGGCGGGAGACACATGCTTGAAGGAAGTCGCAGCAGGAAGACCTGTTGCCTCCTTCAGCTCTTTTACAAGCTGCCAGCCGTTAAAGGCATCCAGGAAATTGATATATCCGGGTCTGCCGCAGAGAACGGTTACCGGCAGCTCACTGCCATCCTCCATAAAGATTCTGGAAGGCTTCTGGTTGGGGTTACATCCGTATTTCAGCTGAATCTCATTCATTCTTACTTTTCCTCACTTTTCTTCATATGATGTCACGCTTCTCTGTTCCCGTCCCCCGAAATTCCATAGAGACGAAGAAGAATACACGCCAAAAACTATACGTTCTTATTCACGATTCTTGTCTCGCAGGAGCCGGTCTCGATATCGATGAAACGAACGAACAAAGACACCTTGTTGTCCTCGTTCAGAGACTCCCAAACAGACTGCGTGAAGCTCTCGATATCACCGTCGATCTCCACAACCTTGGGTTCTCCGGTAAAGCTGGGGAGCGGATTGCCGTCATGCATATAGGTGTGGATGAAACGACCCTCGCCCGCCTTGGGATTGTCGTAGGTATAGGTGTAACGGTTGCAGCAATCGGGATCGCCGTTGTTGCTCTTTAAGATGGACATTGCAAAGTCATACTTGCCATCCTCGATGTGCATCACACCGGAGATTCTGGGGGTGTAGTTGGGGCCATCGGGTTCGAACTCTCTGCTTCTTAAGGACTGCTCAAAGGTCAGCCCTTCCTTCAGTCCGTCGTAGATCGTATCGGTCTGGTCGCCGTTGGTGACGATGGTATTCTTGCCCAGCACTCTCACCGGAGCATAGATGATCAGACTGGGATCCTCCAGCTTGGAAGGGTCATAAGCCTGAGTGCGAATGCCCTCGCCCTCTGTCACGAATACACGGTTGCGGCTGTTGGAGCTTCTGCCCATGATGAAGTATGCAGTCACTGCCTTCCTGCCGTCTCGTGAGCGGCCGATGACGATTCCCCGTCCGGGGTAAGCATTGCTCTGAAGTTCCTCGTTCAACTGTAACATATCTGTTTCCTCCGTAAAAAAATAACCACCCGAGCATCACAAAAAAGGTGGTGCCCAGGCGGTCGGCTTCTAATCGATACTGCACTCCCCGTGAGTTCTTCTCACTTCCGCCAGTTATGCAGCCCATACAATCATAATACCTTGCCAGTCTCTAAAAATCAAGTACTTTCTGGCGAGACCGGGGAATTTCGTCCCTCGTTACAAACAGCGCATGTTTCTTGCAGACACGCTCTCGCTCGGGAAAAACGTAACGGTACATAAGGCCCAAAAGGACTGGGCCCAAGTACCGACGCTTTTCCGACGGTCCGCAACAAATCATGCACTGTTCAACGGGGACGAAATCCCCCGGTCTCTCATCATTTCCTACAATTCTTTCGGTACAAGATCAGCAGCCCCTTCATCAGGAGAGAGCTGTCGATCACAAACTTGTGCTTGCAGCAGGGAATCACTACCTTGGAAAAGCCTCCGGTGCAGACTACGTTGGTCTCGTAGCCCAGTTCCTCCCAGATACGCTCTACCATGCCGTCGATGCTGGCTGCCTGTCCGTAGATGCTGCCGCTCTGCATTGCTCCCACAGTGGTGCCGTTGATCAGCTTCTTGGGAAGCTCCACGGCGATCTGCGGAAGATGTGCCGCATGGGCGGTCAAACCGTTCAGAGACACCTTCACACCGGGCATGATCATTCCGCCCAAAAATCTGCGGTCCTTGTCGATAACGGAGATGGTTGTTGCGGTGCCCATGTCCACCAAAATCAACGGCGCACCGTACTCGGCGAGACCGGCAACAGCCCCAACCAAAAGATCCGGTCCCAGAGATGCGGGGTCATCGATCTTGATGTCCACACCGGTCTTACAGCCGGGTCCCACCTCGATGATCTCCTTTCCCAGCAGGATCTCTGCAGCATTTTTGATCTGTCTGGTCACGGGAGGCACAGAGGAGGAAAGGATTCCGCCCTTGAACTGTGCCGGAGTGACTCCGTGAATATCCATAATGGTCTTGATGGAGACAGCGTACTCTGTGGAGGTCAGCTGCACATCCGTATGAATTCTGCGCTCGAAGATAGACTGTCCGGTGGACTCATCCATACAGCCAACCACAACATTGGTATTCCCTACATCCAAAACAAGTATCATATGTCCGCTCCTTTCAGATAGTCTGCAAAAGGTATTGATCAGTTCTTCTTACCGATACTTCTGACACCGATGCGAATGATGTTAACGATTGCAGCGCTGAGAACCAGATTTACCGCAAGCTCTACCAGGAAGTT
>JAHBAA010000065.1 GCA_018385425.1 Acetatifactor sp.
CATTTAATCAGATCCGTCAGCTGGCAAATCAGGTAGATCCATACAATCCCCATGCCCGTATACCGGCTCAGTGCAAACACCACAGGAATGGTTGCCACCCACATGAACGCGCTGTCAAAGAAGAATGTGATCACGGTCTTACCGCCGGCCCGCAGCGTGAAATATGCCGCGTTGACGAAACCGAAGATCGGCATGCACAGACCGCAGATCTGGATGAAACAGGTCGCCAGCAGCTGGACGTCCGCAGTGGTGTTATAGATCAGCGGGAACAGACCGGCGATGGAAAAAAGAACCAAGCCGGAAATCATGCAGCAGAATACCGAGAATGCAATCAGCTGTCCGTCTTCCCTTCTCGCCTGCTCCAGCTTGCCTGCCCCAAGCAGCTGTCCGATGATGATGCCCACCGCATTTCCCATGGACATGAAGACCACATTAAACAGGTTGCAGATGGTGTTGGCGATATTGATGGCAGCCACCACTTCCAGTCCCCGGAGTGAGTAGCACTGGGCCAGCAGCGCCATGCCCACCGACCAGAGCACTTCGTTGAGAAACAGCGGCGTACCCACCTTCAGAATCTTCACCGCCAGGGCGGCAGGAATCCGAAAGCCGCGATAAAGCCCTGCGGCGAACGGATTTTGTTCCGAATGGCTGTGGGTCCAGACCACCACAATGGCCAGTTCCACGAAACGTGAAAGAACGGTGGCAATGGCAGCGCCCACCACACCCAGCGCCGGTGCACCGAATTTTCCAAAAATCAGTATATAATTGAAGAGAAGATTCACAAGTACCGCCACGATGCCTGCCGTCATAGGCACTACGGTCTGTCCGCTTTCCCGCAGCGTTCCTGCATAAGCCTGCACCAGCGCAAATGGAAGCAGCCCCACCATCATGACGTGGAGATAGTCTTTGCCGAATTCCAGCGTCTTTTCCAGATCTCCTTCCCCGCTGCCTTCATGGAGAAAAGCCTGAATCAGATTGTCGCCCCAGAATGTGAAAACCACCAGAAACGCCGCTGTCAGACCGCAGCCCACCGCCAGCTTGAATCGAAAGGTATGACGCATCCCGTCATAATTCCCGCTGCCGTAAAACTGTGCCCCCAGGATGCCGGCTCCTGCCACGATGCCGAATACGCAGATATTGAACACGAACATGAGCTGGTTGGTGATGGCCACGCCGGACATGGGTTCGGTCCCCACCTGCCCCACCATGATATTATCCAGCATGCCTACGAAATTCGTTATGGCGTTCTGCACGATAATCGGCATTACGATGATCATGACTTTTCGATAGAAAGCCCGGTCTCCGATGAGGGAGGCCAGGCCGTGTTTTTCCCTGATTCTGTCTGTTGACACTTCTAACGCACCCCTTCCCACCTTTTCGCAATATCAGATACAGCCAGTATAGCATAAATCCGGTCTTCATGCAACGACTGACAAAATCCGGGTCGTGTCAAGTTGTTGTGGAGTTTTTTGTTGACAACTCCAATGTATTTTTAACAGAACAATGTGTTTTGTGCCTGCCCCAGGCCATGAATCAGTGTCTGCGTTCCGCTGGCTCCATCAAACGGCACGATTGGTTTCTCGAAAATACTCCAGTCGAAGCAGCCCTCCACCGCTTCCTTCAGCATCCGTTCTGCGTATTCGCTGTATCGTTCTTTTCTGGCCTCTCGGTCCTTATCCTCCGGTCTGAAATCTTTACCTTCCAGCTTGCCGCCGTTCTTGATGTACACTCTTGCCTGGCTGAGCTTTCCCAGGCTTTCTTCACTCCACCCAATCGGATCTCTGCTGAACCTCTCTGACAGCACATGGCTGACCTGTCCTTCCGTGCAGCTTCCAGGGATATTTAGCGTCTTTCTTCTCACAATCTCTTCCCAGTTGTTCAGAATATAGCTTCCAAACTCTTTCACGGCTTTCGTCCGCTTGCTGTCTCCTTCCGCATCCGCGTACAGTTCCTGAATCATTGTTTCTGCTTTCTTGCGATCTTTCTGCTCAAAGGCTTTATGGAACCGTACCCGCAGGTTCTTCTGTGGAAACCGCACGCAGATTCGTTTTAAGTATTTCTCCAGGTGAAATCCGTCCAGCACATGCTCTGTCTGCGCGAAACAGTTCAGTCCATTCTTGATCCAGCGGCCTCCATCTCCATGTACATAGATTTTCTCAATCTTTTCCAGATCGTATGCCTTCTCGATGTATCCCTCGACACTGCTCCACAACGCTTTCCCATCGAAGTGCTCATCCACGAAATGCATCGGGCTGATGGTCCATTTTCTCTTTCCACTTGCTGCTGTTCCTTCTGTCACTGTCACAAGCGGGACGATTTTTCCCTTCTTACCTTTCTGCTTATCCGGCTTCTGCATATGCACATGATCCTCGTCGGCGTACACATGCAGTTCCTTCACTTCCTTCTTCTCAGACCATTCCGGTTCCTTTTCCGGAACAGAGAGTTTCAGAATATGATTTCGGACAGTTTGGCGGCTGACCGCTCCGTCCGTCACAATCTGTGCACTTCTGGCATACGAGGTCTCTGCAGCTTCCGTCACCAGCTTTGCGCTGATGTTGTCTCCAATCCGTTCGTACTTTCGAATGCCCAGCACGTCGTCCAGTGGACAGACATAACAGCCACTCCGGTTGTCATAGTAGTAATCCCGCTGCAGGTGCAGCTCGCCAAGTTCTGTCAGCAGTGACCGCTTTCGGTTCTTTTCCTTCAAGACGAGCCCCAGTGCTTTGCGTCCTGCTTTATCGTCGCGAATCTGATGGTTACATTCGTCGGAAATGGTTTCAATGATGCTGCGAGCAGCGGTCTTGCATTCTACCAACACATCGGAAGCGAGAGCATCGATATCAGAAATTTTCGTTTCGAAGGCCATTTTCGTAATTTTTTCTACCAATTCCAGTGCAATCTGTTGTATAATAGTGTCCATAGAGATTTCTCCTTTTGTTGATGTTTTTGCAAATTCTATTTTAACACATTGGAGCTAATCTCTATTTTATTTCTTCTAAAAACTCCACAACTATTTTACACTATCTGAAAAGAATGTATAACGAAACTCCCTCTTCACACCCTTCCCTCCTGCCGCATAAAATAGAACATGCAGGGAGGTATTGCCATGGAATTCTATCATCGTCAGATCGATAAGGCACTGGAGAACGCACCGGTCATCCGGGCGAAGGATCATCCGAAGATCGTCATGTGCAGCGACTGCCACCGGGGCACCGGCACATGGAACGACAGCTTTCTGCGGAACAAGCCCCTGTATATGGCCGCGCTGCAATATTACCGCAGCAATCACTTCACCTATATCGAGCTGGGGGATGGCGACGAACTCTGGGAAAACCGCCGGTATCATGATATCTGTCATATCCACAGCGATGTATTTCAGCTGCTGACGGATTTCCAGACGGCAGGCAGGCTGTTTCTTCTCTGGGGCAATCATGACCGGGCAAAATCCGCAAAGCGGTTCTTTCCTGTCCCCCGAGACTGTTTTCCGCTTCTGGCGCCGGTCTTTTCCCAGGGGCTGATC
>JAHBAA010000075.1 GCA_018385425.1 Acetatifactor sp.
CATCCGGTGAGCATCCCCAGTGCCAGAGAAGCTGCAAGCATTGTTATCAGTAATTTCTTTCTCATTCGTATCCTCCGATCTCACAGATTCAATGTATTTTCTTCCTGTCCCGGCAACGATCGCCGGCAGGAAAAACCTTACAAACACATTAGCACAATTTCTAAAGACTTGCAATCTTTCTTCCAAACCGGACTCTGATCGAATATCCTATTCCCTATTTAAAACTCCAAACTATCTGCGTTCAAAAGGAAATACTTCATACCCATAATAACAAAGCCTTCATCATTTCGCCAAGGTTTCTTGCTGCCATTCACAATGACAATTTTCTTGAAAGAATCCGGGATATTACGGAGAGAATTAAGCTCCTGAGTCTGCTTTTCTTCCGAAATCATGTCATAAGCAACCTGGATATAATATCTCTGGTTGCCTTGATTCACCACAAAGTCAACTTCCAGCTGCTTACGGACACGCTTGCCTCCTTTATCCTTAACGAAGATCTCAACGACACCCACGTGAAGCCTCACACGACTAAAGTCGCGTGCTTCCAACAGGTGCCTTACGGCACCTACCCGCTTTAGGCGGGTGGACTACATTTCTACGATACGGTCTAAACTCAGTTACTTTTGCCTATGCAGACATAAGAACCGCATTTAGGCTAATTAGCGTAGACAATGTGCAAGTGCTTCTCTTGCTGCACTGAGGGACTTTTGCCTCAATACGCAACCTCTCCCTCTCGGGTAAGGATTTTAAGATTTCTCTGATAAAGTATCGGCTCCCTATGTTATAGGTTGCTGAAAGATCACAGTTGTAGGTTTTTCCGCTTTGAAATCTGCAAACGCTGTAGTTTCCATCGACACCCCGTTCCACGATACCACTTCCGTCAAAGGCAAGCTTGCTTGTTCCCCAGGCACAGATATGACTGATCCTCATACCAAGTCTGTGTGCCTTGTTGGTAACGATTGATTGTACCTCTTGGCTTCTCCACATATGGAGTCGCTGTTTCTTTGAGCCGTGAAGTTTTCCTCCACGGTCAAGATGCTCAAACACAATGACATCCGCACTGTATAAAACCGCAACGTCCACAATAAACTGTGCTGTCTTTGTGGCAATGTCGTGGTTTACGCCCTTGGCTTTCGCCCAGAGTCGGGGTGTTTTTTGATTCCTGTTCTGCTGTGCCTTTTTGATTCGGTTTACGCTATGCGTTAGATGGTCTGTTTCTTTGGAGAGCTTACAAAAATGCCTTCCAAGAATAGTGCCATCGCTTCGCATTACGCTGACCGTAGCTGCACAGTTGACACCCAGATCCACAGCAACAACAGTCTGATCGCTTACGAAAGTTTTATTAAGGGTGGTTTCTTCCTCAAAAGGAAATTCCAAAAACCACTCCTTCCCACGCTTACGAAGGGTTGGTGCACACTGTTTTCGGTCCTTGCAATGTCTTGTAATATAATCCATATCCGATTTACGGAGATCAACTGTGATCCAGTCCCATGTATTGCGCACATATACTTTTATCTGTGCTCTATAATCGTCTGTTTGGTTATACATTACAGTTCGGTACATGGATGGGAATGTATATCCGGCTTTCGGCACGGATGGTTCTTTGCCTATGGGATCATCTGACCAATTTTTAAGGTTTGATCGATAGGACGATACCTTACCGATGGCTTCACTGATCGCGCCCCTGCGGAGATAACTTGGCATCTTGTAAAACTTTGAATCGAAGTCATACTTTGGATTTGGGTTGTCTTTTGTGGTGTGGATCAGTGTTTCTATATATCGCTGCCGTTGCAGGGAACTGCCTGTCCGTAATAAGCTGTCCCAGTTTGCATTACAGACATCTATGAGATAATCCACGGCGTTTCGGTATACCTTAACAGTATCTTTGAAGATATGATTATAGCATTTGATCTTGACCTTATATGTGGTATATATCTGCATACCGCGGACCTCCTTTCCGTCTATCTCATCTTTTGGCCGTTAATGTATTTTTCCACCTGTTCTAATGTCCTGTCACTTACAGTGGCAACAAAATAGGACGGATTCCACAAATGTCCTCCCCAGAGCTGACTTTTTATTTCCGGGTGTTTTAAGAACAGCCATCTTGCCGTATTGCCTTTCAGTATCTTGATCGCGTCCGATAGTTTAAGCTGTGGTTTGCAATCCACAAGAAGATGTATATGATCAGGCATGACCTCCATTGCTATGACTGTCATATCTAAAGATTTAAGCGTTTCGAGAAGATAACTCCTGATATCAGATTCGATCCCACCTACAAATATGGGCTTTCTATACTTTGTAACCCATACGATATGATACTGCAACGAATAGACATATCCACGACCATGCGTAACATCTTTTGGCATTGAAAAATAAGATATTTTATCCATGTAAATAGTATACCATATGTTTTCTTTAATTTCAAGAAAAGCCGCCTAACTCACGACTAAAGTCACGAGTGTGCGGCGGCTCAGCATCAACGTTCTACCGTCCCGAACACTTTTTCGTTCTCTAGTTGTCCCGGTACATAGCAAGCACCCGATCCAGATCTCCGCCTTCGATCCTGCCATCAGGCAAGCGTCGAAAATCACTTAAGAATTTCCACGCATTCTCACAGGTGTGATATCGAACCTCATGCCCCTGGTTGCCCACACAGGCAAAGATACAATAACAATGATCCTTGCCGGTGGTAAAAAGATTCAAGGTCAACACACTGTTTTCCCGCTCCCGGTTCACCAGCTCTATCCGGTAATTTCCCCTCACGCTCCAGATGGGATCCTCCCAAAGCTCCTGCCGGTCAAACTCTGCAAGGCTTTGGATATCCGTTTGATTGACCTGACAGACATACTTCATACGATTTAAGCACTTGAGCTCCTGAAAGGGTAGCTCCGGCAGAGGTGTGATCTCACCTCCCGCGTAGAACACCGGCAGCATAGTACTTCGATTCACGTGAGGTGCAGGCTCGCCGGATGCATTCAGTCCCACATCAAAGGTTGCGTCCATAGGTGCCACCGCGGCAAACTTCTCCGGATATTCCTGGAACAAATCCCAGGACTTGCAGCCACCCATGGAAAATCCGCTGGCATAAATCCTCTGCTCGTCGATGTTGTAGACCGTCTTTAGATGCTCGATCAGCTCCATCGTCTCTGTAGCAGTACTGTTCAGATGATTTTCTACGCTGACCAACAGGAAATCATATTTTCTCGCAACTAACGTCCAGCCGGAAAGAGAAGCCATACACATTGCAGAGTCTCCGCTACCGTGGAAACACATCAATAGAGGAACCTTCCTCCCGTCTCGCATAATATCCTTTTTGTAATATGCCACGTAACCGATGGAATGGCTTGTGGTGTCACGATCATCACCACGATTGTCAGGTGTCGTAGTCACCACGCAAAAGGAGGGTTCCACCTTCATACCCATCGCTTCCAAATCAGGTTCCTTTTCCAAATGCCCCATCATTCTCCGGTAGGTTCCGACAAACTCCCGAAAATCCTTCTCGTACTCTGCCCTCTCCCGAATGAGCAGATGGTCGGTTTCCTTTCGAAGCACATCATTTACCTCTTCGCTGTTTCCAACAGATACCACAGGCAGATCTCTGCGCTCCAATTCAGGTACAATGCTAAGTCCCTCCAGGGTACAGCACACCGGCGTGATATCCCCCTTGCCATAGAGCCCGTCTCCCTGAATCGTCTTCAGACAGTTCGCCGCCACATAGTCTGCTGCCTCTCCCTTGGCGTAAAGATATGTGCGAAGAACCGCTCCGCGGATAAAACAGTCCCCCATTTTCTTTGCAAAACGATCATACGTGATGGCATAACCATCCCCATAATATTGACTGATTCGAGACTGGGATAGAATGGAGGCAAAAAGATTCTTATCGGCGCCTTTCCAGCCCTCTGCACTCTGTTCCGGATAGAAAAAGCAGACGGAGCCTGCATACTCTCCGGCAATCTTCGCAAACCCATTAGAATCGGCGTACTGCTTTGCCTCCTCCCACGTCTGCGATTTTTCTTCAAAAATCATCAGATAAGGAGCCCGGAAACCAAAATTCACGATATCCTTCGGAAGATTGCTTTCGGGAATATAAACCTTTACGGTAAACTCCTCAAAGCATTCCTCCCACATCTTACTGCCGTCTTCAAATGACTTAACCTTCGGTACCGCCTTCATTTCTATCCCCCTTTCGTTCAGACGTATGGACCAAGCTCCCTTCCACACGCATATTCCTTTCCTTCTCATAAAATGCTCTTTTGAACAATTCAAACTCCCTTTCGGATTCACAAACCGTTCTACAATTTATCATTTTCTCATACGACCCCATCAGTGTGCTATGTACCTTGTCACATTGGAAGAAATCACATTCATAACACATTTCTACCCCATGCTCTTTGGTGCATGGCAGAAGCATAAAACTGCAGGTTGGATGACTTCCGCAGCCTCTGCACTTGATTTCGTCATTAGTCACTACATGGTCTCGCCATCCTGTTTTGAACCAAAACTCTGCTGTCTCACGTAGCTCCTCCTCTGTTTCTGCCAGAAATCTGGGACAGACAGCGCAATCATCTCCGCAGACTGAAAGGATTGGGGTCGTCGCCATCAGCTCTTCGTATCGATCCACATACCATTTCATAATAGATCCCCCTTATCCCCTCCAAAAACAATTATCTTCCATAGAAACCGACTGATCATTATTATACAATAATCCATCCAAATTTGCACTACCGATGTATGCTTTTGTAAGTTTTCCGGACAAAAAAGCCCCACAATCTTCTGTGGGGCTGTCAAAAAGAAAACTCTTATTTCTTTTACAAACCAAGCGCAAAGCGTCAATGGGAAGAAGTAAATTACTTCATCTCTGCGATAGCAGCCTGTGCTGCACTCGTACAAAGGGGGAGCTATCTCAGAGGTAAGATACCCCCTTTCTCGGGGAAATACGTGTAGAACTTGGCAAGGCGGGACTTGGGAAATGAACTAAAGCAACAGTTTTCCGAGTCTTACACCTTCACATAGGCTGTAGCCGGACCAGCACCGACCTTTGCTATATATCCGGTCTTCACTAATTCAGTCAATGTTCTCTCTACTGTCACTTTGCTGATATCTAGTGAAGTACCTTTCATACTTCACTCCTGATTTCCAAAATATAGTTCTTCACAATTCCTTTTTTAATCATAATCGCTATAGCAACAGTCATAATGAACAATGCAACTCCACTAACAAGCAGTGGATGATGATCATGTGTAAAGTTATACAGAAAATCAGTAACATCATCACCAACTGGCGCCTTTCCCTGCATATAAAGGAAAGGTATGAATACCCAGGCTCCCATAGCTCCAACTGTACAAACTGAAAATGCAAAGGAAAATATACGATAAAACATATTCTTTGTTTTCTTGCTATAAAGTAACATATAT
>JAHBAA010000081.1 GCA_018385425.1 Acetatifactor sp.
GATTTTCTGATGCGGCAGATGAAAATTCAGACAAGTTATTTGGTCTGGGTATTTGCAGAATGATGTACTAGGATGCGAAGATCTCATCCAATGTCCGCAGACTGTCTCTGGCATTGGCAACCACAAATACTTTGTCTCCCGGCAGGATCATGCTGCTGCCGTTCGGAACCAGAAATTTTTGATCACGAATGATCGCCACGATCAGGACATCCTTTTTCAGACGGAAGTTTTCATCCTGAAAGGGAATCCGGATTCCCTTAGAACCCTCGTAGGCACAGAATCCAATGGCCTCACCCAACCCCTTTCCTACCGAGAACATCGCCACAATGTCATTTCCCTTGGCATTGAAGACGTCCACATTTCGGATGTATGTCAGCAACAACTCGCAAGTCACCAGAGAAGGGGTCACAATATGATTGATGCCGATCTTTCGAAAGACAGCCTCATAGGAAGACTCGTCGATCTTGGCGGCAACCGTGCTGACACCGCAATTCCAGGCAAACATAGACAGTACCAGATTGGTTTGATCATCGCCGGTCAGCAGCACACAGGCATCCATTTTTCGAATTCCCTCTTCCTCCAGAAGCTCCGGTGTGATCTGATTTACGCAGGAGATCTCAGCTTCCGCCGGAAGTTCTTTTCGAAGCTGTATGCTATGTTCCTCATCGTGTTCCAGGATCTTCACCTTTTTCTGCTCCTGAAGCAATCGGTTAACCAGAGAATATCCTATCTCTCCACAACCGATAATCATCACATGCTTCACCGGTTTCCTTGCATGCCCCAGGCGGGATGCAAGCTCATGTATCTTGTCATTTTCAACAATAATACCGATCTCGTCACCGCTTTCCAGCACAAAAGATCCATTCGGCACATACAGTCTGTTTTTGCGGTTTACACAGGCCACCAAAAGATTGGAACCAAGGACGGTGTTGATCTCTTTTAACGGACACCCGGCCAGACCACTCTTTTCTTCCACCGTCAGCTGAAAAAAAGCAGCCTTTTGATCGATAAACCCCTCTACCTGAATATCGGTGGCCATCCCCAGCTGCCGTCCGATGGCTGCAGCAGTCTCGATCTTCGGATTATAGATCGCGTTGATACCATATTGACGCTTCAGCATCTCCTTGTCCTGATACAGAGCGGCATCAGAGACCTGACAGATCACATGACCGGCACCCATCTTCTTCGCATTCGCACAGCACAACAGATTGGCAGCGTCCTGATTGGTCAGTGCAGCCACCACATCTGCAGTATCCACTCCTGCCTTACGCAGTGTCTCCCCGGCGACACCGTTTCCGCATACACCGCTGACCGGATACAATTCCGTCATTCGGTCCACGACCTGTTCCTTCTCATCCACAACCACCAGTTCATGCTGTCTTCCGCTAAGCATTCTGACTAGCAGCTCTCCTGTTCGTCCCACTCCAACAATTACGATCTTCATTGTATTCCTCCATGCTTTGACAGTCTGCTGCGATCTGCCTTATGTTCTTCTATCTTCAGGTACACTTTCTTCATGGTGATTCCCTGTACGATCACGGTATAGAAAATCGTGATATATGCCACGTTCAATACGATACAATATGTCTCCGCCGGCAGGATACTCTTGGTACTCATCGCAAGCGCCAGCGACAGACCGCCCTTTAAGGCACTCCATGTCATCAAAAGCACAAACTCTGTCAGCGTATAGTTGCCCGGCACCGCTTTGCCAAGGAATGCTCCGGAACAAAACACGCCTCCGAATCTGGACAACAACACCATCACCACGGTCATGGGAATCAATACAGCGAACCATGGACTGACCTCCAGATTCAGAAGAGACAGCCCGATCATCACAAAGAGAACCGCATTGAGAATTCCTTCCACAACCTCCCAGAAATCCTCGTAACGATTGTTCGGATCCTCTGCACGGATGCGTCCCTCCAGCTTACTTCTCCTGCCTGCAACCAGCATACCGCAGATCACAGATGCGATGACACCGGAAAAGCCGAAATACTCACAGATACTGTAGACCAGAGATACCGTTGCCAGACTGATCAGAATATGCCGAACCGGGTCTCTGGATAATTCCATCAGCTTCATCATGAGGAATGTCACGATGAAAGCTACGGCGAATGCCCCGACCACTTCCTTCAGCATGACGAGGAAGAAATTGCTCTCTCCGCTTTTCGTGATCAGACTGCGGACAAAGATAAACAACGCCACACCGGTTCCGTCATTAAACAGGGACTCACTCTCTATGACTACCGAAACATTCTTGGACAGACCAAGCTTATTCAGGATTCCGGTTGCCGCGATGGGATCCGTGGGAGATACGATACTTCCCAGTAAAATACAAGTCCAAAGATCCATCGAAACACCAATGCACTTCATTCCTATCCAGAACAATACACCAAAGAATCCGGAAGAAAGTATGGTGGAAAGAAGTGCCAGAAGACTGATGGTCTTCAGATTGCTGCGGAATTTTCTCATATTCACCTTACCCGCACCGGCAAACAGCATAAAGCAGAGGACCGTATCGATCAGGTATTTCTCAAAGCCGAAATCTCCCAGCCGGTGAAGAAAACCGGCCAGAGCTTCCATGCCCGGAATACAGCTGACTGCATACAGTCCTCCGCAGAGAATCAAAGAAAATAATACCAGAGCAATGTCACTCTGGATGGCAAATACTCTCTCATTTGCCACCCCGATGATGACGATCAACAACAAAATCAACACAAAATAACCCATCGTGCTCATATGTACATGTCCTTCCCCGCAGGGCGGATCTTCTATCGGGATCCATTCCTGCCTCCCACAGATTATACTCTGATGAGAAGGGAAAAACAACCGGATTTTACGTATTTCCCCCGCTGACGATTGCGTAATAGGCACCGGCCGTCAGTTTGTAGACGCTGGCATAGCAGATGCCGAAGACCAGATAGATTCCTGCGGTCACCAGAATCACAAAGGTCAGATCGTTCATGAAAAACATCTGCAGGATCTGCCAGATCATCGGATAGGCAAATGCCAGATGAATTCCTGCCATTACCAAGGGGGCAATAAAAACCGTAAGAATCTGAGAGTTAATGTTCTTGCGGATATCTTCACGGGTCATTCCAACCTTCTGCATGATCTCAAACCGGGCACGGTCTTCATATCCTTCTGAGATCTGTTTATAATAGATGATCGAGACGGTGGCCACCACAAAAATCAGGCTGAGGATGATGCCCAGGAAAAACATGCCTCCAAAGGTACTGATAAAATCTTCTTTCTCGGCAGTCTTGCAGGATGCATAATAGGAGAACTCACCCCCGGCCTGCTGAAACTGTTCCAGATTCGAGAGTACATTCTTCTGTTCTCCGTAGAGGGTAATGATCTGTTCTTCGGTTGCATCCGGAAGATTATAGCCAAAGCACCATGACGTATTCAATACGGGATACTCAAACCGGTTGACCGTCTTTTCCAGAGGCGACAGCATATCCAGATCCTCCACAACAACGATCAGTGCAGGCACGATCGAGGCGGAGATGTTATCACCGATCGGGAAGTCCTTCGTCAGGATCCCCTGTATGTTCAGCACAACAGCACCCAGTGCAAGCTCTTCCCGTTCAAAAGTGCATCGAAGAGGCAGGACATATGCCTCATTGCCCTTCGGCTGCACATTCTCTCCGGTCATACGGTTATAGTCATCCGCCTCCACAAACATCATCTCCCGCAGATCGTCCATCAAATTCATATCGTTGGTATCCACAGATTCCTCATCCAGCAGAACTTCCTGCCCGCGAAACAGCGCAACCATGGTGGCGAAGGGATACTCTACGATGTCGGTCATCTCCAGACCATAAAACTTCGCCGTCTCTTCCAGTGCGGCACGGGAAGCATTCTGATTCTCTTCTGACAAAGAAGCCAGATCCGGTGTACTGATCTCCAGATTGACCTCTCTGGGATATCTTCCGTTAATGGTATCTTCCATGCCAAAGTACAGACTTCCGGTGGAGGAAAGCATTACCAGAACCATGGTACTCAGGACACAGATGCTGGCCAGTCCCGCTCCGTTTCGTCTCATGCGATATACCATAGAGGAGACTGCTACAAAATGCTGCTTTTTATAATAATATTTTTTATTCTTCTGAAGCAGTCTGCAAAAGACCACAGAGCCTGCGATAAACAGCAGATAGGTGGCGATGATGACCAGGATCACAGCCACAAAAAAATACATCAGGGCACTCAAAGGACTCTTGATGGCAACTGCCATTCCATAGGCGATTCCCAGCAAAATCACTCCGATCAGTGCAACCAGCCAGTTGGCCTTGGGAGGCTTCTCTCCCAGTCTCTCACTCTGAAACAGCTCCAGCGTCTTCATCCGCTGCACGGCGATCAGGGAATAGACCATCAGCAGCAGAAACACACAGCCATACACGATCAGTGTCCATCGAAAGGCCACCCATTTCAAGGTAAAACTACTATCTGCAGGCTGATGGAGAATATTGGCAAGGATCAGCTCTGCGAACTTGGAGAAGGCCACTCCCACAAACAGACCTCCCAGCAGCCCGATCAATGCACTGATCAGATTTTCCCAGAAAATGATTCTGCGAATCCCCCTCTTTCCCATGCCGAGAATGTGGTACAGGCCAAACTCTTTTTTTCTCCTGCGAAGCAGGAAGGAATTACTGTAGAGCAGAAAAATCGACGCGAAAACCGCTACCACAAATTTGCCGAGACTCAGCGAAAGCGAAACACTTGCGCCGCCTTTCATGTGTTTCAGCAGGGAACAGACGCTGATGCTCTGCAGGATGTACCCCATGGCAACCATTCCCATACAGGTAAGGAGATACGGAAAATAAAGCTTTCCGTTCTTTTTCATGCCGCTCCAGGCCAGTTTCAGTGAAAATCGGATATTCATGCTCTCTCACCCCCTGCCTGCAGCAAAGTCAGAGAGTCGGAGATCTTCTGATAAAGCTGTTCGTTGGTACTTTCTCCCCGGTAGATCTGGTGGAACACCTCCCCATCCTTGATGAAGAGCACTCTGCCCGCATGACTTGCAGCCTTCACGGAATGCGTCACCATCAGAATCGTCTGACCGCTGCGGTTGATCTCACCGAAGAGACGAAGCAATTCATCTGTTGCCTTGGAGTCCAGTGCTCCCGTAGGTTCGTCCGCGAGAATGATTCTCGGATTCGTGATCAGTGCCCGAGCCACTGCCACCCTCTGCTTCTGCCCTCCGGAGATCTCATAGGGATATTTCTTTAACAGTTCGGTGATGCCAAGCTTCTCAGCGATGGGTTTCAGCCTCTGTTCCATCTCACGGTAGTTTACCTGGGCCAACACCAAGGGCAGATAGATATTGTCCTCCACGGAAAAGGTGTCCAGCAGATTGAACTCCTGAAATACAAAGCCAAGCTTATCCCGACGAAAAGCGGCCAGGTCTTTTTCCCGGATCTTACTGCAATCGGTATCCTCCAAAAAGACGGTGCCCTGGGTGGGCTTATCCAGATTGGCCAGGATGTTTAGCAGGGTGGTCTTGCCGGAACCGGACTCACCCATGATGGCTACATATTCCCCTTCCTCCACGGAAAAATTCACATCCCGCAGGGCTTCCACCTTGTTGCCTCCGAACCTGGTGGTATATACTTTTTTCAAATGCTTTACTGTCAGCAGACTCATGTGAGCTCCTCCTTTTTCTTCTCAATGACTTGTTTCATTGATGTCAGTATACATTTGAGGCCGGAAACACTCCATCGAATCGGCTAACAGATATCAGGAAAAATCTAACAATTTCGTCACATTTACTCGTGGAAGGTATGTTTCTGCTCCAGATCCAGATCGATCAGCGTCCCCTCGCCGGGCACTGAACGGGCGGAAATGACGATCCCCAGATTCCCGCAGATCTGTCTGCACAGATACAATCCAAGACCACTGGCACTCTTCTCCACACGGCCGTTTTCCCCGGTGTAGCCCTTTTCAAAGATTCTGGGGAGATCCTCCGGTGCGATCCCGATGCCCGTATCCCGGATGCAGAGGTGAAAGGGTTCCTCCATGTAGATGGAGATACTGCCCTCCCTGGTATATTTTAAAGCGTTGGACAGAACCTGTTCCAATACGAAGGAAAGCCATTTGTCATCTGTCACTACCGTCCTGTCATCCAGCGAAAGCTCCAGTCTGATTCCCTTTCCGATAAATTGTCCGGCAAACTTCCGTACTGCACCCTTGACGATCTTCTCCAGAGAATGCTCCCGAAACACATAGTCTGTGGTGTCGGACTGCAGCCGCTGATAGGTCAGCACCATGCCCACATACTGCTCGATGCGAAACAAGTCCTCGGAGAGCGATCTGGAAAGCGGACTGTCCTCCTGCTCCAGCTTCAGCTTCATAGAGGAAATGGGTGTTTTGATCTGATGCACCCAGGCAGAGTAGTAATCCATACTGTCTGAAACGGAAGCCTCATATCGAACTCTCTCCTGCACACGGAGCCCCTCGATCCGTTCGATGATCCTTCCGTACTCCCGATCCTCCATCGTATCGTACCTTTCTGTCTCAGAGAGAAGATCATCCGGCAGAAACATCAGATGCGCTAAATGCGCCTGTTTTTTTCGATAAAGATAATAGCGATACCCCATAAATCCACAGAGAATCAGTGTACAAAGCGCTGCGGGATAAAGGACTGTGCCCAAAGGCAGCCGGTAGAGCCAAAATATCCCAAAAGACAACAGTGTGCACACAAAATACACACCGATCCCGCCTCTATTCTCTTTCAAAAAGCTCCTTATCATCCCATTCCTCCCCGGACGGCAACAGCCCTATTCGGCAGCAGCTGCAAAATAGGGCTGAACGATTCTTATGCTCACTCTTGGGAAATCAAGTATCCCTGTCCAAACTTCGTCTCAATAAAATGGTCCAGACCCGCCTTCTCCAGCTTCTTCCGCAGTCTTCCAACGTTCACGGTCAGGGCGTTCTCATCCACGAATTCATCTGTCTGCCAGAGGGCCTCCATCAGCTTCTCCCTGCTGACGACCTTGCCTTTTTGTTTCATCAGCACCAACAGGATCCGGTATTCATTCTTTGACAGAGGGATTTTCTCCTCCCCGTAATAGAAGCTGCCGTCACCGGTATTCAGCATCGCACCCCGATGCTCCAGTACCGGATTGCTCTCGCTAAAGTCATAGGTTCTCCGAAGCAGTGCCTGCATCTTGGCGATCAGGACCTCCCCGTCGAAGGGCTTAGCGATATAGTCGTCGGCACCCAGATTCATTGCCATCACAATATTCATATTGTCGGCGGCTGAGGATACAAAGATGATCGGCACCCTGGAAACCTTGCGGATCTCACTGCACCAGTGATACCCGTTCATAAATGGCAGTGCCAGATCCAGCAGCACCAGATGGGGCTCATATGCTGCAAACTCTGATAAAACATTGCGAAAGTCCACAATGCATCTCGCCTGCATGCCCCAGCTGACGATGCGGTCCCGGACTGCAAGCGCAATGCCGGGATCGTCCTCAATGATCAAAACACGGTACATGGATAAACATACCTCCTGCTGCAAAGATTCAGCATTTTATTCTGCAAAGAGATCCTTCTTACTGCTCCCTTTGTCGAGAAAACTGCAGCTTTCATCACATTCCCTGTTTCTCTATGTACTTCACAGCAGTACCGTAAGCGATCACTTCTGCTGCGCCGGCCATGATCTGTGAGGAACCGTACTTGATGTCGATGACTGCATCCGCCCCCAGCTCCTTTGCCTCGTCCACCATCCGCTTGATGGCGATCTGTCTGGCCTCGTTGAGCATCTGGGTATAGCCGGTGATCTCCCCGCCCACCAGAGTCTTCATGCCTGCCATAAAATCTCTGCCTACATTTTTCGTCTGCACGATCGTTCCCTTGACCATTCCCAAAGCCTCGATCTCCTGGCCGGGAATATAGTTAATACTTAGAAGCTTCATCTTCTTCTCCTCCTTTGATCTCTTTGATTCTGCTGATCAATGCGGCTACTACACCGATGATGACCAGTGCAGGAATTCCGATTAAGTAAAGCAAAAGTGCGATGGGAATAGGTTCCGCAGTATAGGCCCAGAGCAAGATACCGATCAAAGGTACCAATAACACCAGCATAATGCCTGCCCCCAGCAGAGCACCCATCTGTTTTTTCTTATGAACATCCTGATTGGTTTCATCCATAAAGATCACTCCCTCCTGTTCCAGCTGATCCATCTGCTCTAAGCAGGCGTCAGCATCCAGCTTTTCCATAGTAGGTCTCTCCTCCAGCATCTGACTGCAGAAGACCTGCGTCCGATAGAGACTTTCCTTCTGCTGTTCCAACGAAACGACCTGTCTCTCAAGAACCTTCTCCAGGGAAAGTCTCCCCTGAAACAAAGCCCGGATCTCTTCGATCGGCACCCCGAGACGACGCAGCAGCCGGATCTCCTTCAGGCGCTTCACATCCTCCATACCGTATTCCCGGTATCCGTTTTCGGAGCGGCCTACGCTCAACAGTTCCTGTTCCTCATAAAAACGAATGTTTTTGCGGGTAATTCCCACCAGCTCCTCTACCTGTTTGATCTTCATGATAAAGGGTTCCTTTCTGCAGAGCATCACCGCACGTAAGCAATGATACTTTTTACATCATCCGGCTTGCATTTGCCCTAAGCCGGCTCCTTCTGATATTGTCTTTTCACCGCGAAAATCAATCCGGCGCAAACTGCCAGCAAAATGACCTCCACGATCCACACCGGCAGGACCTGTGCAAAGAGAATGGTTCCGGCATTTACCGCAGCGTGCAGCAAAACAGACAAAACATACCAGATGATCTTCTGATTCTTCACTGCCATATAGACCAGATAAGACAGTACAATATGAAGCATCACCGCAGAGACCCTCTCCATGCCGGCCATATAAAACTTCCAGGAGGGCTCTGTCCACAATGCGGACAGCTGTGTCAAAAGGGTCTGTCTCTCATCACCCAGGGGAGCCAGGATGGACTCCAGGCTGCCTGCATTGATCATCATGGAGGTGACTAGATTGGAAATCATGTTTAGGCCGGTGACCAGGATCGCTTCGATCCCTCCGTGACCGATTCCGTACATGATCGCATTCTTTTTATCCGGATCCTTCATAAAGAACTTCATCGCCGTAAAGCGTCCCGTCTCCTCGAAAAGGCCGGCTGCCAGTCCCCCGTACAATGCGTAGAGCCAGATATTGTCTTTTAGCACCGTTCCGGTCAGTCCCAGCATCACACTGTGAAAAATCTGCTCCAGAATCAGTGCAAACAGGATGAAGATCCCGGCTCCGATACAGAAGCTGGAGAAGCTTGCCCCGGTCTTCTTTCTCCAAACGATCAGCAAAACAATGGGCAGGGCCACCGAGATGATCAGTGATATAGCCATTCCCGCAATGCTGCCCCCGGGAACCATTTGTACAACAGTAGCATCCACGATAATTTTCCTCTCTTTCCGACACCTTTCACCGGCATCCTACTCTCTTTTTACAGCTTCCACCTTGTGGAAGGTCAAGTACTTTTTGAAAAAAAATGCTCCCTTTTACATAAGAGTGTCTATCTGCTTACAAAGCCAGGGCATTCCTCCATACCATAAGCAGCTTATCCATAGAAAACCCGGCATTGGCGGGACTTGTTGAAGGAAGTTTGATAATCTCTCTTTTGCAGGAAGGATAACAGTAACGCATATATAATTCATATGCCTTACCGCCATTGGCATAGATCCGCTTAATCGGCGCATGGTCAAGAATCCTATGCATATCATTCGGAACCACATTTTTGATCGTACTGTCACTGGAGCCTATGATATCGCATCTTGCAATCACATCCCATACAGCAATATTGTGGTCATTCAAAAGCTTCTTCTTTTCTTCGATCGTCTGGGGAACATCTACATGGCATAGTGTGGCAATCAGTTTCCAAAAACGATTCTGCGGATGCCCATAATAAAAATGATTTTCCCTAGACTTCACAGAAGGAAGAGAGCCCAGTATCAGAAT
>JAHBAA010000137.1 GCA_018385425.1 Acetatifactor sp.
CTTAGCAAGTCTTGCTTCTTTCTGTGCCTTATTCTTAAGAGCAGCCTTACAAACCTTGCATACCTTTACTTTCTTTCCGTCAACATCCTGATCGTAGAGAACCTTAATCTGTGTTTTACCACAAACTGGGCATGTTCCACGGCCATGGTTTACTTCTTTGCGGATTCCAGTTCCACGATGTGCTTTAGACATAGCTTACTCCTTATGCTTCAGCCTTTTCAGCTTCAGCCTTTTTTGCAGACTTCTTTGATGCCTTAGCGTCTTCAGCGCCTGCTTCTGGCAACTTGTAGTCAACCAATTCAAAAATTACAGTGTCTGCTGCATCTCCCTGGCGGAAACCAAGCTTAAGAATGCGAGTATATCCACCGTTGCGATCCTTCATACGTGGACCGATTTCTGTGAAAAGCTTGTTAAGAATCTTTTCATCAGCGATGAATTTTGCAGCAATTCTTCTGTTGTGAACAGAATCAACTTTTGCACGTGTAATCAATTTTTCTGCAGCTTTGCGTACTTCTTTAGCCTTTGCTTCTGTTGTTGTGATACGTTCGTATCTGAAAAGAGAAGTTACCATGTTGCGTGACATTGCACGGCGGTGGGCTGTTGTACGTGAAAGCGGATTAAATCCATTCTTGTGGTTCATTCGTTTTCTTCCTTGTGTCTGTTAACCAAGTCAACATCCTTTACATGACTGTAATCGGTCATTCCAAGATTAAGACCATGTTCTTCAAGTTTTCCCTTGATTTCTTCAAGAGACTTCTTTCCAAAGTTACGGGTCTTTGAAAGCTCGTCTTCTGTCTTCTTAGTCAACTCACCAATAGTTTTAATACCTGCATTCTTAAGGCAGTTTGAACTGCGAACTGAAAGTTCAAGTTCTTCTACTGAAGTTGTAAGCAGTTTACGAATCTGCTCGTCACCTTCAATTGGATCGTCACCAGTTGGGTAGTCACTTTCGTTGAAGTTTACGAAGATTGCGAAGTAGTCCTTTGCAATCTTTGCTGCTTCAGCAAGAGCATCTTCCGGAGTGATTGATCCATCAGTCCAAATCTCAAGAACCAATTTATCGTAATCGTTACGCTGTCCTACGCGGCAAGGTTCAATGGAATATTTAACCTTTGGTACAGGAGTAAAGATACAGTCCATTGCAATTGTACCAACAACTTCAATGTAATGCTCGTTTACTTCTGCAGGAACATAACCTCTGCCAAGATCAACTTGGAATTCGATATCCAAGTGAGCACCTTCCATCATTGTAAAGATCTCAAGACCCTTAGTCATGATTTCCAGCTGGCCTTCCTTCGAGAGATCTTCACTTTTTACAGTACCAGGTCCCTTGAATTCATAGGTAAATGATTCCTGTTCTACATCCCGCGGCAAACGCAAGCGAATCTGTTTTAAGCTGTTCAAAACTTCCAATGTGTCTTCTGAGATATTTGGAATTGTTTCGAATTCACTTGAAATAACATGTGGAACACCGTCAGCATCATAAGATGTAATGCGAACTGAAGAAATTGCATATCCCTGTATTGAAGAAAGAAGTACACGTCGGAGTGTATCTCCTACTGTTGTACCAAATCCAGGTTCAAAAGGATAAGCAGGAAGAGAAGATCTACAAGACCGGTTTGGTATATGACCCGGGGCTGACGGACAGGTTGTATGACAATGGTGCTAAGTTTTCCAGCGAGATCGTGGAGGAGATGTCACCGTTCTTAAGCATTTTCCTTTCCTGGCTGCTCCCCATGTTTATCTTTATCCTGTTGGGGCAGATGATGTATCGGCAGATGGCGAAGAAGGCCGGCGGCAATTCCATGATGTTCGGTATGGGAAAGAGCAACGCCAAGGTATATGTGAAATCCTCTGACGGTATCAGGTTTTCGGATGTGGCAGGCGAGGATGAGGCAAAGGAGAATCTGACTGAGATCGTGGATTATCTGCACAATCCTGAGAAATACAGGGAGATCGGTGCTTCCATGCCCAAGGGTATTTTGCTGGTGGGCCCTCCCGGAACCGGTAAGACGATGCTGGCAAAGGCAGTGGCCGGCGAGGCCAATGTTCCGTTTTTCTCCATGTCCGGTTCGGAATTTGTTGAGATGTTTGTGGGTATGGGAGCCTCCAAGGTCCGTGATCTGTTCAGTCAGGCCAAGGAGAAGGCACCTTGTATCGTATTTATCGATGAGATCGATGCGATCGGTAAGAAGCGTGACGGTCAGCTGGGCGGCAATGATGAGAGAGAGCAGACATTGAATCAGCTCCTGACAGAAATGGACGGTTTCGAGGGCAATAACGGCGTCATCATCCTGGCAGCTACCAACCGTCCGGAGAGTCTGGACCCGGCCCTTCTTCGCCCGGGACGTTTCGACAGAAGAGTGCCCGTGGAGCTGCCTGACTTAAAGGGCAGAGAGGAGATCCTGAAGGTACATGCCCGCAAGATCAAACTCTACGAGGATGTGGATTTCGCCAAGATCGCCAAGATGGCATCCGGTGCTTCCGGTGCGGAGCTTGCCAATATCGTCAATGAGGCGGCCTTGAGGGCTGTTCGGGACGGCAGAAGTGCAGCTACCCAGGCTGATCTGGAGGAAAGCATCGAGGTAGTCATCGCAGGATATCAGAAGAAGAATGCTATCCTGACAGACAGGGAGAAGCTGATCGTAGCCTATCATGAGATCGGACATGCCCTGGTGGCAGCGAAGCAGACCGATTCCGCCCCGGTGCAGAAGATCACCATCGTTCCCAGAACCTCCGGCGCACTGGGCTACACTATGCAGGTAGACGAGGGGAATCATTATCTGATGACGAAGGAGGAGATCGAGAACAAGATCGCAACCTTTACGGGAGGTCGTGCTGCAGAGGAGATCGCCTTTGGCTCCGTGACGACCGGTGCCTCTAACGATATCGAGCAGGCCACCAAGCTGGCGCGCGCTATGATCACCAGATACGGCATGAGCAAGGATTTCGATATGGTGGCAATGGAGACTGTGAGCAATCAGTATCTGGGCGGGGACAGTTCCCTGACCTGTTCTGCGCAGACCCAGACCGCCATCGACCGCGAGGTCGTGGAGTTGGTGAGAAAACAGCATGAGAAGGCAGGTCAGATCCTGCTGGAGAATCGTGAGAAGCTGGATGAACTCGCCCGGTATCTGTACGAGAAAGAGACCATCACCGGAGAAGAGTTTATGAGAATATTGAACCAATGATGCCGCGATATAGGCGATGATTTCTCGAAAAAACCCTATTGCATTTTGCTCGTCAGGTGTTATAATGGGGTTATGGAAGCATAGCTCAGCCGGGATGAGCGTTCGCCTCACACGCGAGAGGTCATGGGTTCGAGCCCCATTGCTTCCATTTTTGTAAGAGAGCAGGTCGTTGACCTGCTCTTTTACCTTTGATCCGGCTGATGAACTGCGACGGATCGCTCCGTCAACAGGCCGGCACGTGCCATTTGACAGGCCCTCGGCACTCATATACATAGCATTTTGATGCGGATGTGTATGAGTGCTTTTTTATTGGGAAAAATGAAACATATATGTGATCAACATATGATTTCATTTAGCGAGGAGGAAGCTGGAACTATGAAAGATAAGATTTTCGCCGTTCTGCAGCGGATCGGGCGAAGCTTTATGCTGCCTATCGCCATTCTGCCGGTGGCAGGGCTTTTGCTGGGAATCGGCAGTTCCTTTACCAACGAGACAATGATTACAACCTATGGTCTGGAAAGGCTTTTGGGGGAGGAGACAGTTCTTCACGATCTTCTGGTGATCATGAACAGGGTGGGAAGTGCGGTTTTTGACAATCTGCCACTGATCTTCGCAGTGGGTGTGGCGATCGGGATGGCGAAGAAGGAGAAGGAGGTGGCTGCCCTGTCGGCTGTGATCGCTTTCTTTGTCATGCATACCGCCATCAGCGCTATGCTGGTCAACAGTGGGGATATTTTGG
This sequence comes from Acetatifactor sp., assembly GCA_018385425.1. Lineage (GTDB taxonomy): Bacteria > Bacillota > Clostridia > Lachnospirales > Lachnospiraceae > Acetatifactor. The sequence continues at coordinate 3,931 of JAHBAA010000137.1, forward strand.
AAAATGGGGAGATCGCAGCCGATGTTCTGGAGGGAACGATCACCTCTGTGTGTGGGATCCATACACTGCAGATGGGCGTGTTTGGAGGGATTATCGTAGGGCTGGGTGTAGCTGCGCTGCACAACCGATTTTACAGGATCACGTTTCCCAGTGCCCTGTCCTTTTTCGGCGGTACCAGATTTGTTCCCATCATCTCCACGATCGTGTATATGTTTGTGGGGATACTGTTGTATTTTGTCTGGCCGTGGATTCAAAGCGGGATCTATGCGCTGGGCAGTCTGGTGACGGGAAGCGGATATTGGGGGACTTTACTGTTCGGTTTGATCAAGCGGGCACTGATTCCGTTTGGGCTGCATCACGTCTTTTACATGCCGTTCTGGCAGACTGCGGTAGGCGGAACCATGGAGGTGGGCGGCCGGATGGTTGCCGGCGGTCAGAATATTTTCTTTGCACAGCTTGCGGATTCCGGCGATATCCTGCATTTCAGTGCAGATGCCACCCGATATTTCTCCGGGGAGTTTATCTTTATGATCTTTGGATTGCCCGGCGCGGCGCTGGCCATGTATCACTGTGCGAGACCGGAGAAGAAGAAGGAAGCAGGCGGACTGCTTTTGTCCGCTTCTCTGGCCTGTATGCTGACCGGTATCACAGAGCCGCTGGAGTTCTCCTTCTTGTTTGTGGCGCCCCTGCTGTTTGCAGTGCAGGTGGTCTTGGCGGGCTTTGCTTATATGCTTGCCCATATGCTGGATATTGCAGTGGGACTGACATTCTCAGGCGGACTATTGGATCTGTTCCTGTTCGGAATCCTGCAGGGCAATGAAAAAACCGGCTGGCTGAGAATCCTGCCGGTAGGAATTCTGTACTTTTTCCTGTACTATTTTATTTTCCGGTTTTTGATCCGAAAATTTGATTTTCAGACGCCGGGACGGGGAGAGGAGGATTCTGAGACGAAGCTGTACACAAGGGCGGATGTGAACGCGAGAAGAGAGCGGGAGAGAGCCGGAAATGCAGGAGAACTGCAGTCTGATCCGGTGAGTGCGGTAATCGTGGACGGGCTGGGCGGAAAGGACAATATCAGCGATGTGGATTGCTGTGCCACCAGACTGCGATGCAGTGTGTTGGATCCGAAGCTGGTGGACGATGCGCTGCTGAAAACCACCGGTGCATCGGGAGTGGTGCACAAGGGAAATGGGGTGCAGATCATTTATGGTCCCCATGTCACAGTGATCAAATCCAATCTGGAGGAGTATCTGGAGCAGGAGAGCACCGGAGAGCAGGCAGCCACTTTGAATCGGGAGCTTCATCTGAAGCAGGAGTCCCCCGAAAAGCCAGAGGCGGATCGAAAACAGTCCACGGCTGGGGAGCAGACTTCCCCCATCCTGATCTCCAGCCCTATGACCGGAATTGCTGCCGCTCTTTCCAAGGCACCGGATGAGGCGTTTGCGGAAGGCATGATGGGGGATGGCGTGGTAGTCACCCCAACGGATCCCTTCGTGAGAGCACCGGAGGACGGGGAGATCAGTTTTGTGTTTGATACCAAACATGCCATTGGGTTTCTGACGGATTCGGGTATCTCTCTTTTGATCCATGTGGGAATCGATACCGTGAAGCTGAACGGAGAGGGATTTGAGGTCTTTGTGACGGACGGGCAGAAGGTGAAGAAGGGGGACCCGATGCTTAAGCTGGAGCTGGATTTTTTGAGAGAAAATGCCCCTTCTCTTGTGTCACCGATCGTATGTGCGGAGCTGCCCGAGGGCAGTCGGGTGCAACTGCTGCAGGAGGGAGAGATCCGGGCCGGAGAAGCACTGTTTTCCGTAGAGGGCGGGAGCAGCAATTCTGCGGAAACCACCGGGACTAAGGAAGCGTGATGGAGTGCAGGAAGCTTATCCCCATTGCTTCCGATACTCCCGTACCCCGATCCCTTCCACCTTCTTGAACACCCGGCTGAAGTAGTACACGTCGCCGATGCCGCAGTCCAGTCCGATCTGCTCTGCCGGTTTGTCGGTAAAACGGAGCTGGTTTTTGGCGTGGGTGATCCGGACGTTTCGCAGGTAGTCCATGACGCTGACGCCGAACTGTTCCTTGAAGACTCTGGTGAGGTAATATTTGTTGATAAAGTAACGCTCGGACAGATCGTCCAGCGTTATTTTTTCGGGGTAGTTGTGATCCAGATACTGTCTGATCTCCAGAAGCGTGGTGTTTTTGGTGCCGGACTGTGTTTTCTCCGGATGCCAGGCATCTGCCATGAGGAGGGTGAGAAGTGTGGAAAGCACGGTGTTCAGTTCCATGTCTCTGGTAAAGGAGGAACCGGAAGCAATATGATACAAATGCTCGAAGCAATCTCTGTATTTTGCAGTAGTCTCCGGTCGAAAAGCGGGCAGGCCGCCGCGCTCCATGTACTTTTGGTAGACGTTTGCCGCCGTGGGACCGTCAAAATGTACCCAGGACAGACTCCACAGATCCTCGCTTGTCTCGTGAAAGTAAGGCTTTCTGCAGTCGATAAAGACGCAGTCTCCGGCAGTCAGCTCATATTCCGTATGGTCGTAGGAGAGTCTTCCTGCGCCGGAGCGGACAAGGAAGAAGAGGTAGGAGGACAGGTTTTCGCGCTTGCTGATATGAGGTTTTGTGGCCTGGAGGGTGCCGATCTCCTGGATGTGGAACAGGGAGAGCTTGGCAAAATCCGAGGGAGTGTAGATGATACGGGTGGTATTGACCAGGTCGCCGTGAAAGAGCGGTGTGTTGTCCATTTGGTGCGTGCCTCCTTTTTCAGTGGTGGGAAAGCTGTGGTTCTCTTTCTTCTATTGTACACAAAGCTGTGATAAAGTCAATATTGTCCAAGTAAATAGCAACATCCTTCATTCCAAAGGCACTTTCGGGTGGATATAATGTGAGGAAGACGATGCCTGGCGGTATCGCGGCAAAAGTTAAATTGTATCGTAGGAAGGAACAGAACGGACTTTTTGGTCCGCAAAAGGAGACAAGACATGAGTAAAAAAGCATTGATCACCGGTATCACCGGTCAGGATGGTTCCTATTTGGCAGAGTTTTTGCTGGAGAAGGGGTATGAGGTTCACGGCATCACCCGCCGTGCGTCGATCTCCAACACAGCGCGTATCGATCATATTATGGACAAGATCACCCTTCATGACGGGGATCTGTCCGATTCCTCTTCCCTGATCCGTATCATCAGTCTGGTTCAGCCGGATGAGATCTACAATCTGGCGGCACAGAGCCACGTTCAGGTGTCCTTTGATGTGCCCGAGTACTCCGGTGATGTGGATGCACTGGGCGTGCTGCGGATCCTGGAGGCCTGCCGGATCCTGGGTCTGACCAAGAAGACCAAGGTCTATCAGGCTTCCACCTCGGAGCTGTACGGCAAGGTGGAGGAGGTTCCTCAGCGTGAGACCACACCCTTCCATCCCTATAGCCCTTACGCAGTTGCAAAGCAGTACGGCTTCTGGATCGTGAAGGAGTACAGAGAGGCATACGGAATGTTCGCCGTCAACGGCATTCTGTTCAATCATGAGTCTGAGCGCCGCGGCGAGAATTTTGTGACCCGTAAGATCACTCTGGCAGCAGGTCGTATCGCGGAAGGGCTGCAGGATCATCTGGAGCTGGGCAATATGGATTCTCTGCGGGACTGGGGATATGCCAAGGATTATGTCAAGTGTATGTGGATGATCATGCAGCAGGAGAAACCGGAGGATTTCGTCATCGCTACCGGTGAGCAGCACACGGTGCGTGACTTTACCGAGAAGGCTTTCGCCGCCAATGGCATCAGGCTCCGTTTTGAAGGTACCGGAATCGACGAAAAGGGGTATGATGAGGAGACCGGCAAGATGCTTGTCTGCGTGAACCCTCAGTGGTTCCGTCCTACCGATGTGGACAATCTCTGGGGAGACCCCACCAAGGCAAAGACGGTGCTCGGCTGGAACCCTCAGGAGACTACCTATGAACAGCTGGTGGAGATCATGGCCCGTCATGACCGTGAGCTTGCCAAGAGAGAGAAAGCGATGAAGAACGCGTAATCGGATGCTTGCAGGACTCTGTTCTCTACAGAAAAAGTCCTGAAGCGGGATGAAGTGAGGATGAAAACGATGATGGAAAAGAATGCAAAAATCTATGTGGCAGGACACAGAGGAATGGTTGGTTCTGCCATTGTCCGCGAGTTGAATCGTCAGGGCTATACCAATATTATTACCCGTACCCATAAGGAACTGGATCTGACCCGTCAGGAGGCAGTAGAGCAGTTCCTTGCCGAGGAGAAGCCGGAGTATGTCTTCCTGGCGGCTGCCAAGGTGGGCGGGATTATCGCAAATCAGAGCGCACTGGCTGACTTTATGTATGACAATATGATTCTGGAGATGAATGTGATCCACAGTGCCTGGAAGAACGGCTGTAAGAAGCTGGAGTTTTTGGGCTCCTCCTGTATCTATCCCAGAATGGCTCCCCAGCCTATGCCCGAGAGCTGCCTTCTGACCTCTGAGCTGGAGAAGACCAACGAGGCCTATGCTTTGGCCAAGATCTCCGGACTGAAGTATTGTGAGTTTCTGAACAAACAGTACGGCACGGATTATATCTCTGTGATGCCCACCAACCTGTACGGACCCAACGACAATTACCATCCTACCCATAGTCACGTGCTGCCTGCACTGATCCGCCGGTTTCATGAGGCCAAGGTGGCAGGACTTACCGAGGTGACCTGTTGGGGCGACGGCTCTCCCTTGAGAGAGTTTCTGTATGTGGACGATCTGGCAAATCTCTGTGTCTTCCTGATGAACAATTACAGCGGAGACGAGACCGTCAATGCGGGTACCGGCAAGGAACTGACCATCCGGGAGCTGACAGAACTGGTTGCAAAGGTGGTGGGCTATACCGGCGAAATCAAGTGGGATACCACTAAGCCCAACGGAACCCCCAGAAAGCTTCTGGATGTGAGCAAGGCCACCGCACTGGGCTGGACCTACAAGACGGAGTTGGAGGAGGGTATTCGGCTTTCCTATGAGGATTTCCTGAACAATCCCATGCGTGCGGAAAGATAGAGGGAAGCAGTATGAACATCGTATTGTTATCCGGAGGCTCCGGCAAGCGCCTGTGGCCTCTTTCCAATGACATCAGGAGTAAGCAGTTTATCAAGATCTTCCGGCAGGAGGACGGTACCTACGAGTCGATGGTGCAGAGAGTGTACCATCAGATCAGGCAGGTGGACCCGGATGCCACAGTGACCATCGCCACCAGCAAGACCCAGGTCTCCGCCATCCACAATCAGCTGGGGGAGGAGGTTGGAATCTCCGTAGAGCCCTGCAGAAGAGATACCTTCCCCGCCATCGCGTTGGCCACCGCTTATCTGGTGGATGTGTGCGGGATCGATCCGGAGGAGTCGGTGGTGGTATGTCCCGTAGACCCCTATGTGGAGGAGGACTATTTCCGGGCGTTGAAGAAGCTCTCCGAACAGGCGGACAAGGGTGAGGCGAATCTGGTGCTGATGGGCATCGAGCCCACCTACCCCAGTGAGAAGTACGGGTATATCATTCCCGAGAGCAATGAGCTTACGGCATGGGTATCCACCTTCAAGGAGAAGCCCACAGCCGATGTGGCTGCGGAGTATATCAGGCAGGGTGCTCTGTGGAACGGCGGCGTGTTCGCTTACAAGCTGAAGTATGTGATGGGAAGAGCCCATGAGCTGATCGATTTTACCGATTATCGGGATCTCTATGCAAAGTATCATACCCTGTCGAAGATTTCCTTTGACTATGCGGTGGCAGAGCATGAGGATCGGATCCAGGTGCAGCGCTTCGGCGGCTCGTGGAAGGATCTCGGCACTTGGAATACGTTGACCGAGGCCATGGAGGAAGCGGTCATCGGAAAGGGGACCATGAACGACAATTGTCGGAATGTGCACATCTTAAACGAGATGGACGTGCCGGTTCTCGCCATGGGTCTGAAGAATGTGGTGATCTCTGCCAGCCCCGAGGGAATTCTGGTTTCCGACAAGGAGCAGAGCTCCTACATCAAGCCCTTCGTGGACCGGTTCGAACAGCAGATCATGTTCGCCGAGAAGTCCTGGGGCAGCTATAAGGTGATCGATGTGGAGGAAACGTCACTGACCATCAAGGTCACCTTGAATCCCGGACACGGGATGAATTACCATAACCACAAGAACCGGGATGAGGTGTGGGTCGTTCTCTCCGGCACCGGTGAGACGGTGGTGGACGATTGTCTGAGGAAGGTGAAGGCAGGCGATGTGATCACCATGGCTGCCGGCCGCAGGCATACGGTGATCGCCGAGACGGAGCTCAAGCTCATCGAGGTGCAGCTGGGAGAAGACATTAAGGTGACGGACAAGGAAAAGTTTTCGATGCCGAATCTGTAGGATCCGGAGCGTTTCCAAAATATGGTTTACCGGGTAAGGAAGAAGTGGGAGACTCACTTCTTCCTTCTTCTTTGTACCGAAGGAGTGTCAGAAGCTGTATTCCTGTGACACCCCAACACCTATTTGACAAAGGGGTGGGAAAAAAGTATAATTATCTTTACGAAAGTCGGGAAAAAGGAGAATGATTTCAGTATGGGAAGATATTTTGGAACGGATGGCTTCCGCGGAGAAGCCGGTGTGACGCTGACGGCAGACCATGCCTTCAAGGTAGGGCGTTTCTTGGGCTGGTATTATGGCGAACAAAAGAGGCAGGCACAGGATGCATCTCCCGCCAAGATCGTCATCGGAAAGGACACCCGCCGCAGTTCTTACATGTTCGAATATTCCCTGGTGGCAGGACTTACCGCTTCCGGAGCGGATGCGTATCTGCTTCATGTGACCACCACCCCCTCCGTGGCGTATATCGCCCGGGTGGATGATTTCGACTGCGGTATCATGATTTCCGCCAGCCACAATCCATACTATGACAACGGCATCAAGCTGATCAACGGAAACGGTGAGAAGATGGATGAAGCGACCATCTCTCTGGTGGAGGATTATCTGGACGGAAAACTGAATCTGTTCGGGAAAACTTGGGAGGAGCTACCCTTTGCCGGACGGGAGAAGGTGGGCTGCACCGTAGACTATGTTGCGGGGAGAAACCGTTATATCGGCTATCTGATCTCTCTGGGCATGTATTCCTTCAAGGGAGTGAAGGTTGCCTTAGATTGTGCAAACGGCGCTGCCTGGAATGTTGCCAAGTCTGTGTTTGACGCTTTGGGAGCGAAGACACTGGTGATCAACGCACAGCCCAACGGTCTCAACATCAACAATAACGCAGGCTCTACCCATATCGAGAATCTGCAGAGATTTGTGGTGGAGAATGGGTGTGATGTGGGCTTTGCCTATGACGGAGATGCAGACCGGTGTCTGGGGGTGGATGAGAAAGGAAATGTGCTCACCGGAGACCATATCCTGTACATCTACGGGCGCTATCTGAAGGAGCAGGGAGAGCTTCGAAACAACACGGTAGTCACCACTGTGATGAGTAATTTCGGCCTGTACAAGGCTTTTGACGAGTGCGGTATCGACTATGCCAAGACGGCGGTAGGCGATAAGTATGTCTATGAATATATGACGGCGAATGACTGTTGTATCGGCGGTGAGCAGAGCGGCCACATCATCTTCAGCAAGTATGCCAGCACCGGTGACGGTATTCTGACCAGTCTGATGATGATGGAGGTCATGCTGGCGAAAAAGAAGACCATGTCCCAGCTTCCCGAGGGCTTCACCGTCTATCCCCAGGTTCTGGAGAATGTGCGTGTGAAGGATAAGCGTCTGGCGCAGTCGGACGCAGACGTGCAGGCAGCAGTCAGCCAAGTGGCTTCCCTTCTGGGGGACGGAGGTCGGATCCTGGTCCGTGAGTCCGGTACCGAGCCTCTGATCCGCGTGATGGTGGAGGCACAGGACGAGGAGACCTGCCGCAGGTACGTGGCTTCAGTGATTGATGTGATTCATGCCAAGGGCCATGCCCTTTAAGGCTCTGACAACGAAAGGAGAACACGTGATATGTGCGGAATCGTAGGCTTTACAGGCAGGCAGCAGGCGGCCCCCATTCTGTTGGATGGGCTGTCCAAGCTGGAATATCGTGGGTATGACTCAGCCGGTCTGGCAGTCAGAGACGGGGAGAAGCTGGCTGAGGTAGTGAAGACCAAGGGTCGTCTCTCCAATCTGATCGAGAAGACGGACAGCGGCAACTCCCTGAAGGGAACCTGCGGGATCGGTCACACCCGTTGGGCAACTCACGGGGAGCCCAGCGTCACCAATGCCCATCCCCATGTGGCAGGAAATTGTACGGGATCCGGTTCCGGTGCGGTGGAGTCTGCAGTGGTTGGAGTACATAACGGTATTATCGAGAACTACCAGGAGCTTCGGGAGAAGCTGCAAAAGCACGGCTATATCTTCTACAGCCAGACTGACACCGAGGTGGTCATCAAGCTGGTAGATTATTATTACAAGAAGTATCAGCTGGGACCCATCGATGCCATTGCCAAGACCATGGTTCGCGTCCGCGGTTCCTACGCGCTGGAACTGATGTTTACGGACTACCCGGGAGAGATCTGGGTGGCTCGTAAGGACAGCCCGATGATCATCGGCATCACAGACGGAGAGACTTATGTGGCATCTGATGTTCCCGCGATTTTGAAGTATACCAGAAATGTTTACTATATCGGCAATCTGGAGTTTGCCAAGCTGACGCCGGGTCAGGCTGTGTTCTATGATCTGAACGGCGATGAGGTGCAGAAGGATACGGTGGAGATCAAGTGGGATGCGGAGGCGGCAGAGAAGGCCGGCTTTGAGCATTTCATGATAAAGGAGATCCACGAGCAGCCCAAGGCTGTGTCCGACACTCTTCGTTCCGTGATGAAGAATGACAGGATCGATCTGAGTGACATCGGTCTGTCTGAGGACAGGATGAAGGCGATCCGACAGATCTACATGGTGGCTTGCGGCTCCGCATGGCATGTGGGCATGGCGACCCAGTATGTGATCGAGGATCTGGCAGACATCCCTGTCCGGGTGGAGCTGGCGTCTGAGTTCCGCTACCGAAAGATGCCCTTAGACAGGGATTCCCTTGTGATCGTCATCAGCCAGTCCGGCGAGACGGCGGATACGCTGGCAGCGCTGCGTCTGGCAAAGGAAAGAGGGATCGAGACTCTAGCCGTTGTCAATGTGGTGGGAAGTTCCATTGCGAGAGAAGCGGACTATGTGCTCTACACGCTGGCCGGTCCGGAGATCTCTGTGGCGACCACCAAGGCCTACAGTGCCCAGCTGGCGGCTGTGGATTGTCTGGCGGTACAGCTTGCTTATGTTCGCGGCCGCATTACAGAGGAAAAGTATCACTATTATATCGAACAGCTGCTGACCATTCCCGAAAAGATCAGCCGAACGCTGGAGGATAAGGGCCGTATTCAGTGGTTTGCGGCAAAGTATGCCAACGCCAAAGATGTATTTTTCATCGGCCGCGGTATCGACTATGCGGTGGGCCTGGAGGGAAGCCTGAAGCTGAAGGAAGTATCCTACATTCACAGTGAGGCATATGCCGCCGGTGAGTTGAAGCACGGTACCATCAGCCTCATCGAGACGGGCACGCTTGTGATCGGTATCCTCACCCAAAGCGACTTATATGAGAAGACCATCAGCAATATGGTGGAGTGCAAGGCCCGTGGTGCCTATCTGATGGGACTGACCACTTTTGGCCGCTATGAGACGGAGGATCAGGCGGACTTCACCTTCTATGTTCCCAAGGTGGACGAACACTTTGAGGACAGCCTGGCAGTGATTCCTCTGCAGCTGCTTGGCTATTATGTCAGCGTGGCGAAGGGGCTGGATGTAGATAAGCCCAGAAACCTTGCGAAAAGCGTTACAGTTGAGTAAGCATCCTGTTAAGTCCGCATTCCGGATCGAGTGCGGACTTGTCTTTATTGCGGAAAAAGGATATACTGTCTGCGAGAGAGGTTGACGGAGCATGGAAAAGAATCGAAGAGCATTTACCGGTTGTGTTGTCTGGGCAGGGATCATCCTGCTCTATTTGGCGGCTTTTCGCCTTCACCTGAACACACCGTTTATGATGGATGACATTTGGTATGGGACCAATCTTGCCACAGGGCAGCCGCTGCAGGGACTGATGGACGTGCTGCAGGGTCAGTTCTGGCATTTCATGAACTGGGGCGGCAGATGTGTCACCCACGCGATCCTGCAATTGACCATCCTGTCCGGAGAGCTTGCCGCGGACCTGATGAATCTGACGATGACGGTTCTTTTGTCTCTGGTGGTCTGCAAAATGGCTGATGCCCGGAGACCGGAGTGGTTTTTGACCTGCTCTGTGATGATCTTTGCCTGCAATGCCAACATGCGTATGAGTATGTTCTGGCAGGCGGGTGTGGTGAACTATGTATATTCCACTGTCTGGATCCTGCTGTTTCTGGGGCAGTATCTGGATCTTTTGCGGGAGAATGGTCGAAAAGAGAGCAGAGGGCGAAGCCTGTGGATGCCTGTCCTTGGGCTGATGACCGGCTGGAGCAATGAAAATATGGGACCTGCCGTCATGGTGGCGGCTGCGGGGATCACACTGTATCTGTGGAAGCAAAAGCATCAGCGCCCCAAATGCTGGATGATAGAAGGAATTGTGGGTTCTTTTCTGGGAAGCCTGCTGGTGATCCTGGCTCCCGGCAACTTCAGCCGGGCGTCCACCATTGAGTCCTCCGGGCTGGGTGAAGTTTTGTACCGGCAGTTTCAGTCCATGCTGACTGCCACGGCCTCTTACCTGTTCCCGGTGCTTGCCATTACGCTGGTGGTTTGGTTCGTCTATCGGGTTTACTGCCGGGAACGTCTGGATGCCTCGCAGTTAAGCCTGGTGATCGTCGCAGTGCTGGCTCACGGTGCCATGGCCATTTCCCCCCATTATCCGGATCGAGCCACCTTCGGAATCATGGTGGTGTGTGTGCTGCTGACCTTGTCCATGCTGGTGAAGATCCGCAGAAAGTTTTCGAAAACCGGTGTCTGGATCGGTCTGACCGCACTTGCACTATGGCTGAGAAGTATTTATCTGATGTTTGAAATTAGTCTGTCATTTTAGGAGGGTATATGACTGCAGCCACATGTAAAAAATATGTCCCGGAGGTCCTGGCGGTAGGATATGCTTCTCTGGGAGTCTGCTATCTCTTAAACCTGATCGCCGGAGACAGTAAGTTTACCAATGGACTTGGCAGTATTCCGATCCTGGCGGTTCTCGTTCTGGCGCTCCGGTTCTGGAGGAGGGATCTGTCCGGCATCGAATCAAGAAAGCAGCTGAAGAGGAGAATTGCTTTTGTTCTTGTGACCGGCTTCCTGCTGGGAATGGCCTTCGTGATGGGATATCAATTGCGTCTTTTGGGGATGACCTCTCTGGGAGTGAAGGGGAAGCTGTGGATCCTGGTGATCTCCGGTGGTCTGAGCCTTGCCTTTGCCCCCGTGGTGAATCTGTTCTATGCCTGTTTAGATCGGTTTGAGGGCGGAAGATGGCAGACGACCTGCGGGGAGCGGTGGATCCGGAGAAGCTTTCCGGTTTCTTTCCTTGTGATCTATGTCTGCTGGATCCCTGCTTTTCTGGCTTATTATCCGGCCATCATGTCCTATGATTTTCACAGACAGTGTATCGAGGCAGTGCGAGGCTTTGCTTTCTTCAATTCCTATCAGCCCATTGCCCATACCTTCCTGATCTGGACGGCGTTGCAGCTTGGAAATGCCGTGGGCTCCCCGGAGATCGGTATGGCGGTTCTTACTCTGGTTCAGATGGCTGTGTTGGCTCTGGCCATGGCCGCCTGCTGTCGTCTGATCGCCGGGCTGACCGGAAGAAAATGGCCGGTGGTGGTGACTGTCTTTGTGTTCGCCCTTCTGCCGGTTCACGCAGTGCTTTCCCTGAGCATGACCAAGGATATTCTGTTTACGGCCTTTTTCACACTGTTCCTCTGTCTGTTTATGGAGCGTCGATTCGTAAGACAAAAGAATGCTGAGGGGAATGCAGTCCGGATCGTTCTGCTGGATGTAGGGATGGTCCTGACGGGGATCCTCTGTATCTTCTTTCGAAACAACGCGGTGTACGCGATTCTTGTATTTACTGTTTTTGCAGTGCTGTGGAGCAAACGACAGAGAGCGGAGCTGTTGGCGCTTTGCCTGTTGGTCGTGTTTGCCGGCAGCTGGCTGAAGGAAGAGATCCGGGTGACCATGGGAGCCGGTGAGGGAAGCAAGGTGGAGATGTTCAGCGTGCCGTTAATGCAGGTGGCGCGGGCTGCAAAGAATCACCGGGACGAGCTGACCACGGAGCAGTGGTATCTGTGCGATTCCATCGTGCCGGAGTATGCCTGGGAGTATTATTATATGCCCATAGCGGATGGCATCAAGAACAATGTTGCTGTGACGACTTACGATGCGTGGAAGAACGATCTTCCCCAGATGTTCTCCGACTGGCTGAAGCTGGGAATGGCCTTCCCCAACGATTATATCGATGCGTTTCTGGGGCTGACCTCAGGCTACTGGTTTCCGGACGATGTGAGCCATGCCGAGATGCTTGGCTATGGAAAAGACACGGATTGGGGACTGCTCTATACCTTCAATGTCTCTAAGAACGATTGGTTTGACGGGGTGGAGTCCAAAAGCTTCCTGCCCGGTGTCAGAAAGCTTTACAGTGACGTGGTAAATGGCAATACCTATTACAACTGGCCGGTGGTGTCTGCATTGTTTAAGCCTGCCACCTATTGCTGGATCTTGTTTTTGACCATGCTGGGTCTGTTGTACGTGAGAAAATATCGTAAGCTGGTGGTATGCATGCTCCCCTTCTGGTATCTGATGACCCTGCTGTTGGGCCCTACGGCACTGACCCGGTATGCTTACCCGCTGTACGTGTTGGGACCTGTATTGATTGCCTGGCTGTTCGCCAAGGCGGATTGGAATGTAGACACAGATGAGTGCGAAGCAAAAGAAAATTGTTAATTGGATCGAGCTTTTGATGCTTTTCATCGCTTTGGGACTGTATCTTGCGGCAATGCATGATATGCAGACGGCCAAGGGGATCGGACTGTACTTGGGCATGGAGCTTGGAACAGATCGCAAGCTCTGGGACTTGGCGGCTGACATCGTCCGACTGTTTGGACTGATGCTTTGTGTGATGCTTCCGGCTCTGTGGCTGAAAAAGCGGGACTTGGGATGTGTGTTTCGGATCACGGTGACGGAGCTTGCGCTGCTGCCGGTGTTTGATGAGGCCACCTTTCTTCACTTTCTGCTGGACGAGAATGTCCTGCGGTTTCAGGCGGTGCTTGGCAGAGAGTCTCTGGTGCTTTCGCTGCAGAGGCTGACGGAATCGCTCGGAATCATTCTGCCCATATTGTTTCTGCTGTGTATGGCGGCTTCGGTGAAGGGCAGTGACAGCACATCTCTCGGAAGACGGAGAACTGCGGCGGTGCTTGTACTGTCAGCGGTTTTGCTGCTCATCGATGTTGTGCTGCCGGGACTTTCCTTCGCCGCCGCCTTTCTCCTCTGTTATCTTCCGGTATGTCTGATCTGTTGGAAGGCGGAGAAAGTGTTTGCGGACAACGGCAAGACACAGATGGCCTCCTTGGCACTGTATGGGTTGCTCTGGCTGAGAGTGGTATACCGTATGATATTTGTGCTGGAATCTTTTTGACGTTTTGTCGGCGAAACAAAAGTCCCTATCCCGGGAGGAGAACTGTCGTGCCGAAAGAAAAACCGTGCGCTGCATGGAAGATAAGCAGCAGAGGGTGGGGGAGTGAGCTCCCGATGCTGCGGAAAATGAGGATAACATGAAGGTTTTATGGCTCTGTAATGTGATGCTGCCGATACTTGCCGGGGAATTCGGACTGGAAGCCTCCAACAAGGAAGGCTGGGTCATGGGTCTGGCAGACCGGCTGTTGGAGCATCAGGGGGAAAACAAAATAGAGTTGGCCATTGCCTGTCCCGCTCCCGGAGAACTGTTTTCCGGAGAGCAGACGGTGCTTACGAGAGAATGCACCTACCGCGGCAGGAGGCTGTACGGGTTCTGTTTCCGGGAGGATACGGTCCGCCCGGAGGTGTATGACAGTTCGCTGGAGGAGCGGATGGGGGAGATACTGCAGGCATGGCAGCCGGATGTGGTGCACTGCTTCGGAACGGAGTTTCCCCACACCCTTGCGATGTGCAGGGCGATGCCGGAGAAGAGACGCCTGCTGCTTGGGATTCAGGGGCTTGTCAGTGTGTGCGCCCTGGCTTACTATGCCGATCTGCCGGAAGAGGTGATCCGGCACAACTCTTTCAGGGATACTTTGAAGAAGGATGGACTCCGGCAGCAGCAGGAGAAATTTCTGCGTCGGGGAGAGATGGAGCGGGAAGCGGTGTCCCTGGCAAAGAATATTACCGGAAGGACCGCTCTGGATCGATATTATACAGAAAAATGGAATCCGGATGCGGTTTACTTCAAGATGAACGAGACGCTTCGTCGTCCGTTTTATGAGGCGCGCTGGGAGGAGGGGCAGTGCAGACCCCACTCGATTTTTTTCAGTCAGGGAGATTATCCCCTGAAGGGACTGCACTATCTGTTGGAGGCAATGCCCCGGATACTGGCGGAGTATCCTGACGCGGAGGTCTCTGTGGCGGGAAATTCGCTGGTGGGGTATTCCACGCTGAAGGAGAAGCTGAAGATCTCCGGCTATGGACAGTATCTGCGCCGCCTGATCAGACGAAACCGCCTGGAGGGGAAAGTAAATTTTTTGGGGAAGCTGGACTGTGAGCAGATGCGGGCACAGTACCTGAGAAGCTCGCTGTTTCTGTGCGGCTCCTCGATGGAGAATTCTCCCAATTCTCTGGGGGAAGCCATGCTTCTCGGAATGCCCTGTATCAGCGCCGATGTGGGAGGCGTTCCGGATGTGTTTACCCCGGGGGTGGACGGAATCGGGTACCGGGGATTTCGTGATCCCGACATCGACTTTTACACCCTCGGAAGGGGAGAAGCACCGGGGACGAACCGGGTGCGGGAGGAGAATCTCGAATTTTCCGCGCAGGCATCCCGGCTGGCGGACGCGGTGCTTGCCATGTGGGGTGCGTCCCGGGAGAAGCAGGCATACTATTGTGAAAACGCCAGAAACCATGCCCTTGCCACCCACGATGGGGATCGCAACTTTGCAGAACTGCTGGAGATCTATGGGCAGATAACAGGAGGGGAGGAGTAGGAAGTTGAGAGCGACCTGTGTTTTTGTTTCCAATTATCTGAATCATCATCAGATACCCTTCTGCAATGCCATGTACCGGCTGCTGAAGGAACAGTTTCTCTTCATCCAGACACAAGCCATGGAGGAAGAGCGGATCCGTATGGGGTGGAACCAGAACCTGGATTACCCCTACCTGAAAAAGTATTATGAGCAGCCGGAGGAGTGCAGGGAGATCATTGAGCAAGCCAAGCTGGTCCTGTTCGGCGGCTGTGAGGACGAGCGCTATATCGAAAAACGTCTGGAGCAGGAAAAGCCGGTGGTGCGCATCTGTGAGAGAATGTACAAGACCGGTCAGTGGAAAGCGGTTTCTCCCAGAGGCCTGCGAAAGAAGTATCATGATCACACCAGATATCGAAGGAAGCCGGTGTATCTGCTGTGTGCAGGAGGTTATGTGGCCTCCGACTATTCTCTTGTGAGGGCTTATCCCGGAAAAATGTATCGCTGGGGGTATTTTCCGGAGTTTGTGCCTGCCCAAATCGAGGAACTGTTGGCGGAGAAAGGGTATCCTGCCCGGGGACAGTCTGCCGGGGAGAAGCTTCCCTACATTCTGTGGGCTGCCAGAATGATCGACTGGAAGCATCCGGAGCTGGCGCTTTTGACTGCCCGCTATCTGAAGGAGCAGGGTCTGGCCTTTCGGATGGATCTGATCGGCGGCGGGGAATTGCGAGAGCAGATGGAAGAACTGAGAAGGAAATACGGTCTGGAGGACTGTGTGGGATTTCTGGGCTTTCAGACACCGCAAAAGGTGCGGGAAGTGATGAAGAAGGCAGATATTTTTCTCTTTACCAGTGACAGACAGGAGGGGTGGGGAGCCGTGGCCAATGAGGCAATGAACAGTGGCTGCGCCCTGGTGGCAGATCATATGATCGGTGCAGTTCCCTATCTGGTGAAACACGGAGAGAATGGTCTGGTCTACCGGACCGGCAGAACAGAAGAACTGTTTTCCGAAGCAGAGCGGCTGGTGTCAGACAAAGCGCTGTGCAGACGTCTGGGGCGAAATGCCTATGAGACCGTCGCCGCGACCTGGAATGCAGAGAATGCCGCAGCGGAATTGCTTCGACTCTGTCTGGAGAAAGAGCTCTTGGCAAAGGAGGATATGGAAAGCCTGCCGGATGCAGATCCTGCAAAGGCAACGGACGGTCCGTGTACTCCTGCCCCCGTGATCGGCGAGAGAAAGATGTACAGACTTCTGACAGGGAAAGGATAATGCAGATGAAGCAGGAATTGATCAGTGTGATTGTGCCGGTGTACAATGTGCGGGAATATCTGACCAGATGTGTCAGATCTCTTCAGGCACAGACTTACGAGAATCTGGAGATCCTCCTTGTGGATGACGGGTCCACCGACGGCTCGGGAGAACTCTGCGATGAACTGGCAGGGGAAGACGGAAGAATTCGTGTCTTTCATAAGCAAAACGGGGGCTCCTCCTCCGCGCGGAATCTGGGGATCTGCAGGGCCACGGGAGCGTATCTTGGTTTTGTGGACAGTGACGATTACGTGGATGAGGATATGTATGAAAGGCTTTATCAGGGCATCTGTACTTATCAGACCATGGCCGCTCAGATCGGGAGAGATGAGATCACGCCGAAGGGAGAGGTGCTGCCGGATATCTGCATTCCGCCGAAGAAGCCGGAACGGATCACCGCTTCCGACTTTCTGAGAGAATTGCTGATGCACCGAGGAGACTGCTCCTTCTGTACCAAATTGTTTCGCCGAGAGGTCTTTCAGAGGGAAAGCTTTCCCGTAATGGAGATTCCCGGAGTGGGGGAAGTGCCGGAATTCTTTCCCGACGGTCTGTTGAATGAGGACTTCCGTCTGCTGATCCTGTTGCTGCCCGGACTTGGAGAAATCGTTTCCCTGCCCGGACACGCCTATCATGTGTTCTACCGTGTGGGCAGCAATTCCAGAAAGGAGAGCAGGGAACTCTTTTCCAGAGTGTTCGGGGACTGTGTGGACAATGCGGATCTGGTGGCGGAGATCGTGGAAAAACAGTACCCTGTGCTTCGTGATGTGGCCTTTCGCTTCGGCGTTTTCCAGAGACTGGAATATCTCCTCCACATCCCTGTCAGCCGGATGACGGCGGATAATCGACAATACAGAGAAATCGTGGGTTTCCTTCGGCACAACCTGATCCGGGTCTGGAAGAACCCGTATCTGACCCGGAAAAACAAGTTATACCACACGTTGTTTGCCATCGCACCTAAAAATCTTCGGAGAGTGCACCGGCTGACCATGAAGCTTCGGGGCATTTCGTGAGGAGCTCCCTTTCCGCAACGAGATGATGACGAGTGTTCCCGCAATCAGGGGTGTATTTTCTGCAGACCGTCGGAAAAATGTCGGTACTTAGCGCGTGTTTTTTATGCGCTTATGTACCGTTACGCTTTTCCCGATCGAGAGCGTGTCTGCAGGCAAATATACCCCGGGTTGCGGGACGTGCTTTTTTTGAGTTTTTTTACAGAAAGTCTTAAGGGTTTCTAAGAAACCCTTAAGGCTTTCTTAATTTGCCTTTTTGCAGGTACTATGATACAATGCTGACAGGAACGGAGCTTATATTTTGGAGGCAGATGATGAGAGAATCTTTGGCTGTTTTGGGCGGAAGCCCTGTGAGAGAGCATAAAATTTCCTACGGACGACAGTGGATCGATGAGGAGGATGTGAAGGCTGTTTCGGAGACCCT
>JAHBAA010000148.1 GCA_018385425.1 Acetatifactor sp.
CCGATACAGGTCAATGCTATCGTAAAACCGAGTCCCATTCCCAGACCGTCAAACAGAGAGGGAATCACAGGATTGTGATAGGCATAGCTTTCCGCTCTGCCAAGGATAATGCAGTTCACGACGATCAGAGGAATATACACACCCAAAGAATCATTCAAAGAAGGCAAATATGCCTGCAGCAGCATCTGCATCATTGTCACGAAGGATGCAATGATCATGATGAATGCAGGGATACGCACTCTTTCGGGGATCACCTTGCGGAGCAGTGAAATAAACAGATTGCTGAGTGTCAAAACCGCTGTTGTAGTCAATCCCATTCCCAGACCGTTCATCGCGGAAACCGTTACCGCCAGAGTAGGACACATACCCAACATCAGCACAAACGTCGGGTTTTCCTTCACCAAGCCGTTGAGAAGTCTTTCTCCTGCCTTATTCATGAGAAGCACCTCCCTTCAAAAGCTCCAGGGCTGCAGCCACACCGCCGTTGACGGCGTTGGTGACCGCTCTCGTAGTAATGGTGGCACTGCTGATCGCATCCACCTCATTCGGCGAAGAAGCACCGGATTTCGTAAAGGTAAAACGACTGACCTTCTTACCCGCAAACTGGGGAGTCAGTACATTCGGAGCCTCCATACCCAGTCCCGGCGTCTCCTGAATCTCCAGGATGGAGACACCGCTCACAGTACCGTCATTTTTGACTCCCACATACAGCACGATATTGCCTCCATAGCCCTTTTTTGAGGTACTTTGTACCACATAGCCGACCCGGCTTCCGTTCTCTGCATACGCAAGATATACCGTTCCGATCTCCACAAAATTGGACTCACACTCCGCACGCAGCTCCTCGGAGGGAGAAAAACTGACCTGTTCAAAATTCATTCCGTCACTGTTTTCACTTGCAAAAACGGCCTGGCAAGCCTTCTGTACCGCAAGAAGCTTCTGTTCTTCGATCCGATCCTTGGTCAACTCATGCACAAAACCAAGCAAAACACCTGCGATCAGAGTGATGGCAAAGAGAACAAACGCCTCCTTCAGCATCACCTTCACTTCACTCTTATGGTTGGAATTCGAACTATTTTGCATAGCGCTTACCTCCCTTCGCATATCCGAAAGCGGTAGGCTTTGTCATTTTCTCGATCAAAGGCACCAGGAGGTTGCCCAATATGATCGCATAGGATACTCCCTCTGCACCGGGACCGAACAATCGAAAGATACCGGTCATCAAACCGAGGAAAATACCGTAGACGTACTGTCCCCTGCCGGTGATCGGTCTGGTCACATAGTCCGTGGCCATAAAGAAAGCACCAAGCAGCAGTCCGCCGCCGGAAAGCTGTGCCGTCAGATAAGCCGGATCAAAACCGTTGCCGCCGAACAGGCCGACAAACAGTACAAAGGTCACCAGGTAACTGGCCGGAATCCGAAGATCAATGATCCCGGTTATCAGCAGAATACAGGCACCGATCAGGATGGCAATTGCGGAGGTCTCTCCAATGGTTCCTCCGGTATTGCCAAAAACCATATCCACGAGATTCACAGATTCCCCGGCCTTCAGCGCTGCCAAAGGCGTTGCTCCTGTGAAGGCATCATACGCAAAATTTGTCATGGCTGTGGGGAAAGAGATCAACAGAAAACATCTCGCACCGAGTGCGGGGTTCATAAAGTTCTGACCCAGACCGCCGAAAAGCAGTTTCACGATCAGGATGGCAAACACGCCGCCCAACGCGGCCATCCAGAGCGGAATACTCACCGGAAGATTCAGCGCAAGCAGCAGACCGGTCACAGCCGCAGACAAGTCTCCGATCGTCATCTTCTTCCGAAGCAGACCAAACAGCAATTCCGTCAATTCACAAGAGGCCACCGTAACAATGATCACCAGGACGGCTCTTGGTCCAAAATGATAAATACCAAAACCTGTGGCAGGCATTAATGCCAGCAGAACCCCCATCATAATCCCGCTGGTGGTCACCCTGGAACGTATATGGGGATTGGAGGATATCTGAAATAATTCACTCATTGTCTGCCCTCCTACTTCTTTCTCTTTGCAAGCTGAAGCTTGCGCATGGATTTGATTTCCTGGGTCAGAGGTCTCTTCGCAGGACACACGTAACTGCAGCATCCGCACTCGCAGCACTCCATACCATAGTTTTCAAGAAAAGCCTCCTCATCAAAGTGCTCCGCGTAGTCAGCCAGCTTACTCGGAACCACTCTGCCGGGACAAACCTCCACACATCTGCCGCAATTGATACACGCAGTAGGCTTTGCCCTGGAGACATCATCTCTCTGAAATGCCAGTAATGCCGTGGAGGTCTTCGTGGTAGGCACATCCAGCTGGAACATACCAAATCCCATCATCGGCCCTCCGCATATGATCTTCTCCGGGGTCACTCCGAAACCACCGGCCTGCTCCAAGATATCCTGATAGCTGGTTCCGATCTTCACACGGAAGTTTCTGGGGCTTTTCACTGCATCTCCCGTCACGGTCACGATCCTTTCAATCAACGGACGTCCTTCTGCCACCGCATGATAGACCGCCACAATGGTATCCACATTGTTGACGATACAGCCCACATCCGCAGGAAGCATGGAGGCATTCACCTTGCGCCCTGTGACGGCATAGATCAACTGCCTCTCTCCGCCCTGAGGATATTTCGTCTTCAATGTCTTAACGCTGATGTAAGGTTCATCTTTGGTGAGCTTGGTCAGCGTCTCAATACAGTCTGACTTGTTATCTTCTACCGCAATGATTCCCTTGGCATTATCAAAGAGTCGGAGAATGATCTTCAGACCTTCCACAAGCTTCATCGGCTCCTCCACCATTCTTCGATAATCGGAAGTAAGATAGGGTTCACATTCCGCGCAGTTAGCGATCACATAATGAATCCCGTCGGGATTCTTCGGGGACAGCTTCACATGGGTGGGAAAACCGGCTCCCCCCATTCCCACAATCCCGGCGTCACGTATCAAATCAAGGATCTCCTGTTTCGACAGCTTGTCAACGTTAGCCTTGGGCGCAAAACCCACATCCTCGTACTTTCCGTCGTTTTCCACCACGATACTCATCACAAGATCGCCGGTCACCACCCGTCTGGGTTCTATTGCCTTCACAGTGCCGGATACACTGGACAGGATGGGAGCAGATACAAAGCCTCCGCTCTCCGCCAGCATCTGGCCGGCCAATACATGGTCCCCTTTTTTCACCACTGCCTTTGCGGGAGCTCCGATGTGCTGAGAAAGCGGGTATACCAGATCTCCTGTAGGCAAGATATCTTTTATTCTTTTTTTCTTGGTCAGACTTTTACCATCAAAGGGGTGAATGCCACCGACAAACGTTAACTTAGCCATACCAATTTCCCTCTGTATACTTTTCATTGAGTGCCAAACTATCATCCTGCCGATTCGACAAAAATCTCGCTGCACTACGCTTTTCTTCCGATTATACTATTTTTTTCAAGAAAATACTACAGAAATTTATGAGAATATGCTATTATGTTTACGAATTGATTCGTACACTTTTTTGCAGGAGATCTCCCATGAAATTATCCGAGACAATACTTGAACAATCTGCCGTAGGCTTTCCTATCTCTCGTTTTGCATCTCCGGAACAGATTCTCTTTCTGGATATCGAAACTACCGGCTTTACTGCCAGGTCCTCCTACTTATATCTGATAGGCTGCGCCTATTATCAAAACGGAAAATGGGCAATTGTCCAGTGGATGGCAGAAAACTATGAGGAAGAGGGCGCTGTCCTGAAAGCTTTCTTTGAGTTTGCGGCCTCCTACAGCTTCCTGTTTCACTTTAACGGCAATAATTTTGACCTTCCCTATCTGACTCAGAAATGTGAACAATTATCTCTGCCCTACAATTTTGACAGATTTGATGGTGTAGATATCTTCCGTCGGGTATCGCCCTATAAATTCTTTCTCAAACTCCCCAATTGTCGTCAGAAGACGATCGAACAGTTTTTAGGGATCCGCAGAGAGGACCGGTACACCGGCGGCGAGCTTATCGATCTCTATCACGCATATGTGAAGGAACCCTCCAAGGAGATATCCGACCTTCTCTTTCTCCACAATTCCGATGATATCAAAGGGATGCTGGAGATCCTGCCGATCCTGACCTATGACGATCTCTTCACCCAGCCGCTCAAAATAAGGAAGGTGCAGGCGAATTACTACAGGGACGAGGAGGGCAATACAAGAAAAGAACTCCTGATACACGCCTCTGTGGAGCCTCCCATTCCGGTTCCCATTTCGGCTCACGCAAATGGCTGCTTTGTCAGGGGAGAGGGAAATGCTATTGTGATCAAAGTTCCTATTTTTGAGACAGAGCTAAAGTATTTCTACTCCAATTATCACGATTACTACTACCTTCCCAACGAAGATATCGCCCTGCACAAGTCAGTAGCCGGCTTTGTGGAAAAACCTTATCGGATTCCTGCCAGCGCATCCAATTGCTATACAAGAAAGTATTCCAATTATCTGCCCCAGTGGGGAATGGTGTTCCAGCCCTTCTTCAAGCGGGACTATAAGAGTAAAGAACTTTTCTTTGAACTCACCGATGAATTAAAAAAGGATCGGGAAGCCTTCTCCACCTATGTAGGTCACATTCTCGCAATGATTGCATCAACTTATTAGTTTGCTCATCGCCCTGCAGAAGACTTCTGCCGATATAAAAAAGCCGTCCGAGAAATCGGACGGCTTTTTATGAATCATTGGATTAGAGATTACTCTTCTTCACTCTGTGCAGCGATTGCAGCATCAATGTCAACTGCTACTTCGTCCGCATCATCAGCCTCGGTACTTGCAGGAGCAAGCATCGCCTTGATGCTGAGGGAGATCTTCTTGTCTTCTGCGTTAAAGTCAACAACCTTCGCTGTCACTTCATCGCCGGTCTTCAGAACATCGCTGGGCTTCTCGATGTGCTCCTTGGCAATCTGAGAAACGTGAAGCAAAGCATCGATTCCGGGTTCCAGTTCGATAAATGCACCGAAGTCGGTCATTCTTGCAACCTTACCGGTAACGATATTACCTACTGCATACTTCTCCTCGGCACCCTTCCAGGGATTTGCATCATCAAACTTCAAGGACAGAGCGATCTTGGTATCATTGATCTCTTTTACCAGGACGGTCAGCTGCTGACCAACCTTGAATACCTTCTTGGGATGCTCAACACGTCCCCAGGACATCTCAGAGATATGAAGCAGACCGTCTGCTCCGCCAAGATCCACAAATGCACCGAAATCAGTCACATTCTTCACAGTACCTTCTACGATATCTCCGGCATGAATTCTCTCGAAGAGAGCCTTCTGTGCCTCAGCCTTCTGAGCAACCAGAAGCTGCTTGCGGTCACCGATGTATCTTCTTCTCTTAGGGTTGTACTCGGTAACAACGAATTCGATCTCCTGTCCGGCATACTTGGTCAGATCCTTCTCATAAGAATCAGAAACAAGGCTTGCGGGAATGAAGATTCTTACCTCATCCACAACAACACTCAAACCGCCGGCAAGGATCTGAGAAACAGTAGCTTTCAACACTTCCTTATTGTTGTAAGCCTCCTCAATTCTCTTGTTGCCTCTGTCAGCTGCAAGTCTCTTGTAGGTCAGAGCCACCTGACCCTCTCCATCGTTGACCTTCAGGATCTTCACTTCCATGGTATCGCCGACCTTCACAGCCTCAGTCAAATCTACACTGGAATCATTGGTATACTCACTCTTGGTAAGAATACCGTCTGACTTGTAACCGATATTCAAAACGATTTCGTCTGCCTTGACATCGATAACTGTACCCTCGACTACCTCTCCTGCATGTATTGTCTTGATAGAATCTTCCAACATTTGTTCAAAAGTTAACTCTGACATATTTTTGAACCTCCTCAATTAATTTATTTGGGGTGGAAGCCCCCGCAGTAACACCCACTAGTCGAACAGCTTTAGGCAGCTCTAAATGCAAGTCATCCAGTGTCTGTATAAAATAGGTATTCGGACATCTCTCACTGCAGATCTCATAGAGCTTCGCAGTATTGGAGCTGTGCTTACCTCCTATTACGATCATCACGTCTGCTTCCCCGGCTAATTCCGCTGCAGATTGCTGACGTTCTTCTGTTGCATTACATATAGTATTAACAACATTAACATTATACCCTTTATGCTCAAAATTTTCAACTATATCTTGAAATTTATTGTAATTAAATGTCGTCTGAGCAACAACCGTCACAATTTCCCCATCTTTCGGGCAAAAATTCTGTGCTTCTTCCATGGTCTGGAGCACCGAAACAGGTCCTCTGCACCAGCCGACGATCCCTTCCACCTCCGGATGCCCGGGATTTCCGACGATCACGATCCGGTCCCCTGCTTCACTCCGTTCTCTGACGATTCTGTGTATCCGCTTCACAAAGGGACAGGTGGCATCCACACAGTCGATCTCCTTCTCCCGCAGGATCGTGTAGATCTCCTCCGGAACACCGTGCGCACGAATAATGACTGCCCGCTGTCTCCCGTCAGTGCTCTCCCGCTCAAGCTGCAAGAGCTCTTCCTTGTTTTCCAAAACCTTCACACCAAGTTCTGTCAGTTCCCGTACCACCTCTTCATTGTGAACAATGGGACCGTAGGTATAGATCTCCTTGGCACTCTTCTGCTGTTCATAAACGGTATCTACGGCACGCTTCACGCCGAAGCAGAAACCTGCACATCTTGCCAACTTTACTTCCATCCGCAAATCCTTTCCGGTTCCGACTATTTTCCGCAGCTGAGCTCGATGATCCTGTCTACAACATCCTCGACCGTCATATCGGAGCTGTCCACCAATATGGCATCAGGCGCCTGCTTCAGCGGAGAGATCTCCCGATGCATGTCCCGGTAATCCCGTGCTTCGATATCGGCAAGGATCTTGTCGTAATCGCATTCCTCACCCTTGGCAGTCAATTCATCGAAGCGTCTCTTTGCCCGAACCGCACTGCTGGCCGTCAGATAGATCTTACAGGAGGCATCCGGCAGCACACAGGTGCCGATATCCCTGCCGTCCATTATACAGTCACTCTTCGCGGCAAGCTGCTGTTGAAGCTGTACCAGCTTCTTTCTCACTGCACCGATGGCACTGACAGCGGATGCTGCATTCCCGACCGCCTCCGTCCGAAGAAAAGCGTTTACATTCTCACCGTTGAGCAGTACTACCTGCTCCCCTTTCTCGTAAGCGATGGAAATATCTGCGGTCTCCGCCAGAGAAATAATGCGCTCTGTATCCGACAGATCCACACCGTTTCGAATCATCAATAGTGCCATGGCGCGGTACATGGCGCCGGTATCCACATAGATCAGATTCCTCTTCTTCGCCACCAATTTCGCGATCGTACTTTTGCCTGCTCCGGCAGGCCCGTCCACTGCGATATTTATCCTCATATCATTGTCCTCTCTTCTCTATCCGATCGTGCCGCACTTTCTCCGGCCAAATGTCCGGTAGACCATGCGATCTGAAGATTATATCCTCCGGTCATTGCATCCAGATCCAGTACTTCCCCTGCGAAATAAAGACCCTTCACCTTTCTGGACTCCATGGTGGAGGGATTCACATCCTTTACGCTGATGCCGCCTCTGGTGATAATGGCCTCCGCAAATCCTCTGGTGCCGGTCACCGTCAGTTCCAGATGCTTGATGATCTTTACAAAATTTGCACGCTCTGCCTTCGTGATCTCATGCACTTTCTTCTCCGGAGAGATCCCGGACAATTCGATCATCACCGGAATCAGCCGATTGGGAAACAGCTCCGACAATGCATTTTTAAACTGTTTCTTGTGATTGGCATCAAATTCACGCAGCAGGCGCTTGTCCAACTGTTCTTCGGAAAGGGCAGGCTTCAGATCAATGGCAAGACGGCAGTCTGCTCCCTCCCGATAAAAGGTGCTGGCAGACAAAACCAACGGGCCGCTGACTCCGAAATGGGTAAACAGCATCTCTCCAAACCCTTCATAGACCTTGCGCTTGGACAGAGTCATGGTCAGAGAGACATTTTTCAATGACAGTCCCATCAGTTCTCTGCACCAGTCTTCTTTCGTCTCCAGCGGGACAAGGGATGGAGTCGGAGTAACCACCTTATGTCCGCAGTACTCCGCAAAGCGATACCCGTCTCCGGTGGACCCGGTGGAAGGATAAGAAATTCCGCCGGTACAGACGATCACCGCATCACACATAAGCCTCTTTCCATGTTCCAACACCACACCGGTCACAGAATGCTCAGAAAAAATCAGTTCCCTCACAGCCGTGTCAAGCAGGATCTCGACCTCTCTTCGATTCAATTCCCGACGCAAAGCACCGATGATATCCGAAGAATGATCCGAGACAGGGAACACTCTCTCGCCCCGTTCCACCTTTAACGGGCAGCCCGCATGCTCCAAAAGGTCCATCACGCTCCGATTATCAAAGTCGTAGAAGGCGCTGTACAAAAACTTCCGGTTGCTGCACACACTGGCGAACAATGTCTCCATATCAGCTGCATTTGTCACATTGCATCGGCCCTTGCCTGTGATGAATAATTTTTTCCCCAGCTTCTCATTTTTTTCAATCAGGGTCACCCTGCAGCCGCCGTCTGCCGCAGCAATGGCAGCCATCATTCCGGCCGCTCCGCCGCCGATCACAACAATCCTTCTCAATATACCATCTCTCCTATAGGATCTCCATACAGTCTATTTACGCAAAATTTGATAGATTTGTCAATGCATTTAAGAGAATATTTAGAAATGAAAGCAGGAGCGTAAACATTACGCTCCCACTCCAATATTCTGTCTCGTTTTTATACAGGATAAGCACCGTTCTTGGTGTCAGCCTGGGTCATATCAACCTTCTCCTGCTGTGCCTGACGGTACTTGAAGAAGTCCTTGGCTACCTGAGGGAACAGAGCGTAGGACAATACATCCTCGTCCTGCTGCTTCCACTCAGCCATCTCTCCCTCCAGCTTCGCCATCTCATTGGGAAGCATGTCCGCGAAACGACAGGTAATTCTCTCCTCGCCGGGGATAACCTTGTCGATAACCTCCTGGCTCATAGGCTTTACGGTCTGACCATACTCGCCGCGAAGCACTGCCTTGGTCTCCTTGGTAGCCATCTTGTATCTCTCACCCATCAATACGTTAAATACAGCCTGGGTACCAACGATCTGAGAGGAAGGGGTAACAAGAGGGGGCTCACCCAGATCCTTACGAACCTGAGGAATCTCCTTCAATACATCATAATATCTGTCCTCAGCATTCTGCTCCTTCAGCTGGCTCACCATATTGGAGAGCATACCGCCGGGTACCTGGTAAAGCAGCGTCTTGATATCAACACCCATTACCTTCGGATTCAGCAGGCCGTTTGCAAGACACTCGTCTCTGTAAGGACGGAAGTAATCAGCGATCTCAGCCAACAGATTCTGGTCAAAGCCGGTATCAAAGGGCGTACCCTTGAAGGTCTCTACCATCACCTCAGTAGCAGGCTGGGAAGTACCCATTGCGAAGGGGCTCATAGCGGTATCGATAACGTCTACGCCGGCTTCAACAGCCTTCAAGTAAGTCATGCTGGCAACACCGGAGGTGTAGTGGGTGTGCAGCTGGATGGGAAGCTTGGTGTTCTCCTTCATAGCGCTGACAAGCTCAGCTGCCTTGTAAGGAACAAGCAGTCCTGCCATATCCTTGATACAGATGGAATCAGCACCCATCTCCTCGATCTTCTTTGCCATGTCAGCCCAATACTCCAAAGTATAAGCATCGCCAAGCGTATAGGACAGAGCGATCTGTGCGTGACCGCGGCCTTCCTGTTGCTTCATTCTGTTGGTTGCATTCACTGCCTCCTGCAGATTGCGCAGATCATTCAGACAGTCAAAGATACGGATGATGTCGATACCGTTTGCGATAGACTTCTGAACAAAAGCGTCTACTACGTCATCTGCATAAGGTCTGTAACCAAGAATATTCTGTCCGCGGAACAGCATCTGCAGCTTGGTGTTCTTAAATCCATCACGAAGCTTGCGAAGTCTGTCCCAGGGATCTTCCTTCAGGAAACGAAGGGATGCATCAAAGGTAGCACCACCCCAGCACTCTACGGAATGATATCCGACCTTGTCCATCTTCTCTACGATGGGAAGCATGAATTCGGTAGGCATTCTGGTTGCAATCAGAGACTGATGTGCATCACGCAGAATGGTTTCCGTAATCTTAATCGGTTTCTTTACTATTTCTGCCATCTTAATTATCCTCCATATGATTCATTTCAAACAGATATGCTGTGGTAATCTGCAGCCTTTCGGCAAAAGATCACCACTTCGCACAACTTAAAATACTCCGAAGATAGCCATGAAGGTACCTGCTGCAACAGCTGTTCCGATAACACCTGCCACATTCGGACCCATCGCATGCATCAGAAGGAAGTTGGTAGGATCAGCCTCTGCACCCACCTTCTGTGAGACACGTGCCGCCATAGGAACTGCGGATACGCCTGCAGAACCGATCAGCGGGTTTACCTTTCCGTGTGTCAATACACACATCAGCTTACCGAATAACACGCCGGCTGCGGTTCCGAACATGAATGCCACCAGACCAAGTCCTACGATCTTCAAAGTAGCAAAGTTCAGGAATGCTTCTGCGGAGGTGGTAGCACCTACGGAAGTACCGAGCAGGATCACGACGATATACATCAATGCGTTGGAAGCAGTCTCTGTCAGCTGTCTTACCACGCCTGACTCTCTGAACAGATTACCCAGCATCAGCATACCTACCAGGGGAGCTGTGGTGGGAAGGATCAGACATACCACAATGGTAACAACGATGGGGAACAGAATCTTCTCCAGCTTGGAAACGGGACGAAGCTGACCCATCTTGATCTTTCTCTCTTTCTCAGTGGTAAAGAGCTTCATAATAGGGGGCTGAATAATGGGTACCAGTGACATATAAGAATATGCCGCAACCGCAATCGGACCTAAGATCGCAGTCTGTCCCAGCTTACCGGCCAGGAAGATGGAGGTAGGACCGTCAGCACCGCCGATGATGGAGATCGCTGCTGCAGCCTTATCATTAAAGCCAAGGGCGATCGCACCAAAGTATGCTGCAAAGATACCGAACTGTGCAGCTGCACCCAGCAAAAAGCTCTTGGGATTCGCAATGAGGGGACCGAAGTCTGTCATCGCGCCGACACCCATGAAAATCAGGGAAGGCAAAATTGCCAACTCATCCAATAAGTAAAAATAATACAATAATCCGCCGGCTCCGTTCGCGGCATCCTCTGCGTGCAGCATAATATCCGGATAGATATTTACAAGCAGCATACCGAAAGCAATGGGAAGGAGGAGCAAGGGCTCAAATTCATGACGGATTGCAAGATAGAGGAAAAAGCACGCAACCAGAATCATAATGTAATTTCCCCAGGTCAGGTTGAAAAACGCTGTCTGGTGGATCAGGTTGCTGAGCGTAGAACCTATATATTCCATTTGTGAACCTCCTGTTGTTAGCTAAAAGCGTACTTAGTAATGTCAAATCTCTGGATTAGTTCAAAGTAGCAAGTACTGCACCAGCCTCAACAGCATCGCCGACAGCTACATCAATGCTTGCAACGGTACCGTCCTGGGGAGCTACAACAGGGATCTCCATCTTCATTGCCTCGAGAATGATCACAGCGTCACCCTTCTTGACAGCCTGTCCGACCTTAGCCTCTACCTTGAATACCTTACCGGCTGCACCTGCCTCGATCTTTACGCTGCCTGCTGCACCGCTTGCTGCGGGAGCTGCTGCAGGAGCCTTGGGAGCTGCCTTGGGAGCTGCGGGAGCCTTTGCAGCTACAGGTGCACCTGTGGATGCGCCCTCTTCTACAGTTACATCATATACATTTCCGTTTACGGTGATCGTATAATTCTTCATTTTTTCTTCCTCCAAAAATTTATTTTCTTCTTCTGATAGAACGAACCACAAATCCGTCTGTGCTCGATGCGCCCTGACTTGCGGCAATGGCTGCGGCGATTACTGCCACCAGCTCAAGATCATCGGTCTCATCCACAGCCTCAGCTGCGGGTACTTCCGCTGCTGAAGCCACAGGTGCTGCAGCTGCCTGCTTTGCTGCCTTTTTCTCTGCAAGATTCTTCTGAATCTTCGGGATAAATCCAAAGCATGCAATGATCAGACTGATCAGAATCAACACCACAAATACGGTTCCCATTCCGATCAGAGTGTTCAATGCCGCTCTGCCCATCAGCTCGCCGATGGTAGCATTGGGATTCAGAGAGGCGGATTTGATCTTCAGGAACATGTCGTTGGTTAAAACGATCTCTGCAGTCGCATTCTTCTTAGACCCTGTCACTTCCACATTTACAATGATCTCATTGCCGTCAACCTTTATCTCGGCTTCTCCCACGGAAGTGATTCCGCCGATGGTCTCAATCGCTGACTGAAAGGAATCGATGCCGGTGACGATCGCATTTCCCTCTGCCTCCAGGCCAAAGGTATCGGAGATGATAAATTCGATCTCCTCCATGGAAAGCGTTCCGATATCCTCCGCGGGAATACCGTACTCTACAAAGGGATGTCCCTGACAGAGATAATCGGTGAAAAGAGGCTGTACGATCTGCTGTGCACGCTGTTCGGCAGCACTGTACTTGGCCTGCTCAAATTCGGACACGGTCTCGGTTTTTCCACAGGCTGTCAGAGTGAAGATACAGGTAACTGCACAGATCAATGTCAATAATTTCTTCTTCATCTTACTATCATCACCCTTTCTTATACTGTGCCGTGCTTCTTAGCGGGACGATCCTCACTCTTCGTAAAGAGCATTTCGAAGGCACCGATCACATACTTTCTGGTATCGGCAGCCGTAACGATGGAGTCCACATATCCTCTCTTGGCAGCACTCAGCGCAGAAAGCTGTAAAGCCTCATACTCCGCTGCCTTCTCATTGATCACCTCAGCACCCTGTCCGTCGTACATGATCTTGGCAGCCAGCTTGCTGTCCATGGTTCCGATCATAGCGGTAGGCCATGCAAAGGTCATGTCGGCGCCGATGGACTTGGAATTCATCACGATTGCAGCAGTTCCAAGTGCCTTGCCGATCACTACATTTACCTTGGGTACAGTGGCATTTGCAAAAGCATATGTAAGCTTTGCGGCAGCCTTGGCGATTCCCTTCTCGGAACACTTGGTTGCCTTATAGCCCTTCACATTGGTCAGGGTCAGAACGGGAATATCATATGCGTCACAGAAGCTGACAAAATCAGCTGCCTTCTCACAGCCCTGCTTGGAGAGAACGGCATCCAGCTTCTCAGCCACATTGCCCTCCTCATCGCAGATCTCACTGCGGTTGGCAACAGCGCCTACGGTAACACCGTCCAGCTTCAGGAAGCCTACTGCCATATCCTTGCCGTATCCGGGCTTTAACTCGAAGAAATCGTTGTTGTCTGCCAGAATGGAAAGCGCGATGCCGGTATCACCCACACAGCCTGCCAGCTCAGGACATGCTCTGTTCAGATCATCGGTGCACTCTGTGATATCACTTCCCTCGGAATTGTTGGAAGGAAGGAAACCGATCAGATCGCGGATCCTTGTCAGAACAGTTGCTTCGTCTGCAACTACATCCACGTTGCCGCACTCTTCTGCCTGGAAGGCAGCGGAGGAAGAATCACATCTGCTGATCTCATTGCCGTCCAATGCGTTGGGAGCATTGACAAACAGCTTGCCGTTCTTAGCTTCCATAAAAGTGAAGTCGGACAGAGTGGTAAGCAGAGCCAGTCCGCCGCCGCAGCTGCCCAGGATCGCAGTGATCTGAGGAACCACACCGGAGCAAAGCGCCTGCTTACTATAGATTGCGCCAAAAGCATTCAAAGCATCGGTTGCCTCCTGTAATCTCAGTCCTGCGGAATCGATCAGTCCGATCACAGGTGCTCCTGTCTTCATCGCCAGATCGTAAAGGGCGGTAATCTTCTTTGCATGCATCTCACCGATGGTTCCGTTCAACACGGAAGCATCCTGGCTGTACACATACACGGGCTTACCACCAATCACTCCGTAACCGGTCACGCAACCGTCACATGGAGTTTCGTTAGGCTTCAGATTGAAATCAGTTGCTCTGGCAGTTACCATTCCACCGATTTCAACGAAACTGTTGTCATCGAGCAAAGCGTCAATTCTTTGTCTCGCCTTTGAAGTAGTACTCATGCTTTCAGTCCTCCATTTATATTAAATACTTACTTTTTTATGAATCGCAAGGAACTAAAACACCAAATTCCCCCGATTATGGATATACTATACCACAAAAAAAGCAATTCGCATAGAACGAATTGCTTTTTTTTTCATTTTCTTAGTTCTATTCAGAATTTTATCCTTTATGCAGGAAAATATATCCATTTTTAACCATTCAGAAGAAAAGAATTCCATATTTTTGACAGACACCATTCAAAGTCTATCCGCAGAATGCTCGCAGTGGTCTCGATGTCCGTTTCAAAGAGGACATCCTCTCCCACAGTCACCTGCATCATCCCCACTTTCGTTCCCGCCGACACCGGTGCAGTCAGATGGCTGCTCACAGTACAGCTTACCCGGATCTCTTCCTCCTCTGACAGCAGGATCTTTTCTCTCCATTCACTGACCGGAAAGACGACACGCACAGGCACATAAGCAGTTTCCCCCAGTCTGTCAGTCTGCCCCAGAATAACCGGGATGGGAAGGAGTTTTGTCTTTGCCACCGTATCTGAGTCCACATCTCTGTATTCATAATGATCCAGTCCGTAATTCATCAGTTCTCTGGTGTCCTTCCACTTCCAGGTCTTATGATTCGGCCAGCCGCAGGCCAGCAGCGCCACCACAAAGGTCTTGCCGTCCCGCTCCAGCGCACCCACATAGCAATAGCCTGCCTTGCCGGTAAAGCCGGTCTTTCCGGAAAGTGCACCCTCCATCATCTGCAGAAAGGCATTGTGATTGGTCAGGGAAAAGGTTCTGTTGTTGGCTGTAAAACAGTAATTCGGTTCACGGGTGATCTTCAGAAAATCTTCGGACTTCGGGGATTCCCGGATACAATATGCAAAAATCCTCGCCAGCTCTGCAGCGGTAGTGCTGTGACTGCGCAGGATCACTTCCCCGTTCTCCTCCACCCTTTCCTCCGCATCCAGACCGTTTGGCGTGATGAAATAGGTCTGTTCACAGTGGAGCTGTCTTGCCTTCTCATTCATCCGGTCCGCGAAGGCTGCCACAAACTCCCGGGATGTTTTTTCCTCTGTCGTTTCTCCGCTTTCTTCCATCAGTTTTTTCCCGATATGCTCCGCGATCGCCACCGCGGAATCATTATGGGACTCCAGCATCAGCGAGTACAAAAGATCCTCCATACGATAGCTTTCCCAGGCCTTCAGCCCCAGATGTACCTTTGGCTGTCCGGCGGCATAGGAAGAGACTGTCACCGTCTCTTCCGGATCTGCCAGCTCCAGCGCAAGAATACAGGTCATGATCTTCGTCGTGCTGGCCATGGGCAACGATACATCAGCGTTTTTTCCGTACAAGACTCTCCCGGTGTCCGCGTCCATCAGCACAGCCGCGGTGGAATACAGCTGAGCCACCGCTTTTTCCCTCGCATTTTCTCCGCCGTTTTCTCCGCGCACCTCCCCCACCGCCATCAGTTCTACCATCAAACACAAAAAAAGCCCCGCAACCAACTGCTTCATCATCAAACTCTTCGTCTGTTTTCACAGATATGGTATGCGGGGTTTTGTCACCTTATTCCCTTAAATATCCAGCTTCAGCTGCACCTCTGCCTCGGCCTGCCGCTTAAATTCCTCCAGCTTCTCCGGATTCATCTCAGGCAGTTCCTCCAGATTGCTGACGCCAAAGCACCGCAAAAACTGCTCCGTTGTTCCGAACAGCAGGGGTCTTCCCGGGGCATCCAGTCTTCCCAGTTCCCGGATCAGATCATACTCCAGCAGCTTGTTGATCGCATGGTCACAGTTGACCCCTCTGACTGCCTCGATCTCCATACGGGTCACCGGCTGCTTATAGGCAATGATGGACAATGTCTCCAGCACCGTATCCGTCAGTGTGATCTTGCGGGCATTCTTTGCGATCCTGATCAGATATTCGTACATTTCAGTCTTCGTACAGAGCTGCACCGCATTGTCAAAATAAACCAAAGAGATCCCTCTGTCAGCAGCAGCATACTTCTCCTGCAGCTTACCGATGATCTTCTTCGTTGTTCTCAGGTCTTCGCCGATCAGTTCCGCAAGCTTTCCGATCTCCACGGACTCTCCCATGGTAAAGAGTACCGCCTCGATGACTGCCTCCGCTTTTGCCTGTTCCATAGAATCACTCCTCTTTCCAACTTCTGATAACCTATGCTTCCACACAATTCGACTCGATCAGAATATCATCAAAGATATGTTCCTGACTGATGGTGATCTTTCCCGTCTTCATCATCTCCAGGATGATCAGAAAGGTGACGATCACTTCCATTCTGCTCTTCTGGTTCTCCAGAAGCCTGCGGAAACTGAAGGTCTTGTTTTTTCGTGCAAAATCCTCCACGTAAAAGGTCTTCACATCCATATCGATCTCTTCCTTCACGATGGTGCCGTAACTGCTTCGGATGGGATCGATCTTGTTTTCCTGCTTCTTCAATATGGACTGAAACAGATCGTGCAGCTTGTTCAACGTCATATCACCCATCAATTCCTCATAATCGAGGGGTGGTCTGTATGCAGCCACTTCCTCCGGGATCTTCTGTGCGCGGTAAAGATTTTTCGCCGCATCCAGCTGACGGTCCTTCAGTTCATAGGACATATACTTGTACATCTTATACTCCAGAAGCTTCTCCACCAGCTCCGCTCTGGGATCCTGCTCCTCTCCCTCCTCATTCACTTCTGCGGGAAGAAGCATTCTGCACTTGATATCGATCAGCGTGGCTGCCATCACCAGGAACTCACTCATCACATTCATATCCCCGGACAGTTCCCTGATATACTCCAGATACTGCGCGGTAATCTCAGAGATGGGAATATCATAGATATCCACTTTATTCTTTTCGATCAGATGAAGAAGAAGGTCCAAAGGACCCTCAAAGGCCTCCAATTTTACGGATAACGCCATCGTATCACCTCAGTTTCTCCTATGCATACTTCTATGCATCCTGCTTTTCAAAATCAATGACCCAGAGTTCTCCCGGGTTAAACACCCTAATGGGAATGGTATGCTCTCCCAAGCCTCTGCTTAAAAGCATTGTTCTGCCGTTCTGCGAGAATATGCCGCCGTCATACTTTGGGAACAGACGCAGTCTGGGAGAAATCACTCCCTTCCCCCAAAAGGGTACTCTGGCCACGCCGCCGTGGACATGCCCGGAAATGGTAAGGTCTGCTCCCCAGCCGGCATATGCATCAAAATATTCCGGATTATGCGCAAGCAAAACGGTATAGTGCTCCGGATCAGGCCTGCCCAGACATTCTTCTACATAAGCAGGCGACATCTCCTGCCTCTGAAACCTGTTGTAAAACATTTTATCGATTTCCAGGCCAAACACACACAGGCCGTATTCCTCCAGGAGGGTGTGCTCATTGACAAGAGGTCTGATGCCGATCTTTTCAAGGCTCTCCCCGTACTCCTTTGCCATGTCGCCGTAAGTCTTAGGATAAAGCTTCATCCGCTGCTCGTGATTGCCGTTGGCATAGCAGACGGGAAACTCCTTGGCCAGTTCCCTCAAAAAGGCAAGTGCAGACTCAAAGCTTTTCCCGGGAGAGGCGGTACAGATATCCCCCGCAGCGAAAATCAAATCAGGCTCTAACTGTCTGATCTTCTGCAGCAAAAGGGCATTCTCGGGGCCATACTGCTTGTTGTGAAGATCCGACAACACGATACACCGACAGGGCTTCTTTATTCTCTTATCCGCAGCCTTCCACTCCCGAACGACAAATCTGTGACCATCGATCACCATACTCCAAATACACACCAGAAGCAGAAAAGCTATCGCGGTCAATATACAATCCAGTATCACGATAGTCACTCCCTTTTCGGAAACATTGCCAGTGTAGTATACCATAAATCAGAGTATTAGAAAAGAAAAAATCCAAGAACTTTTTTCATACAGTGCCCGATTCCCGCTCGCTCCACTGCTGCGGCAAACAGGATGGGCATGGTTCCCAGGATTTCGTCCCCCAGATAATAGGTCACTTCTCCTGCGGTCTCCCCCTCGGATACCGGTGCGTTCACCCGGGTCGGAAGATTGATCTTCTTCTCAATTCCCGCCAGATTTCTCCCCTCCACATCCAGATATCGGAAGGTATCCTGTATCCGTATCGGGGCAGCCTCCTCCACACCGCCCCACAGCGGAATGGTGTCCGGAAGCTCTGTGTTTTCATCGGTATACAGTCTGCACTTGGAAAAACCATAGGCGAGAAGCGCCTTGGTCTCGGCATTTCTGGTCTTGGAATCGCCTGCCCCCATACATACGGCGATGAGATCGATTCCGTCCTTGCTTGCGGTGGCGGACAGGCAGTATCCGGCTTTACTGGTGAATCCGGTCTTCAGACCGGTGGTGTAAGGATACTGCTTCAGCAGCTTGTTGGTACTGCTCAGCATAAACTCGCTGTTTCCTCTGGGTGTCACATGGGTGATTCCCTCCATCCAGATCTTGGTATAGTCGAATACCTGTGGGTGATGCAGGGTCAGTTCTCTGGACATAATGGCAACGTCTCTGGCACAGGAATAGTGGTCCTCTGAATCAGTCAGTCCGCAGCAATCCACAAAATGAGTGTCAACCATTCCAAGCTCCAGCGCTTTCTCATTCATCCGCTCCACAAAAGCCGGCTCACTGCCCGCAATATGCTCTGCAACTGCCACACTGGCATCATTGCCGGAGGCAACGGCAATACATTTGATCAATGTCTCCAGCGTCTGAACCTCTCCCGTCTCCAGGAAGACCTGAGAGCCTCCCATGGAACTGGCATGTTCGCTGGTGACCACCTCATCCGACAGCGACACATTCCCTTGCTCCAGCGCCTCAAAGGTCAAAAGAAGTGTCATGATCTTTGTGATACTGGCAGGACTCCTCCTCTGTCCGGCATCCTTCTCATACAATACCCGGCCGGTGGTACTCTCCATCAAAATCACACTGGGGGCGGTCACCTGAACCTGAGCCTTCGCCGGGATATACCCGCTTAAAACAAACAGGCAGATCGACAGTCCGATTGCCAACACTCTCTTCCGCATCTGACACATACTCCTATTGATAAGCATTCCTTGATTCATGCATATGGAGAAAAAGTGCCAAATAGAACACAAAAACCCTTGGTCGAATCATCAACCAAGGGCCTGTAACTTTAATTAGTTATATTTGCGCTTTCTAGCAGCCTCAGACTTCTTCTTACGTCTTACGCTAGGCTTCTCGTAATGCTCGCGCTTGCGAATTTCCTGCTGGATACCAGCTTTTGCACAGCTTCTCTTAAAACGACGAAGTGCGCTGTCCAAAGTCTCATTCTCTTTTACGATTACGTTTGACATCTCTACCCGACCTCCCTTCAGTCCCTCAAGTAACATGACTGATTGGGTTATTTTTTGTATCTATGCGGCATCAGGTCGCATACACAAATTACATTATAGCATATTTGCTTCAGCCGTCAAGTATTTTTTCTATCTTTCTGAAACTTATTTCAGCTGTCCCTGAAGAACATCCGCAGCCGCCTTGATTGCATCCGGAATGCCCGCAGGATTCTTACCGCCGGCCTGAGCCATATTGGGACGTCCGCCGCCGCCACCGCCGACCAATGCAGCGATTCCCTTGATCAGGTTGCCTGCATGTGCGCCCATGGCAAGTGCGCCGTCGGTAGCCATTGCGATCATGTTGACCTTGCCGTCGCAGTCGGAAAGCAGAACCACTACGCCATCACCCAGCTTAGTCTTCAGCTGATCTCCCAGATCACGGAGTCCGTTCATATCCACGCCGTCTACTCTGGCAGCCAGCAGCTTCACGCCCTTGACCTCCTGCACCTGATCCATCACATCTCCCAGTGCATCCTTGGCAGCCTTGGCCTTTAATGCCTCATTCTCGGCATGCAGTGCCTTCACCTCAGCCATCAGATGCTCCAGACGATCCGTCAGCGCCTGAGGAGTGGTCTTTACCGTCCTGGCAGCCTGCTCCAAAGTCTGCTCCAGATTCTTGTAGTATTCCAGCACATTGGCACCGGTGATTGCCTCGATTCTTCTCACACCGGCTGCTACACCATTCTCAGAGAGGATCTTGAAGGATACAATGTCAGAGGTATTTGACACATGGGTACCTCCGCAGAGCTCCTTGGAGAAATCTCCCATGGATACCACACGAACACTGTCGCCGTACTTTTCACCGAACAGAGCCATCGCGCCGGTCTTCTTCGCCTCCTCCAGACTCATTACCTTGGTGTCAACGGAAAGCTTTGCGCCGATCTTCTCGTTGACGATCGCCTCTACCTTCGCCAGCTCCTCAGCTGTCATTGCGCCGCTGTGGCTAAAGTCGAAACGGGTCCGTCCGCCGTCCTGGAAGGAGCCCTGCTGTTCTACGTGATCTCCCAGTACCTCCTGTAATGCCTTCTGCAGCAAGTGGGTCGCACTGTGGTTTCTGCAGGTATTGGTTCGATTGACCTCATCTACAGAGAGTGCAGCCTCGGTCTGTGTGCGGATCACGCCGGAAACAACCTGTCCCACATGACCGATCCTTCCGCCTGGAAGCTTCACGGTATCAGACACCGCAAATTCACCCTCGGAAGTCTTGATGATACCCTTGTCTCCCTGCTGTCCGCCCATGGTAGCGTAGAAAGGAGTCTTTGCAGTGATCAGGATACCCTCTTCGCCCTCTGCAATCTCATTTACAGCCGCAGAGTCTGACACAATTGCGGCGATGGGGGCAACAGCCTCCAGCGTATCATATCCCACAAACTCGCTGACAAGAGAAGCGTCCATCTCATCATAGACGGCAGTGTCCGCAGAGGTAAGCTTTGCCGAGAAGTTCTGATTCTCTCTGGCCTTCTGCTTCTGCTTCTCCATCGCAGATGCAAAACCGGCCTCATCTACCGTAAGTCCCTCTTCCTGGGCAAGCTCCACGGTAAGTTCAATAGGGAAGCCGAAGGTATCATACAGATAGAATGCCTTCTCACCGTCGATCACCTTCTCGCCGGAAGTCTGTGTGGTCTCAGCGATCTTGCGATACTCTTTCATACCGTTCTCCAGGGTGCTCTCAAAACGAGCGATCTCCTTCTGCAGCTCGGTCAAAACAAATTCACGATTCTTGGTGAGCAAAGGATAGCTCTTCGCATAAGTCTGATCAATATACATCGCAGCGATTGTCAGCAGATCGGCTGTCTGAATGCCCAGCGCTCTGCCGTGTCTTACTGCACGACGGATCAATCTGCGCAGGATATAGCCTGCACCGGTGTTGGAGGGAAGTAATTTCGCCTCATCACCGATCAGCATCACACTGGTTCTGATATGGTCAGCCACGATACGCATAGACCTTGTGGAGGCCTCCGCGCTGTCATAAACGATTCCGGATGCCTTCTCCAGGTATGCGATTACCGAAGCAAACAGATCGATCCGATAGACATCGCTTGTGCCGTTTAAGAAGGCAAGGTTTCTCTCCAGACCCCAGCCGGTATCTACGTTCTTCTTCTCCAGAGGAGTCAGATGACCGTCATGATGCTTCTCGTACTGCATGAACACATCGTTTCCGATCTCGGTGTACTTGCCGCAGTGACAGCCGGGCTTACAGTCCGGACCGCATGCGGGCTTGTCAGACACATAGAACATCTCGGAGTCCGGACCGCAGGGACCATACTCCAAGCCCCACCAGTTATCCTCTGCAGGAAGGTAGAATACGTTCTCCTTCTTAAAGCCGGACTTGATCCGATACTGCGCACCCTCCTCATCTCTGGGTGCATTCTCATCTCCCGCAAAAACGGTAGTTGCCAGATGATCCACGTCGAAACCGAACACATCCGTCAGAAGTTCAAAACTCCACTTACACCGTTCTTCCTTGAAGTAGTCACCCAGAGACCAGCTTCCCATCATCTCAAAGAAGGTCACATGGCTCTTGTCTCCGACAGAGTCGATATCGTTGGTTCTGACACACCCCTGTACGTTCATCAGTCTGGTGCCGAGAGGATGCTTCTCTCCCAACAGATAAGGCATCAGGGGCTGCATACCGGCCACATTAAACAGAACGCCCGTGGAGCCGTCGGAAACCAAAGATACCGCTCCCACATCCACATGTCCGCGCTCCAGATAGAATTTTTTCCAAGCATCTCTAAGTTCATCAGAAGTGAATTGTTTCATTGTTTTCTCTCCTTCAACCAAATATCCAGGTAATCGTACCACTTTCCACGCTTTTTGTATAGATATTTTTACTCTTCCTCGTCCAAAATCGACAACAGCTTTGCCCGCAGTTCCTCGATCTCATCCTTGTCGCCCCGCTCCAATGCCGCCTCAAAGGATGTCAGATAATAATCGATTCGCTTTCGTTCCTCGCCCAGCGATTCCTCATACTTCCGTTCCGCCCGCAAAAACAGCAGTCTGTTTTCCTCGATATCCTTGGGCTGAATCTTTAGGAAGGACAATTCCTGCATCCGTTCCCGGATCTCTTCGTCGGTCATCTGATTTTCTTCACCCTTGATGATCAGGCTCTGGGAAAAGCCGGTGGATACCGCTGTCACCACCACCTCCAACAGAGAATTGATATCATAGGTATAGGTCACATCCACCGCCTCTTTGCCCTTCGGTCCCTTGGGGACGACCATCTCCAATTCCCCGAGAAACAGGTTGTTCTTGGCAAATCTGCTCTCTCCCTGCAGCACTCTGACACGGACCTTCTCCTGATTGTCTCTCACCGTATAGAGACGC
Organism: Acetatifactor sp.; assembly: GCA_018385425.1. Lineage (GTDB taxonomy): Bacteria > Bacillota > Clostridia > Lachnospirales > Lachnospiraceae > Acetatifactor. The sequence goes on from JAHBAA010000148.1 coordinate 22,834, forward strand.
TCCGTGTGGCTGGCGGGAATCACTGTGTTGCGCTCGATGATGGGGCAGAATCTTCCGTCCTCAAACTTTCCGTCCTCGTATTCCACCACCACCTCAGTTCCCAGCGTAAAGGAGCACACATCCGTCAGAATGATCTCCTTGACTTCCTCGCGGCGCTCCTTCATTGCCGCCTGCACGGCAGCACCCAGCGCCACCGTCTCATCCGGATTCAAGCTGGTGTCCGGGAATTTGCGGAACAGTCTGATGAGAAAATCCCGCACAACGGACAGCTTCGTAGCGCCTCCGATCAAAATTACCTCATCCACATCCGAAAGCTTCAGACCGGCATCGGAAAGGCTCTTCTTCACCGGCTCCTTGATCTTATCCAGAAGTTCTTCGCAGGCGCTCTCGTATTCCTTCAGCGTGATCTCCTGCTCTACGGTCTGATCCCGATACAGGAAGGACATCTTCACGGAAGCATTGTCAGAGAAAGAACACTTTGCCTTCTCCGCCTGGCGGTTCAGCCGCACCTGCTCCTTCTCAGACAGTTCGCTCATGGTCAGCTTACACTTCTGCAGAAACAACTTCTCCAGCACTCTGGTAAAGTCCTCGCCGCCCAGATAATTGTCTCCCGCAACCGCGCGGACCTCCAGAATATTATGGTACAGCTCCAGAACAGACACATCAAAGGTGCCGCCGCCCAAGTCAAACACCAGAAATCTGGTATCCTTCGTCTTGTCATACAGTCCGTAGGCAACCGCAGCCGCAGTGGGCTCCGAAATCAACCTTTCCACCTTCAGTCCTGCGATCTCCGCAGCCTTTTTCGTGGCTTTGCGCCGCTTGTCATCAAAATAGGCCGGCACGGAAATGACAGCCTCCGTGACCTCTTCTCCCAGAAAATGCTCCGCATCCTCCTTCAGCACTCGCAGCACCATGGAGGACAGCTCCTCAGAGCGAAAATGTCTGCCGCTCAATACATATTCTCTGTCTGTACCCATGCTGCGCTTAAAAGTCCTTGCCACAGAATCCGGATAGAGACTCTGACGCTCAATGGCCGTCTCGCCTACATATACATTCCCCTCCGGATCCACACTGACCGCAGAGGGCGTTAAGTTTTTTCCTAATCTGTTGGGGATGATCTTCGGTCCGTCCTCCGTAAAATAGGCCGCCAGACTATTGGTTGTCCCCAAATCAATTCCTATTACCATGAAAATCCTCTTTCCAACTAATGTTCATTCGTTGGGTTCGTCTCCCGGAAAAAGGAGGCGCCCAAAGCTAACATATTCCAATCCGGGGGACCCACATGTGTTCGCTTCGTCCCCTCATACAGCTCCCTTGCCGCTTCCTTCTCGCCAAACAACAGCAAAACGATGATTTTCGCAGATGCAAGCTCCACGCAGCCCTGCTCCGTACAGGCATTACAATAGGCACAGGTCTCGGCATCCCGAAGGATCTCTTCCAGTTCCTTTCTATCCCCCTTCGGAAGGGCCGCAAAAAAGCGATAGGTCTGATACTTCTTACCGGACTGGAAATATTTCTTCTCATCTCTTGTGTGATTCAGCGTCATCGCCATGGACAGCTGATTGCCGAAATACTTCGCAAGCTTTTTATCGCGGATACAGAACGCCCCGAAGGTGCAATCATACAGCACACCGTAGTTAGCCTTCATTCCCTTGGTCAGATTTGCAAGCTGGCGCAGCGCTTTCCGCACCTGGTCCCCATCACCCTGCACCAGATACAGCCACATAAAATACTTCCAAAAGGTGACCGCCTCTTCCTTCGATCCCAGGCCTGCAGACAGCCGAAGGGCATTTACCAGTCCGATCTCTGTATTGATCCGAAGTTCTGCGGCACGCTGTGCCAGTATCTCCTCAGCCCGTCTGTACTGACCGGCCTTCACACAGGCATCGATCTGATCCTGAAAGCTTCTGTCCGGGTACTTTTCCTTTTCCCTAGTGCAAAGCTCACAGGCCTTGTCCGCATCTCCAAGATTTTCATAGATCTCCACCAGTTGATTGACAAACCAGGTGGGCATGTTTTCTAAGCCTTCCTCATATTTTTGAGCAGTCTCCAACGCCTTCTCATATGCTCCAAGCTGACTGTACACCTCTGCCAGATCGGTATAGATGATCGGGTTGAACTCCTCTTTTCCATAGAGAATCGCCTTCTTCAGGAAGAACAATGCCTTATCGAAATCCCCCAGTGCTCTGTATACATAGCTCAGGCCGTTCAGCGCATAGGCATTGTTTGGACGAAGCACCAGCGCCTTCTCGTAATCAGCCTTTGCCTCCGCATATTTTCTTGCGCTCTTGTAATAAATGGCCCTCTCAACCAGCATGAAATCATCGGGACAATCATAGAGGTATCCGGTGACGACCTTAAGTCCCTTCTCGTAGAGCTGCATCTCTCCATTTTCTACCGGTTTCCGATATTCCGTGCGAAAAGCCTCTATCTTCTCATTCAGATCACTCAGATCCGGATCCGGTTTGGAAAGCAGGTGCTCATAGGCCTCCAAAAGCACGCTTTCCACATGATTTTCCCTGGCCTTCTCCAACAGGGAATGGAATTCCTCCGTGCAGTTCAGATCCAAGTATACCTTTGCAACGGATTCATATGCCTTACAAAAATCAGGGAAATCCTCAATACAACGCATGCCTGCATTGACGACCGTGGCTGCATTCAGCTGGCGTCTCCCCGTCTCGATCAGGATCACATTCGCGGCAGAGACCTGATAGGTACCGAGCAGTTCAAAGGCGATGGACTCCGCCTTTTCATATTCGCCCATCTCGGCATAGACCTGACCCATCTCCATCAATACCTGGAAGTCTGACAAGCCTCCGGACAAAACCTCTTCTCCCTCCGCAATGCTCTTCGCAAAATAAGCGGGATCCACGTAACCCAGATTGTGAAAGCACTGCATACGGGTCAGATAGGACTGCCTGATCCGATCCTCATCCCGCTCTCTTTCATCCGCATACTCCTCCATCAGCAGTCTCTTCTCCAGCGCTTTTCTCCAGACAAGGGCACACTCAGCGGACTCCTCATAGTCTCCCAGTTCAATATGTAATTTGCAGATCAAACCTTTCCACTCGGAATCCTTTTCGGGAGTGACTTTCTCCTTCAGTTCCTGTGCGATCCGCATAGAGCGGGTAGGATGTCCGTCCTGCAGGAAACACCAACAAAGCTCCAGACCAGTGAGCAGATCCCCCTTCTCTATGTAGCTTTTTTCCAGTGCCTCCTCCAGCTTACAGTTGATCTGACGAAGGAACTCCATATAATCGTCATCGATTCCGGAGGAAAGCAGCTTCTCCGCACACTTCTTTGCATCCTTATAGCGCTTCTGTTCATAATACCAGTGAGACAGGCGCATATTGGCCATATAATGATTATCGTTTCCGGCTTTGATCTGTTCAAAAAGCTCTGCGGCCTTTTTCTTTGCCTCGATATCGCCCTCTTCACCTTTATCCCAGAGATTCTCTGCATAATGGAAGTTGACTACCAGATCGTCAGGGTATTTTGTATGGAGCTTTTCGAAAAAAGAAAAGCCTTCCTCCTCCTGACCGGTCTTAACCAACAGCTGTGCCTTGCAGACCTCCATGGCAGGATGGGTGATCCCGAGAGCATCTGCACTTTGGATCAGTTCACCTGCATCGTCAAACCGCTCCTCCGAGATAGCCCTCCATGCTAACTCATAATCTTTGATAAATGTATCGTAATCTCCTGTCTCAGGACCTTCGAATCGGTCATACTCCAGTTCATCTCCCTGGTCGCAGCGGCTGATCAGAAATCCGATATAGTCCGCCGGAAACCTTTCCTTCAGTCGTGCGGTGTCCGAGAGAATGCCAAGCCTTTTGCCAAAGAGCTTCCACACGTCTGTGGGGAAACGATAATGATCCATCATAAAGGTCAGCAGTTTGATGCGGCAATTCTCTTCCTCCTCCAGTGAAAAGAATACATCCTCATCAAACAATGCTTCCCACTCCTTCACATTGATTCGGCGGGAAAGAGTACTGTAGATCTCTGCAGCCTTTGCGGCAAAAAGCCCGGAGGGAGTCTGATCGGCAGCCTCCTGTGCTTCCTCCTCACCGGCAAAACGCAGTGCCTCCTCATAGGCAGTACGAAGTTCCTTGAACCCTTCCGGATCATCCTCGGGGTTCTTCTTCATCAGACGTTTTCGATATGCATCTTTGATCTGTCTTTCATCTTTGGTACGCTCGATTCCAAGAATCCGAAACACATCATCTCTGTTCATGGCAAACATCTCCTTTGGAAGCACATTCTCTGCAATTCTTAAAACAGGGAGCAGAAGGATCTCTGCTCCCCGAATCATTTAGAAAGTAAACTTATCAGCAAAATAAGCGTCCAGATCAGCGATTGCTACACGCTCCTGCTCCATGGAATCACGGAAACGGACGGTTACACAGCCATCTGTCTCAGACTCGAAGTCATAGGTGACACAGAAGGGAGTACCGATCTCATCCTGACGGCGATATCTCTTGCCGATGTTTCCTCTGTCATCAAACTCGCAGTTATACTTTTTGGAAAGCGCGGCATAAACCTTCTCGGCTCCCTCATTCAGCTTCTTGGAAAGAGGCAGAACGCCGATCTTCACAGGTGCAAGTGCGGGATGGAAACGCAGCACGGTTCTCATATCGCCGCCCTCCAATTCTTCCTCATCATAGGCTGCACAGAGGAAGGCAAGAACCACTCTGTCTGCACCCAGCGAGGGCTCTACCACATAAGGTATGTACTTTTCCTTCTTCTCGTCATCAAAATAGGACATATCCTCACCGGAGGTATTGGCATGCTGGGTCAGATCGTAGTCGGTTCTGTCAGCAATTCCCCAGAGTTCGCCCCAGCCGAAGGGGAACAGGAACTCAATATCCGTGGTGCCCTTGGAGTAGAAGCAAAGCTCCTCGGGACTGTGATCACGCAGACGCATCTCCGATTCCTTGATTCCCAGAGACAACAGCCAGTCACGGCAGAACGCTCTCCAGTATTGGAACCAATCCATATCTGTACCGGGCTCGCAGAAAAACTCAAGCTCCATCTGTTCAAACTCTCTGGTACGGAAGGTGAAGTTGCCGGGAGTGATCTCATTTCGGAAGGACTTACCGATCTGGCCGATACCGAAGGGGATCTTCTTTCTGGAGGTTCTCTGAACATTCTTGAAGTTTACAAAGATACCCTGTGCAGTCTCAGGGCGAAGGTATACGGTATTCTTAGCATCCTCGGTCACACCCTGGAAGGTCTTGAACATCAGATTGAACTGTCTGATATCCGTGAAATTATGTTTGCCGCAGGAAGGGCAGGGAATATTGTGCTCCTCAACAAACTCCTTCATCTGCTCCTGGGTCCAGGCATCCACGCTTTCTGACAGTGTGATCTGATTCTCTGCGCAGTAGTCCTCGATCAGCTTATCCGCGCGGAATCTTTCATGACACTCCTTACAATCCATCAGAGGATCGGAGAAACCGCCCAGATGACCGCTTGCCACCCAGGTCTGGGGATTCATCAGGATCGCACAGTCCACACCTACGTTGTAGGGATTCTCCTGAATGAATTTCTGCCACCATGCACGCTTCACATTGTTCTTCAGTTCCACGCCAAGGTTGCCGTAATCCCATGTATTTGCCAGGCCGCCGTAGATCTCGGAGCCGGGATAAACAAAGCCTCTGGCCTTTGCCAAACTAACAATTTTCTCCATTGTCTTTTCCATAACTGTATGTTCCTCTCTCTCTTACCTGATTGGTTTCGCGTTTTATGTCCGCTGATCTATCAAAACCGATATTCGGTTTGAATCATAACACAATTGGATCTATTTGAAAATGATATAAGCGTTGCCCTTGCATTCCCGCAGATCCAGGCCGCCGTCCTCCAGGACAGTCACTCCCTCGCTGACACAGTAGGGCTTCAGTTCACAATACAGCACGCACTTCTGATCTGTAATGATCATCCTGCTGTCCCGGCTGTTCCTCACTTCGATCTCGGCCACTACCGACTGATCCTTCACTTTCCGGTAACCGGAGAGCATCTTGATCTTCTGATCCAGTGCCTCACCCACCGTTCCATGATAGAACAGGCAATGATTAAATTTTTCAAAGCTTGCGCTGTCCGCAAACCGATAGTTGACAGAGACCAGATCCTTGGCACCCTCAACCATCTCCACGGAAGTCACCCTCACACAGTCCGCACTGGCGGAGCGGTTCTCCTCCTGAAACTTCGCCACCTCATCCTTTGCCAGATCTGCCAATCCGGCCAGCTCATAATACTCCTTCTCAAAGGTGTCAACCAGATAATAGTTTAACGAACCATCCTTCAGGGCCTCTATCGTGGTGGTCTGATAACTGCCGGCAAGCTGACTCTGCCCACAGGCGACAAGCAGTATTACCGTCAAGCAGCACAAGCATAACGCAAATGTCTTTTTCATCCTTTTAAGCCTTTCCGACCGATGCAATCTCATCCAAGCAAACTTGCGTCTAATCATTGTATCAAAAAATAAATGGTTTTTCAACAAAGATTTTTTAACACTTCCAGGCTTTTGAACGCACGTCCCACAATTTTCCTGCGGTTTTCGTCACAAATCCTCCCCAATTCCCCAAGCACGGTATCGGAGACCGTAAACGTATACAGCCTCTCCGAAGGCGTGTCCCGGATAAATTCCAGTGTCTGAACCGTGGCTGGCGCAAGCTGCATGTCTGTGGGGACTCCCGGAAACTCTCCGTTTACGATCAATATCTTACACTCAAAAACCCGTCTCACCAGTTCATCCGGCAGATGCTCATTGGTCAGCGCCCGAAGCGACAGATACAATAGCTTCAGCACCTCTGTCTCATCATTGTTCTCCTGGGCATAATAATCCGCAAACTCCGCAAAGTAGGCACCGTAGCATGCACCTACGATATCTGTGCGGAATTCCTCAAAGTAATTCCTGATATCCACCCCAGCCAGGGTATAATACTTTTTTCCCTCATAGACCCGAAAGCTGCCGAAAGCAAACGCATTGGTGGCAGCAGTGAATCGGTTCCCGGGTTTTCTGGCCCCGTTAGCAAAAACCGATATCTTGCCCCGCTCTCTGGTCAGCAGCGTGATCACTCTGTCGTACTCCTTGACCGGGGATTGCTTCAGCACGATCCCCGTCACTTCCAGATATTCCTGCATGTTCCTTCCCGTCCCTGCGGCTTGCTGCAGACTGTTTAGAGGCTGCAAACATCAGATAATCCTCTACCCTGCCCGTCGCTGTAAATTTTTCCCATAACCCTTTGTCCATCTTCTGCTTTCTCCTGATTTGAAAATACTTCTCATCAGTAGAATTTGTAGTTAAGGACCAATCTATTCCTCGGATAAATCTTTTGGATTATATCCGAAATTTTTCAACAGGAAATCACTGTCCCGCCAATCCTTCTTCACCTTCACCCACAGCTGCAGATTCACCTGACACTCCAGGAATTCTTCGATCTCAGTGCGGGCCTGGGAACCGATTTTCTTTAACATCGCTCCGCCCTTGCCGATAATGATGCCCTTGTGAGAATCCCGCTCGCAGACGATGGTTGCCTCGATATGGCAGAGCTTCCCTTTTTGCTTCATGCTCTCGATACTCACCGCTACACCGTGGGGAATCTCATCGGAGAGAAGCCGCAGTGCTTTCTCACGGATCAGCTCTGCCACGATCTGGCGCATGGGCTGGTCGGTGACGGTATCTTCATCATAGAACGCCGGTCCATAGGGAAGATACTTGAAGATACAGGAGATCAGCTCGTCCGTATTCTGCCCCTTCAGCGCAGATACCGGTACGATCTCGGCGAAATCCAGCTCCTTTCGATAGACATCGATAAAGTGAAGGATCTCCTCCTTCTTCACGGTATCGGTCTTGTTGATGACAAGGATCACCGGCGTGTTGGTCGTCCGAAGCTTGTCGAGGATCGCCTGCTCTCCTGCACCGATATAGTCCGTGGGTTCCACCAGCCAGAGGATCACATCCACTTCCTCCATGGTGCGCTTCGCCACGCCTACCATATAATCCCCCAGCTTATTCTTCGCCTTGTGGATACCGGGTGTATCCAGAAAGACGATCTGCCCTTCCTCCGTTGTCAACACGGTCTGGATCCGGTTGCGGGTGGTCTGGGGTTTATTGGAGGTGATGGCGATCTTCTGACCGATCAGATGATTCATCAGCGTAGATTTTCCAACGTTTGGTCTGCCGATCAGCGTGACAAAACCGGATTTATAGGACGTATTCTCTTGATTCATATAGTTTCCTTCCTCACAAGAAGACGAGGGCTACTGTTGATAGCCCTCGTTCCGAATAAGCTTAACGCCTATATTATACCTCTTATTTTTCTTTTGCGCTACCCTCTTTTTGGGATTCGTAGGCTGCTTTCAATTCTGCCTCTCTCGCCGCCTTCTTTGCTGCGCGCTTCTTCTTCCTGCTCTTCACGATCAGGATGATGATCAGGATCACAACTGCCCAGACAAACAGCTTCGGCAGGCTGGACAGGAACCAGATGATGAAGTCAAGGAAGCCTCGGTAGACATCCTTCAGATTCTCCATAAACCCTTCCGTGATCTTCTCCCAATCGCTCTTCTCTGCAACCGGAGTGATCTCTGTCAGTTCAGCCACCTCGGAGACACTCAGACGAACGGTGCTGTAGGTCACCTTGTCATCCATGGAGCGCAGCTGTCTCTCACTGCTCTGCAGCTCATATCTCACATCCGTCAGACGGTCTTCAATGATCAGGATCTCTTCCAGATTTTCGGCCTGTGCCAGAAGCTCCAGCAGGCGGTCCTGCTCTACCTTCAGTGCGTCCCGTCTGCTCTCGGTATCCACATAGCTTAGTGTCACGTCATTGACACTGTCATTTCTGCGGACCACATTGCAGATGCCGGTGACCTCCCCCAGGAAATCATCCAGCTTTTCCTGCGGGATCCGAATGGTCATATTTGCATAACGGGCAGACTGTTTGGAAGAATATCTGCTGCCGTTGTTGGAATCGGAAGACTCTATGTATCCCCCGTAAGTGCTGATGTGCGAAGAGATCTGTGACATAAAGGAGTCATACTCCTTGGTCTCCACGTCCAACCCCACCGTTTTGATCAGCTTCCGCTCCGTCAC
>JAHBAA010000167.1 GCA_018385425.1 Acetatifactor sp.
GCGTATTTGTTGTAGCTGTGCTATAATAAGTACACGTTGCGTACTTATTATAGCACAGCTACAACAAATACGCAACGTGTAAATCACACTTTTTACGCCGCTGCCATACCTGGCGGCTTCACTTGTGTATCATTCTCAGGGCACTTCGCTGTCTGGGGTGTGTCCTGCTGCAATTTTTCCAAAACCTGATGACCGTATTTCTCGATCAGTCGGGCCATAACATCCACGCAGCGTTCAAATGCCGCATAATATTTTGCATCCTCATAGTATTTCTGCAATAGGCAAACTCTCCAAACAATTCACCTCTTAATTTAAGGGGAGGACTCCCAAAAACCGAGAGTCCTCCAACACATTTATATTTAGGGCAGCACCGCATAATTTGGCAAGGAAGCTCAGCGAGAGATTTTGTGCCAGTACAAAGTTTCAAAAACGAGGGAATACTGTATGTATTTCCCGTTTTGGAAACTGCAGAACTGGTGCAAAAGATACGCTGAGATCCACAGACATAATTATGCGGTGCTGCCTTAGTTCCCGGGAACACTTCCGTAAAGCATTCCATCCATCCTTACGCTTCCCGTACCTTCCGGAACGGATTCCACCGTCCCTTTGCATAGCAAATCAAAAACAGCACAAACAGGAACAGATTGTGCGCAATCATGCACGCCCAGGCTGCCACCAGCCCCAAATCAAAGAAGCTCGTACAAATAAAGGTTCCTACGATGCGCACCAGCCACATGCCGACGATGTTGTATACAAACGGCCGCTTCGTCTCGCCCACGCCCTGCATCATGCCCTCCATAATAATGGAGAAGCCGAAGAACGGTTCCGATACCGCCACCATCCGAAGCACTGTGGTTCCGAGGCGAATGACCTCCTCCGAATCAGAAAAGATACTTACCAGCGCCGGTGCCGCAAAGAATAACGCAGCTCCCGAGAATATCATTAAAGCAATTTCAATCGGGAAGAACATCCGTGCCAGCTCTTTCAGGCGCTTTTCATCGTTGGCTCCATAGGCATTGCCCGCCAAGGTTGCTGCCGCCGTTTGCATACCGTAGCCCGGAATGTAAAAGGCGGATTCCACCGTATTGGCAATGGTATGTGCCGCCGTGGACACATCCCCCAAAGCGTTTATCATAGACGCAAATGCCACATAGCCCAGGGATGTCCCGAAGCGCTGCAGCATATTCGGCATGGCCACCCGCAGACAAGGCTTTATAATCTTCATATCCGGCTTTAAGGACTGTCCCTTCGGAGACACCGACGGGTGCCGCCAAAGTACAATCGTAATTAATATACCTCCTACGATATAAGCAATGGCACTGGCCACCGCCGCACCGATCACGCCAAGGTCCGCGCCCCACATGGTAAATGTAAAGGAAAATACCGTAAGCTCTCTGGTGGGATAAATCAGTAAAAAGTTCAATACCACATTGACAAGATTCACCACCACACCGATTTTCATCGGTGATTTCGTATCTCCCGCCGCCCGGAGCACCGTACCGAAAATGGTACTGGCTGTCCGGAATAACATCGGCAAATATAAAATCAGGAAATACTGTCCTGCCAAATCCCGGATTCCTTCATCCACTTGCATCCATTTCGGAATCTGTCCGGACAAGCCTACCGTTATCACCGTAACCACGATACCTACCGCCAGCACGGAAAGCACCGCCTGAGAAGCGGCCCGCTTAGCAGAGTCTTTTTCTCCGGCTCCCAGCGCCTTTGCAATAAACGCCAAAAATCCCACGCCCACTGCAGAGATGGTACTACCCACCAGCCAGTTCAACGTGGTGGTGGCGCCTACCGCTGCCGTAGCCTGGGTTCCCAGACTACCTACCATAGCAGTGTCGATATATTGCACGGCAGTCTGCATGAGCTGCTCTAACATGGTAGGCCATGCCAGCGCCCAAATCACACCGGCCATACCGAAATTGAGCCGGCGTTTTTTACTCTGTTCCATAACGAAATCCTCTTTTATTTAGCCCTACCGCTCCGGCTTTTTCTTCGGCGGGCGCAGTCCCATACTCTTCATTTTATGGAGGGTTGCAGGGTGGTCTTTTCTTTCACGAAAAAAGAGATATCAACGCGCCAAGGTCAATATCTCTTTCTTCCTATTATTATAATTCACTTGTCAGGCATCAAATCGTCAAACTGAAATTTGACTTGCCTATTTTCTTAAAATCTCATGTGGAGCTTCTATTTCATTTGCCAAGGTATGCTCTGTTAATTCTGACATCAATTTCAATTTTCTATTAATCAATGGTCGCATACAATTAGGAACATGTTCCTGATGCGCTCTGTGGATGGCTACACATTCCTTACAGTTTCCGTGATAACGACAGGCTTTCAGGCAAGGACAGTGATCTTTGTCTTTATACTCCTTACGAAATTCCGCTGCAAATTCTTCTTGCAGTCTCAGCCCCTCGACACGGTTTCCCTTATGAAATTCTACCATTGCATCCAGTTCTTTCTGGTTCCCTTCAATCTTCATGTTATTATAGCGCCTCCATTTCAACTATTCCTCATTTTCTGATAAATTCCAATTTTGTTGTCATCTTCATTATACTTCATCGCCTATCGAAAAGATAGCATATCATCTAGCAGAATTTCCATGCCTAAAACCACAATAATCTGACAATAGTCCTATTGTCTCAATCGGCAAAAAAGCAGTTTATTGTCTCAACCTATCCAAATGCAGACGATAACGCTATTGTCAAAACATGAAAAAAGGGATTCCAGGAGACTGCCAAATCCGAAAAATCTCTCGAAATCCCTTATTTT
>JAHBAA010000109.1 GCA_018385425.1 Acetatifactor sp.
AAAATAATACCTGGACCATTGTATCTGCCAACGATGAGTACCGTATGGTGGAGAAGTACGGACGGCATACGGAGACCATCGAGTTTTTGGAAGACATGGAATACTGGAATCGGAACAAGGAAGTAACGATTCACACGGAAAAGGTCTATTTTTATATTGAAAAGAAACCTCTGAACTATGCCGGCGGATATATAGGATCGATTCCGGAGGTGTCCGAGGAGCAAGCGCAGCAGCCTCTTCCCGAGAATTCCGGCCTTTCGGCCTATAGCGGAGTGAACCGCTCTGTGACCATGTCCAGAATGTACTACTGGGCGCAGAAGTTTATGGAACTGTATCCAAATGAAATGAAAGTTTACTATGAAAACGACAGGTTTGTCTGCTATTATCTGGAACAAAATGTATATCGCCTGTACAATTTTGCAATTGATTACGGCTACAACTAAAGTTCATTGAAAGCAGAAGACGGAGTAAGCTATGGATATCATGCTTGTAGGCGGCGTGTCGCCTATGACAAAAAGGCTTTCATTAAAACTGTATAAAGAAGGACACAGGATCTATGTGTTATCGGGGGACCGGAATCCTTCCAACCGCTATGAGCATGCATTCGATCGATACAATTTTTCCTATGACAGTGCTTCGGTCGAAGAGGTGTTCCAAAGTGTCAATCCGGATGTGACAATCTTGCTCGGCGCGTTTGACGGTAATTTGCCCGGGGAAAATCCCAAGCAGGAGGCCGTCGAGTACGCGGCAGGCCTGCAGAACATTTTGGTTTCTTGGTCCGCGCTGGAGAAAGGGCGGCTCATCTTCCTGTCCTCCGTGGAGGTGTATGGAGACTCTTATCACATCCCGGTGACGGAAGAGGTTCGGCCGGTCCCCAGAGGAATCCGCCCACTGATGCTTTTTCAGGCGGAAGAAAGCTGTAGGTTTTATCAGGAGCAGTTGAAAAAGGATGTTGTGATTCTGCGTCTGGACAGGCTGCATGATGTTCCGAAAGATAAAAAAGAAGCGGCTTTGGGCGTGTGCCAGAGAAAGTGTCTGGAAGCTATTGGGAATCGTACTGTTACGTATCGGCGCAATTATCAGTACGGGCTTACATATATAGGCGATGCGGTGGAGAGCATCTATCAGCTGGCGACCTGTCCGAGCCACAGGTACGGACTCTATCATATTTCCTCCAGCGAAGCGTACTCTGAATTGCAGATTGCAGATGCCATCGAAAAGAATCTCGGAAGTGAATTGGACAAGCTCGATAATACGCGGGAGGAGCAGCGTTCCGTTATCCTGTCCAACGAACGGCTTAAGGGGGAATTCGGATTTAAGGTCCGGTGTGAGCCGGAAGAGACAATCCGAAAGACACTCCAATATATGAAGAGGCACAGCGGACGTTTTCTGGATTCTTCCCATACAGGCTGGGATATCTGGCACAGGCTTTATTTTAAAATGATCGGGCTGTTTGGCGCTCTGGTGCCGTATCTGGAAAATCTGGTGCTATTTATTCCGTTTTTCATGCTGAATAACCGTGCCACAGACAGCCAGTATTTTTCCAAGATTGATTTTTATCTGCTCTATGTGCTGCTGTTTGCGGTGGTGCACGGACAACGACAGGCCACCTTTTCCGCCTTCCTGGCCATGGGAGGGTATGTGTTTCGGCAGATGTACAATCAGTCGGGAATTGCTGTGGTAACAGATTACAATACATATGTGTGGATCGCTGAAATCTTCATTTTGGGGCTGGTGGTAGGCTACATGAGAGATCAGCTGGTCTTCATGAAGGAAGAAAAGGACCAGGAAATCGACTTCCTGTCGGAGCGCGTGACAGATATAACCGACATCAATGACAGCAACCTTCGCGTCAAGAAGGGGCTGATCACGCAGGTAGTGAACTATGATTACAGCCTTGGCATGGTTTATGATCTGATAGAGCAGCTGGAAGCAGACCACCCGGACCAAATGATGTTCCATGCCCTCACCCTGATTCGGAATATCATGGATTGTCAGGATGTTGCACTTTACCGTGTTGACAATGGAAATTATGCCAGATTATTTGGACATACCTCGGAAAAAGCCTGTTCTATGGGTCGTACGGTATATCTTCCGGACAAAGAACCCCTTTTTGAATCGTTTTCCAGGCAGGAAGTGTATCTCAACCGAACGATGGACCCGGCGTATCCGATGATGGCATACTGTATTTCTGAAGGCAAAAACATGGAAATGATGCTCCTGCTTTGGAGTATTCCCTTTGAGCGAATGACGATCGATGAGTCTAACCGTCTGATTGTCATCAGCAAGCTGATTCAAAAGGAGGTAAAGAGGACCGCGGCATATCTGGACCTCCTGCGAAAGGAACGGCATCAGGATGATAGTCCGGCCCTGCATGCGGAGGAATTCGAGGAACTGGTCAATATCTACCGTGAGGCGGGCAAGAAGAACCTGACGGAGTATGTTTTGCTGCGGGTTGTCTCTGCCCGATTGGATATGGAAACAGCGGGAATAGTAGACATTTCGAAGATGCTTCGCGTAACGGACTATTTCGGGTATCGCTATGATGGCAACCTCTATATCCTGCTCACCAGTACAGGGGGGAAAAACTGTGGTTTTATGCAGAAAAACTTGGAGGAGAAAGGCATCTGCACCGTGATCAGTGAGGAGATAGGCGCATGACACGCAGTGGGATCATCTTTTTGATCGTTCTGATCTTGAATGCGCTGATTGCAATTGGGTATCTGCTCTGGTATCTGATTTTCAAAAAAGAACAAGATCATTCCGTACAGTTTGTGATCCATACGGTGGTCATGCTGATTTGCCCGATTGTTGGAATTCTATATTTCCTGTTTGCTTTTTTGAAGTATCGCTTCTTAAAGCTGGGCGAAAGAGACCTCTCAGATGTTGAGTTCAGCAAGAAACGGCATGTGGCGAGAGTAAAAGCCGACGAGAAACGGGAACGGAACATTGTGGCAATGGAAGAAGCCATTCTTGTGTCAGACCAGGAAAAGAAGCGCACGAACATGCTGAATATCCTTCTGGGAGAGACAGGGGAGTCTTTTTCTGCGATTGCGCAGGCCTTGGATAGTGACGATTCAGAGGTTGCGCATTATGCGGCATCCTTCCTGCAGAGCAAGATGGATGCGTTTCGTGAAACTGTGAGAAAAAAGCAGCGGTTCATCGAAGCGGGCGATATCAAAGAGGAAGCATGTCAGAAACAGGTTTTAGAGCTGATCCGGTATATGGACCAAATGTTGAAACAGAATGTATTCACGCAGGTTGAGCAGCTGGATTACGTGGAGCAGATGGAGCAGCTCTGCGAAAAACTGTATCAGAACGAAAGGAGTCAATTCGCGCCGGACTGCTATGAATGTATCTTAGGCAGAACGATGGGGCTGAGAGAATACGACAAGGCGGAGCTGTGGGCAAATCGTTTTTGCGAGCAGTATCCGGACCACCTGTCATCTTTCACGCTCAGATTGAAGCTGTATTTTGAGACCAGCCGGAAGGATCGATTCTTTGAGGTGCTGGATGAATTGCGGGCGTCCACAGTCGTTGTGGATCATCAGACACTGGAGCTGATCCGCATGATGCAGCAATAGAGAAGAACGAACGGCACGGAAAGGAGGAGAGAAATGCTGTCAAAACGGAATTTTGTGATGATGATGACCATGATTATCGTTGTGCTGGTACTTTTTCTCTCCTCTGTCGCATTGAAAGAGTATTTTAATGACTATGATGTCAATTACGCGGCGGAAACAGAGATCATTGAACAAAAGGAGCACAAGCCTGATCCGACGGGGCAACAGGTTTTATATGTTGGGACGATGGAGAATGGTTACTATCGTGCCATCCAAGAGTGGGCGGAATATCGCAACAACTCCCTGCGGGTATTCTCATCTCTGAGCGCGGCGGATAGAATCCTTCGGACAAATGAGGAGAAAAAAGCCTATGTGCTCATAGATGGAGAATTGCTTGCAGATGACCCGGAAGCCGCAGCGGAAAAGCTGTCTCAATATGTGGAGCAGGGCGGCGTTGTGATTTTTTACCGGCTGCCTGCCTACCGGGTGATCGAAGGATGCAGAGACTTACAGAATCTTCTCGGCATTCAGCGTCTGCGTGGGGAGTCGGTTCAATTACAGGAGATTCGCCTTTTTGGCGGATTCCTTCTGGGCAGAGAGACCCATTATTTGTTTGAAGGTGCGAAAGACCCTGAGCTTGTGGATCTGGACAGGGAGGTACCGTGGTACGACATTTCCTCCCGAACAAAATCTTATATGGTCGGCTTCCTCACGGAGGAGGAGAAGAGTGCCGCGGGCCTGAACAATGAAGATATGCCCGCCATCATCTGGAGAAGCAATATGGGAACCGGCTCGGTATTTGCGGTGAACGGGGACTATATGAAGGGGGAAACTGCGCTAGGAATCCTGGACGCCATGCTCTATGAGGCAGAGGATTACGCGCTTTATTCGGTGGTAAATGCGCAGAATCTCTCTTTTGCGGGCTTCCCGGACCTGACGGTGGAGAATGAGGACACCATGGCAGAGACTTACGGTATGACGACACAGCAGTTTTGCCGGGATATTCTATGGCCCTCCCTGGTGGCAAGTACACAGAAGGGGAACTGGAAGGGGACCGCGTTTGTGTCCGTAAAACAGAGCGATCAGTCTCAAAACGAACCGAATGAAAACGATTTGATCGATTATCTGAAATTTTTTAATGAAGAGACAACAGAGGCGGGAATATCACTGGGCCGCATAGAAAGCTCGGATTTGCGGGCGTCGGTGGAAGATGAATATAACACCTTAAAAAGCTGGGACCTGAATTATGTTTTTGCGGGCGGATACGTCCGAAAGGAGAACCAGGAGAAGCTCGCCGCGCTCATCGACGGAAATGGAAAAATGGATTTTTTTCAGGACCTGCGCACGGTTGTAGGAGAATATGAAACAGATCAGCAGATCCTGTCATGGATGACCGACAGGATTACACTTCAAAACGCGACAACAAATGCCTACATACACAGCTATCAAGACAGTCTGAGACTAAAAAGCCTGGAGACGGCACTTGGCTACAGCAATATTCTGGTCGATATATACCGGGTATTGTGGCCGGAAACCAGTGAAGACGGATGGGAACATGTAGCGGAGAAGATGTCGTCCAATGTGGATACATACTGGAAACCATTTGCCGCATTTGAGAAGACAACGATTAGTCAGAGTGACAGCAGAGTTCGTAATTTCCTGAACGGAAGTGTGGAAAGCACCAGAACCGGAGATCAGATTTCGATTCAGACTGCCGGTTTTACCGGGGATGCGTATCTTCTGCTCAGGACGCATGACGAGGTCGTGGAAACCATGACCGGCGGAACATGGAAAGAGGTGGAGGAGAATACATATCTTCTGCAGCTGACGTCCGAGGAGGCTTCTGTGACACTCAGACCAGAGAAAGAACTCTACTATCAAGAATAACCAGCGAAGAGGTGCGATGATGCGAATCTGTATCATAGCAGAGGGAAGCTATCCTTATGTGGTCGGCGGCGTATCCGGGTGGATTCACAGCATGATCAAGACGTTTCCGGAGTACGAATTTATTCTGCTTACGATCATAGCAAACCGGGGTATGAGCGGAAAATTCGCCTATGAGCTGCCGGAGAATGTGACAGAGGTCCATGAGCTTTACATGGAGGACGCGGACTGGGGCGCCGTCAATAAAAGACGCAAGAAGCGGTTGAATCTGAAAGAATATCATGCGCTGCGAAGCCTGGTGCTGGACCATGAGGTGGAGTGGGATGCGATGTTTGATTTCTTCCGGGATAACACCGTATCCATCAATGAGCTTCTGATGGGAGAGGATTTTTACCATGCGGTATTGGATTGCTATAACCTGAAGTACCCCGATATCGTATTTTCGGATTTTCTGTGGACAATGCGCTCCATGTACCTTCCGCTCTTTCTCGCCATGTCTATGGAGATCCCGGAGGCGGATGTATATCACGCGGTAGCAACCGGATATGCGGGCCTTCTGGGCTGCATGGGAAAGCATTTTTACAAAGGACAGTTCATCCTGTCAGAGCATGGAATCTATACGCGCGAGAGAGAAGAAGAACTGATCAAAGCGGAGTGGGTACAGCTTCTCTATAAGAAAATTTGGATTCAGCAGTTTAAAAAGATGTCTCAGGTGGCGTACGATAAGGCGGATGTTGTAACCAGTCTTTACCAGCATGCAAGAGAGCTGCAGATTGAGCTGGGATGCCCGCCGGAAAAGACGATGATCACACCCAATGGAATTGACTATCGGAAACTGGAGGATCTGCCCGGCGTTCCGCCGGAGCATGAGGGATATATCCATATCGGGGCCATTCTCCGTGTGGCGCCGATCAAAGACGTAAAAACGATGATTCAGGCATTTGCCTACGCAAAGAAACGCTGTCCCAAGCTGAAATTGTGGATCATGGGACCGTATGATGAGGACCCGGACTACGCGGCGGAATGCTTTAAGATGGTCGAGATCATGGAGATTCCGGATATCGAGTTTACAGGCAGAATTCAGGTTGCAGACTATCTGGGATGGATGGATATGACGATTCTGACCAGCATCAGTGAAGGGCAGCCGCTGACCATTCTGGAGAGCTTTGCGGCACGCGTGCCGGTCATCGCAACGGATGTGGGCAACTGTAGAGGCCTGCTGTATGGCGAGGATGATACATATGGAAAAGCGGGGGTCCTGACCCATATCATGAATATTGAGGAGATCGCAAATGCCATGGTTTACCTGGCGGAAAACGTGTTGGTACGCAAAACAATGGGTGAGGTCGGTTATCAGCGCCTGATGCGAAAATATAAGATCGAAGACATGAAAGAGAAGTATGGCCGGATTTATCAGACAGCGGAACAGAGGATGAATCCGGCACAAGAAGAAAATCGGGAAAAAGATAGGGCAGCAATCTTAAGGTGACCGGAGAAGCCTATCACGCGGAGAGGGAAAGACAATGGCAGGAATTGGTGTAAAGCTGAACCAGATTTATCAAAAGAATACGATCACTACCGATCTGGTCGGCTTTTTTTACAGCACGGTCGTGACCATTGCGCCGCTTCTTGTTGTGATCATCAATCTCATGCTGATGCAGAAGGTGCTGCATTTCAATACGGTTTCATACATCAATCGGGAAATCTTTTCCTGCACGATTTTGTATGTGTTTATCTTCTCTCTGCTGACGACTTCGCCGTTTAACGCGGTGCTGTCCCGCTATATGTCAGACGTCATTTTTGAGGAACGGTATGAGGATGTGCAGCCCTGTCATCGAGTGGGGCTGTTGACCAATCTTTGCTTTAGCTGTCTGTTTGCGATTCCGTTTTGCTTCTGGGAGCATCTGGTCGGCGGGGTGCCCATTTATTATGTGTTCACTGGATACTGCTGCTTTGTCAGCCTGGTGATCGTATTTTACAATATGCTGTATTTGTCGATCTGTAAGGAATACAGATTGATCTCCCTCTATTTTCTGGTAGGAATGGTAACGGCCTTCCTGCTGTCCGTCTTTCTGCGGTATGTGTGTGGGGTCAGCATTACATACAGTATGCTTTTGTCGCTGACCGTGGGCTTTTTTCTCGCCGCCGTGCTGGAATGGGCGAAGATCCATCAGTTTTTTCCGGACAACAGCGAGGAATATCGGAGAGTATTCCAGTATTTTCGGCAATATTGGCAGCTGATCCTGATCAATTTCCTATACACACTGGGCTTGTTCATCCATAATTTTGTGTTCTGGGGAACCGACATGGCGATGCATCTGGTGAACACCTTTGTGTGTAATCAGCCCTATGACATGGCGACCTGTCTGGCTATGTTTACCAACATCTCGGCCAGCGTGATCTTCATTTCAAGGGTGGAGATGTATTTTCACAAACGCTATCGGGATTATGCGGACGCTGTGTTCGGCGGACGCGGCATTGACATCCGCAACACCCGGCAGCGGATGTTCCGGCAGCTTGGAAGCGAATTGGTGACCTTGGTGCGGCTGCAGTTTATTGTTTCAGTCGTGGTCTACCTGCTTTTTGTGATTTTCCTCCCGAGAATCGGCTATGCAGGCATGGTTATGCGGATTTATCCTATGGTGGCAGCCGGATATTTTGTCCTGTTCCTGATGTACGCGGAGATCATTTTCCTTTACTATTTTGAAGACCTCAATGGCGCATTGTTCACGGCCATTGGCTTTTGCGTAAGTACACTGCTCGGCAGTCTGATTGCAGTGCATCTGAGCGCGATCTTCTATGGCATTGGAGTCTGGGTCGGCGCTGTGATCGGATTTACTGTGGCCTATATCAGACTCCGGTGGTTGGAGAAACATCTGGATGAGCACATGTTCTGTAGAGGCAATGTCATGAAGCGGGCAAAAGGGATCAAACCGGAGCCGAAGGTATTGGACCCGGAGCAAAGAACCATCCTGAGGAAAGCCCGAAAACAGAAGAAAGGGAGCCAGAGCGTTCTATATGCAGGAAGCAGGTGCAGTGGAAAACGAAAGGCTGTGCGTCAGTTCACCGGGGAGTTGAGAGACGACAGAGGCGTGAAAAAGCTGTTGTTTGTGATCAATACGCTGGGATGCGGCGGCGCCGAGCGGGCCATGCTGGATCTGTTTGCCGTATTGGAGCCGGAGAAATATGAGATCTCCCTGCTGGTCCTGACGGGACAGGGAGAATTAAGGAAGGAATTGCCGAGCTATGTGCGGCTGCTCAATCGGGATTATCAGAGTGTATCCGTGCTTACCAAAGAAGGACGAAAACTTCTGAGAAAGCGTGTCCTGCGGGCCGGAATCGGAAAAGGCCTGTTCCTGCGGAGAGCGGGCTATTTGCTGAAAAACGCATGGCAGATGTGCAGATGCGGGAAAATCCTGCCGGATAAGCTATGCTGGCGGCTGCTTGCCGACGGAGCGCTGCGGGTTGAGGAAGAATATGATCTGGCGGTTGCTTATCTGGAAGGCGGAGCTACTTATTATGTCGCGGATCATGTCCGTGCCAGGAAAAAGGCGGCGTTTGTCCATATTGATTACGGAAAAGCGGGATATACAAGAGCATTGGACTTGGAGTGTTACAGGAACTTTGACAGGATATTTACCGTTTCTGACGAGGTAAGGGAGCATTTTCTGGAGGTGTACCCAGAATACGAGCAGAAGGTCTCGGTGTTTCACAATCTCGTAAATCGGGAAAGAATCCTGAAGCTGGCGGATCGGGGAACCGGATTTTCGGATGGTTTTCAGGGATACCGGCTCCTGACGATTGGGAGACTGACCCGGCAGAAGCGGTATGACATCGCGATTCAGGCCATGGCCTTGTTGAAGGAACAATGCACTGTGCCGGTTCGGTGGTATGTTCTGGGAGAGGGCGACCTTCGGGATAGCTTGGAACAGCAGATCAAAGCTGCCCATCTGGAGCATGACTTTATCCTTCTGGGTGTTCAAACGAATCCATACCCGTACTGTAAGAACTGTGATATTTATGTACATGCTACCGGGTTTGAAGGAAAGAGTATCGCGATACAAGAGGCACAGACCCTTAAAAAACCGATCCTTGCGACGGACTGTAGCGGAAACAGGGAGCAGATCATCGATGGGATAGACGGACGCCTGTGCCAGCTGTCGCCGGAAGCGGTCAGCGAACAGCTTCTCTGGATGATTCGCCATCCGAAAGAATGCAGACTTTATGGGGAAGCGGCTGGAAAAAGAGTGCTGTATCATACAAAAGGACTGGAGGAGTTCCTCGCACTATTGGATGCTCCGACCGATGAGAGAGAGAAAAACCATGAGAGTTTTGATTATTATACCAGCGTATAATGAAGAGAAAAGCCTGAAAAGAGTGATGGAGCATCTGAAGGCCGTCTGTCCTCAGCTTGACTACCTGATCATCAACGACGGTTCCACCGATCGGACAAAAGCGATCTGCATCGAAAATCAGTATCATGTGATGCACTTTCCTGAGAATCAGGGACTGACGAAAGTCATACAGACGGGAATGCGTTATGCACTGGAGCGGGATTATGATGCGGCTTTGCAGTTTGATGCGGATGGCCAGCATTTGCCGGAATACATAGAGAGCATGGTCAGCCTGATGGAAGAGACCGGATGCGATATTGTGATCGCCTCCCGCTTCAAAGACGGAAAAATGCCGTTCCGGCTGCGGACTCTGGGCGGGAAGCTGATCTCTGCTGCCATCCGGCTGACAACAGGGCAGAGTCTGACCGATCCGACCAGCGGTATGCGGCTGTACGGGAGAAGGATCATCCGCCAGTTCGCAAGAGATTCAAGTTGTGCACCGGAGCCGGATACGATAGCCTACATGGTCCGAATGGGGGCAAATGTGCAGGAAGTGAAGGTTGAGATGGAAGATCGAAAAGAGGGGAAAAGCTATTTGACTCCCGTCAATGCAACCAAGTATATGATCAAAGAGCTTTCC
>JAHBAA010000027.1 GCA_018385425.1 Acetatifactor sp.
ATCCGCCGCTGTGTATTTCTCACGCGGCTCTGCAGCTTCTTCGTCTTGGCCCCGATATAGGCCCTGGTATCCAGAAACCTGTCATGCTCCTCGATGGGATCAAACCCGATCTTGGTCCGCTCATTTTTGTCTGCCCAGCGGGCAGTTCTCTCCGCCGCCTCCGAAAGCTTCCTGATCTCTCGAAGATGTTTCTCATTTTCCGCCCGGTCGAAATGATCCTGCCGTTCCTTATTCTCCCACCAGCTTGTAAAATTCCCCTTCTCCACCCGGATCGTACAGCGATTCAGTACCAGCACATGGTCAATGCAGGCGTCCAGCAGCTCTCTGTCATGGGAGACCAGGATAAACCCTTTCTTCCGCCGCAAATATTCTCTGACCACCTGTCTGGCCTCCCCATCCAGATGATTGGTTGGTTCATCGATCAGCAGGAAGAAGTTCTCCTCCGAAAATAAAAGGGCCAGCATGGCCTTGGTTCTCTCCCCGTGACTCAGCGTGGAAAATGGCCGGAACAGACACTCCGGATCCAGCTCCAGCTGGTCCAATTCCCGCAATACCTTCCACAGTTCAAAATCCGGGCGAAGCTCTCCGAAAAATTCTGCCGCAGGAAGCTTCTCCTGTTCCTTCGTGATCGGATAGGGGAAGTAATCGAAGGCTGTCAGGGTGCGGATGCTGCCCTGATATTCCAGCTGCCCCTGCAGCAGTCTCAGAAAGGTGGTCTTTCCTTTTCCGTTTCTGCCGATAAATCCTAATCTCCAATCGGTATCGATCACGAAAGATACCTTTTCAAAAATATTGTCATAGCTGCCTTCATAACAGAAGGTCAGGTCCTGAACGGTTATCTGTGCCATACACATTCCTCCTTTGCTCTGCACAACAAGACGGTACCCTTCTGCAGCACAAAAGGATACCGTCTCATAAAAACCGTTCATTTTTTGACACAACAAAGGAGCGGATACGAGAAAGTAATCCACTTTTGGCAACATGAAGAACAGTGTAGCAAAGACCACACTGCAAGGCTTACACCTTCCACCGTACATACGATTCATGTTCTCAAAAGTAGGTTATTTTCTCATCTTCCCGCTCCTCTCTGTTCTAAGCTGTGTATCATTGTAACATAGTCTTCTACACCTTGGCAATCTTTTTTTGATCGCTGTTTTGTCCGCGTCGTCTGATCAGAACTCTCTTCACATAGAAATATGCCGGAATGAGGAACGCATCCGCCAGAATCCAGGCTAACGGCCCTCCCAGACAGACCCCGGTGTAGCCCAGGATCGGCACCAGCACTATGCCGGCTGCCGATCTGGCGATCATCTCAAAGACACCCGCGAGAATCGCAAAGTTGGCAAAGCCCATCCCCTGGATCAGGAAGCGGATGATGTTGACCAACGCCAACGGGAAATAGCAGATGGTGTAGCAAAGCAAGTGGAAACGAACATTACCGATGATCGATGCCTCGCTCTCCTTCACAAACAGCATTGCCAGCGAGTTCCCTGCGAAAAATACGATCAGGAAGGCAATCACGGAGTAGATCGCTCCCAGGATCGTACAGGCCTTCAAGCCTGCTCCCAGGCGCTCCAGCCTGCCGGCACCCACATTCTGTCCGCCATAGGTGGCCATGGTAGAACCAAAGGCATCAAAGGGTGTGGCAAGAAAGCAGCTGATCTTCGTGGCTGCGGTAAAGGTCGCAACCGCATCGGAGCCCAAAGAGTTGGTTGCGCTCTGCAGGATCACGCTTCCGATCGCCGTGATGGAATACTGGAACCCCATGGGAAGTCCCATACCAAGCAGGCTTCCGGCCAGGTGTCTCTCAAAGCACCACTCTTCCCTGCGGATGTGGAGAATCTCGAATTTCCGGATCAGGTACAACAGGCAGCCCACACCGGCGATGGTCTGAGAGATCACTGTGGCAAAGGCTGCTCCTCTCACGCCCAGATTGAGATTGACAATAAACACCAGATCCAGACCGATATTGATGATGGAGGAGAGCACCAGGAAATACACCGGCGACTTGCTGTCCCCCAATGCCCGGATCACCCCCGCTGTGATGTTATACAGGAAGGTCGCCGGAATTCCCAGAAAAATGATCCAGATATAGTTGTAGGAGCCTTCGATGATATTTTCCGGTGTCTGCATCAGCTCAAGAATCTGCCGGCAAAGAGAGGTCGTCAGCAGTGCCAGACCGGCAGACAGGGCGATACCTAACCACACACAGTTGGCCACCACCTTTCGAAGTCCGACGAAATCTCCTGCGCCGAATTTGTGAGACACAGGAATGGAGAAGCCGCTGCACACTCCTGTACAGAAGCCGATCACCATAAAATTGACAGAACCGGTTGCCCCCACTGCCGCAAGATTTTCCGTTCCCAGAAATCTGCCTACGATGATCGTATCCACCACATTGTAAAACTGCTGGAACAGAAATCCAAACAGCAGTGGGACGGAAAATCCCAGTATCAGCTTCATGGGCGAGCCCTGTGTCATATCCTTTGTCATAACAGGTTACCTTACAATCACTACTTCTCCGTCTTCCGAAGTAAGACAGATCTCATCGATGATTTTCTTCCTTTCCTTACAATAGACCGTCAGATTCCATCCGTCATTTTTGTGGGAAGTCTCCCAGCTGTCCAGCAGAATGGAGCCGGTGCCCCCCTGCGATGCTCCCACTGCAGTGATCCGGAAGCTGACGATGCCGTCTCGAATCGTGCCGCATCGGGTCATTGTGTCGAATCCGCTCTCTTCCGCCAACACTCTGCCGCAATCGATCACCGCCAGGTATCCGTCTCCGGTCTCTTCCACTCTCTCGGGATGCAGCCCTAAGGCCTGTAATCCTTCCGTCACCTCAGGGCTTAAACGGACCAAACCATCTCCCTGGGACGCAATCAAAATCGAATAGTTTTCATCCTGAAGCTTGCTCAGATAGGAAACCGCATCGGTCTCTCTCTGCAGGCAGGTATCCTTGCGGTAATGGTGATAAAAGGATACCGCTTTCTCCCACTGCTCATCCTGCTGCTCCACCGGGACCAGGTTCCCCAGCCACCTTCCGATATAGTCGGTGACCTTGATCGCCCCGGAGACATTGACATGATCCGTGTCGCAGCTATCCTGCGCAAAGACAAGTCCTGCCTGATGATATACCTCCTCCTCGTTAAAGTCAAGGTATTCAATATCATTTTCATAGGCGTAGGCGCCGACTGCGTTGTAGGCCTCCCTCGGATAAAACATGCTGGGGGTCTTCACCAGCACCGGCCGGATCCCCTCCTCCCGACACAGTTCGATCAGTCTGTCCAGATACTCCCGCATGACCGGAACCATCTGCGCATACTCCGTCACGCCATCCTCCGCAAAGGGCTGATAATCCTCATTGCCGCAGACAAAATCAATGGGAAAGAACCCGAACATGGTCGCGTGTTCGCTCATCTTCCCAACCCGGAAATCATTCTCCGACAACCCCTTCCATCTGGTGTGGAACCTTTCATTGGGGAACAGATAGGAGGTGAACGTCTGGTTCTCATCGATTTTGCAGATATCTCTGACTGCCTGAAATTTCACTCCGGACCATTTCATAAAGTCCACAGCTTTTCGGGTGGTGGGCTCCGAGGTGTTCAGCGCAGAGTTCTCGTCATAGGGAAACAGCATAAAGGTATCCAGAAAGACTACCTTGGGCTTCTGAAACCGCAGTGCCTCCTGCAGCCAATAGTAGGACAGCAGGAGATTCTGCTGTTCGCAGCCCAGATTGTAGCTTCGGATCCCGAAGGTCTCATACAATTCCACCGGAGAAAAAGCGGCCGCTGCATGGCTGCTGCCCAGGAAAAGAACATCCACCGTATCCTGCTCCAGATTGTAGAAATCCAGATAGGTGGAAGTGGTAGGCCAGTCGCCGGTCACATAATATTTGGGGAGCAGGACGCAGTTTACCCCGGACAGGCAGACTGCCAGAAGCAGCAGAAAAGCAACCGCCTTGCACGCATATTTCCAATGTCGCAGCATTGTCAAAATCCTCCATAGATAAAGTCGAAGGCATCAAAACCATAGCCATAGGTACCAAACACTACGATCAACAGCACAGTTCCCAGATAGACTGTCCATCTGGTCAGAAGATGCTGGTCAAGCAGCCACTCTCCCACCGTTCCCGTCATTTTCTCCTGCCTGCGGCTGACGGCAAACAGGAACAAAACTGTCAGGAAAAGCAGCATGCATTCCTTGATGTCCAGCCCCAGCGTATAGATCGAATCGTTCCAAAAGATCCAGGGATTGTAGACGGTAAAGAGATTCCGCAGCATCTGCAGACCTGCCCGCAGGGACTCTGCACGGAAAATGATCCAGGCCAGCATCACCCAGAAAAAGGTCATCACCCTTTGCACCACGACGGCGGGCAAATCGTTCTCCTCTATCCGCAGAACACGATAGATGCGTCTTCTGACCGGTGCAGTCAATTCTCCCGCTATCTGATAGGCGGCGTGCATCAACCCCCAGAAGACATACTTTAATCCGGCTCCGTGCCACATACCGCTGACAGCAAATACGATGCACAGATTCAGCCACTTCCTCAGCTTCCCTTTTCGGTTTCCTCCCAATGGAATGTATATGTAATCCTTCAGCCAGCTGCTGAGTGTGATGTGCCATCTTCCCCAGAATTCCTTCACGCTTCGGGAAAAATAGGGCTGACGGAAATTGTCCTCCAGTTCAATGCCAAAGAGCCCTGCCACTCCCTTTGCCAGATAGACACAGGCGCTGAAGTCCGCGTAAAGCTGCAGGCTATAGAGCACACCTGCCAACAGCACATAGCCGCCGGTATAGATCTCCCAGTTGTCAAACACTCTGTTGACGATCACCCCTGCTCTGTCAGCGATCATCAGCTTTAAGAAAAACCCCCACAGAAGCCACTGCAGCCCTTTGGAAAACTTCCTCTCATCAAACCGCACCTCTCCGAAAAACTGCGGAGAGAGTCGACCGTATCTGGCGATGGGACCCTGTACGATCTGTGGGAAAAAGGAGACAAACAGCGCATATTTGGCAAGATTCTTCTCGGGAAGGATCTCGCCCCGGTATACATCCACCATATAGCCTATCGTCTGCAGCGTAAAGTAAGCCAGCCCCAGAGCAGACCAGAAAGAGATACCGTCTCGATGCAGAAGACGTTCCGCCAGATAGGTTCCCTCTTTCGCAAGGAACAACGGCATGACTACGACTAAGATCCCCAGTCCCAGACAAAGCCTTCGGATTCCCGTTCCGTTTTGCCTGTCCTGCAGTCCTTTCAATGCATGTCCCATCAAGAAGCTTACCGCAATATTCATTCCCAGCAGAATGCTTCCCTCTCCTGCCAGAAAAATGTACCCTCCCAGGCTTGCAGTCAACAATACAGTCCACCTCAACCTTGGCGGAAAACAATAGTAGACGACCAGCAGCGCAATGACCGCCAGATAAAATTCAAACGATAAAAAAATCATTGGATGATTCCTTTCCAAACACGAGCAACCTCTCCTGTTGAGTATATCTTTTCTGCTCAGAAAGTGCAAGAGACGTTTTTCCTGCGGACGCTGTTCTCAAAAAAAGAGCAAAGGCACAAGACCTTTGCTCTCAAAATCATTTTTGAATTTGCCCTTAGGCTTCCATATTAGCAGAAAGGATTCTCTGTAGGATAAGGAAGAGACTTAGGCTGGTTGTAGTTCAGATCCTCTACGGGAACGCCGATGTACTTGAATACCTCGTACAGAGCCTTGCCGAAGTGACCGAATGCTACTGCACCGTGATGAGGATAGTTCTTCTCGATCAGCACGTGACGATAGAAACGTCCCATCTCAGGAATCGCAAACACACCGATGGAACCGAAGGACTTGGTTCTGACATCGAGAACTTCACCCTCTGCGATGTAAGCGCGAAGCTTGCAGTCAGCGGTGGACTGCAGACGATAGAAGGTGATCTGTCCGGGAGCGATATCTCCCTCGAGAGTACCGTTGGTAACCTCTACAGGAAGTGCTCTTGCCATGATCTTCTGGTACTTCATCTCGCAGAATGCCAGCTTCTTGGAGCAGGTATTTCCGCAGTGGAAGCCCATGAAGGTATCCTTGTGGGTATAAGGGAACTTGCCCTCGATAGACTCCTTGTACATATCAGCAGGTACGGAGTTGTTGATGTCGAGCAGAGTTACAGCGTCCTGAGAAATGCAGGTACCGATGAACTCGGACAGACATCCGTAGATATCAACCTCACAGGATACGGGGATGCCCATACCGGTGAGACGGCTGTTTACGTAGCAGGGAACGAAACCAAACTGGGTCTGGAATGCAGGCCAGCACTTACCGGCAATTGCAACATACTTTCTGTATCCTCTGTGTGCCTCAACCCAGTCAAGCAGGGTCAGCTCATACTGAGCCAGCTTCTCAAGAACCTCAGGCTTCTTGTTGCCTGCGCCAAGCTCTGCTGCCATCTCTGCAACCTTTGCAGGGATTCTCTCGTCTCCGGCATGCTTGTTGAATGCCTCGAACAGATCCAGCTCAGAGTTTTCCTCGATCTCAACGCCCAGGTTGTAAAGCTGCTTGATGGGAGCGTTACAAGCCAGGAAGTTCATAGGTCTGGGACCGAAGGAAATGATCTTCAGATCGGAAAGTCCAACGATTGCTCTTGCGATAGGCAGGAACTCGTTGATCATGTCTGCACACTCCTCAGCAGTACCTACAGGATACTCAGGGATATATGCCTTCACGTTGCGAAGCTTTAAGTTGTAACTTGCGTTCAGCATACCGCAGTATGCATCACCACGGCCGTCCATCAGATCGCCCTGGCTCTCCTCAGCAGCTGCAATAAACATTACAGGGCCGTCGAAGTGCTTTGCAAGCAGGGTCTCGGAGATCTCGGGACCGAAGTTTCCAAGGTATACGCAGAGCGCGTTACACTCTGCCTTCTTGATATCCTCCAGTGCATTTACCATATCGATCTCGCTCTCGATGATGGTAACGGGGCACTCATAGATATCAGCAGCGCCGTACTTCTTGGTGTAAGCATCCACCAATGCTTTTCTTCTGTTGATTGTCAGGGAAGCGGGGAAACAGTCACGGCTTACACCGACAATACCAACTTTTACCTGAGGTAAATTGTTCATGGGATAATCCTCCTAAATAAAATTTTTTAAAATCTGTTTTTATCATTAGGACACCTTGCGGCATCTTAACTTCGATAGGTACTGTTTTGAATCAGCCGATGATTAATCGTTCAGATCCAGATTCTTGCCCACAAGGCCGAGGAAGCTGCCCTCGTCCAGGCCGCCCTCTGCATGACCGATGAGCCACTTGTTGGTAGCGGTGATCAGGCAATCCTCATTGTCAGTGGTAGTTCCGACTGCGCGAGGACGTGCATTCTTCAGAGGATAATTGGTGCCCTTAGGCAGCACGATGGTCACCTGGAAGCCGTTGCCGTCTACACCGCAGGGTGCATAGTGAAGTGTAGTAGCGAACACTTCCACCGCAGTACCTGCAGGTACCAGGAATGCCTTCACATTGGCTGTATCATAGGTAAAGTCAGGCTGTACGTCCTTCATCAGACCAAGCATCAGAATTGCATCGGTAGCAGCCACATTGATCTCGGAATCTCTGTGGTATTCCAGCGCGTTCAGCTTGGAATTGTGTCCGTTGCAGTAGCCGATCTGGATGGGCATCTCGCCGTAGGTAGTGGTGGACAACGCCTCATATACGGGCAGTGCCTCCAGCTCAGCTACGCTGGGCTCATACACCACACCCTCAGGAAGAGGAGTCTTCTTCATTGCTTCCACAAGCTCGGTAAAATCAACATTGTTGATCACGCGGCCATACTCGCGAAATTCGGGATCATTGACAGAATAGATCTTCATAGTAGTAATTCCTTTCTTTATCACTGTATTACATCGAACAGTTCCTTGCAGGCAGGATAGATCTCCTTGAACTGCTGGTAACGAGCCTCATACTTTGCAACCAACTCGGGATCCGGCTCCACAGTGTCGATGATCTTCACGACCTTCGCTGCGATCTCTTCCACAGAAGCGTACTCGCCGTTGGCAACTGCTGCCAGCATTGCGCCGCCCATTGCGGGGCCTTCCTCAGACTCGATCACATCCACCTTCAGGTTCAGAACATTTGCAACGATCTTCTTCCACAGAGGGCTCTTCGCACCGCCGCCGCAGATCTTGGTTCTCTTCAGGTCAATGCCCAGAGACTTGGCAACCTCCAGGGAATCACGGAGTGCGAAGGCAACGCCCTCCAGAACAGCCTGGGTCATATCCTCTCTGGTGGTATCCATGGTCATACCGATAAAGGTAGCTCTTGCATTGGGGTTGTTGTGAGGAGAACGCTCTCCCATCAGGTAAGGAAGGAAGTACACATGGTTCTCGCCCAGCTTGGTGATATTCTTCTGCTCTGCGGGATAATCCTTGGTGCGGATGATCTCATCCATCCACCACTTGTTGCAGCTTGCAGCGCTCAGCATGCAGCCCATCAGATGATAGCTTCCGTCTGCATGTGCAAAGGAATGCAGCGCATTGAACTTGTCTACGCCGAAGTTCTTGGAAGAGATAAAGATGGTTCCGCTGGTTCCCAGGGAAATGTTGCACATATTGTCGCCTACGGTACCGGTTCCCACTGCTGCCGCAGCGTTGTCGCCTGCGCCTGCTGCTACCTTACAGGTTGCGGGGATACCCAGCTCTGCAGCGATCTCGGGAAGAACGGTTCCGACTGCCTCATAGGACTCATAGCAGGTGGCCAGCTGATCCTCGGTAATACCGCAGATGTCGCACATCTCCTTGGACCACTTGCGATTCTTCACGTCAAATACCAGCATACCGGACGCATCGGATACGTCGGTGCAGTGTACGCCGGTGAGCTTGTATGCGATATAGTCCTTGGGCAGCATGATCTTTGCGATCTTCGCAAAGTTCTCCGGCTCGTTGTTCTTCACCCACAGGATCTTGGGAGCGGTAAAGCCTGCAAATGCAATGTTCGCTGTGTACTCGGAAAGCTTCTCCTTGCCGATCACATTGTTCAGATAGTCAGTCTCCTCCGTGGTACGTCCGTCGTTCCAGAGAATCGCGGGACGAATCACATTATCATCCTTATCCAGGATCACAAGACCGTGCATCTGACCGCCGAAGCTGATGCCTGCCACCTGACTCTTGTCCACGCCTGCGATCAGTTCCTTGATACCATCCATGGTCTGTGCATACCAATCCTCAGGCTTCTGCTCTGACCAGCCGGGATGAGGGAAATACAAGGGGTACTCCCTGGACACAATATTCACGATCTTACCTTCGCTGTCCATCAGCAGCAGCTTTACTGCGGATGTACCCAAATCAATACCTATGTACAGCATTTTCAACCTCCATATGGATATATTCATGTGCTTTGTGCGGTACGCAATCGTTTACGTGATTTTGAGATTGTGCACGAGCACACCTTGATTTTATAATACCTATTTTTTCAAAAAAAATCAAGTAGAATTATTTACATTTTGCGTGAACTTATGATACTGTGAAGGGGAAGGATTTCCGACATCGGAGGAAGAAGGAGGAGGACCAAATGGCTACCATCAAAGAAATTGCAGCACTGGCCGGTGTGTCCCGTGGAACCGTAGACCGCGTTTTAAATCACAGAGGGAGCGTGAATCCGGAGACAGCAAAGCGGATCGAAGAAATCGCCAGGGAACTGGATTACAAGCCCAATGTGGCCGGTCTTGTTCTTGCCGCCCAGAAGAAAAGATTAAAGCTGGGTGTCATCTTATTTTCTCCGGAGAACCCCTTCTATCAGGATGTTCTCACCGGCGTGACCGAGAAAGCGGAGGAGCTGGTGGGCTACAACTGTTCCGTCCTGATCAAGGAGATCTCCCCCAGCGTGGAGGAACAGCTTTCCGCCATCGAAGAACTGGTTCAGGAAGAAGTAAACGGCATCGCCATGGCTCCTTTCAATGACGATCGCATCCGTCAGCGCATCAATGAGCTCTATCACAGAGGGATCCCTGTGGTCACCCTGAACACCGATATTGAGAACTCCGCCCGCATAGCCTATGGGGGCAGCAACTACACGAAGAGCGGAGCCACCGCCGCGGGACTTTTGCATCTGATGACCCACGGACAGGTTCATGTGGGAATCATCACCGGATCCTCCAACATCCTCTGTCACACAGAGCGCATCGTAGGCTTTACCCAGACGCTGAAGCCCTACAGCGATTCTGTCCACATCACTGAGATCATAGAGGTCCATGACGATGAGTTTGAGAGCTATGAGAAGACGACCC
>JAHBAA010000035.1 GCA_018385425.1 Acetatifactor sp.
CCGGCGAAGAGTACGGAATGCTGGCGGAGGGCGACTGTGGGAAGCTTAGCTTCCAGGGAACACGCTATCTGTCCTTCGAGAGAAGCAAAATTGAACGATAACCTCTTCTAAGATGCATTTTTTGAATCTGTATTTTCCCTGGTATTTGTTTTATGATGAAGACAGATCACAAAGAATTCCTGCATCTGAGAGAAGGAGGTAGCACCATGTCACTTTTCATGATTTTCGTCGTATTAATATCCGTACTGGCGATCCGATTTTACCGGAAGAATGCAAAAGAAATGTTCGAGGATTATCAGTTCATGCGTTCCGAGCTGGAGGCACGGGATTTCAAACAAGATATTGAAGACAAAGTGTGCACCTCCATGATAGGAAATGGTTTTGTGCAGAGCATGGTGGACATTTCCATGCTGAATCATCCGAACAGCGAGGAATAGATAGAGAAGTTGGAAGCTTGATGACAGAGAGAAAGCACCGCAGGATAGATACGCCTGCGGTGCTTGTATTTTGCATATGTTTTTACTTACATTAAGTCGATTCCCTGCTCCTGCATCTTCATCGCGCGAACCTTGCAGGACAGACCGAACAGATTGATGAAGCCTTCTGCATCGTGGTGATCGTAGAGGTCACCGGTGGTGAAGGAAGCGATCTTCTCGTTGTACAGGGTGTAAGGAGAAGTGGTGCCGGCCTTGATGATGTTGCCCTTGTAGAGCTTGAACTTTACTTCACCGGTCACATACTTCTGTGTGGTCTCGATGAATGCCTGCTCTGCCTCGCGGAGAGGGGTGAACCACTTGCCTTCATATACAAGGCTTGCGAAACGGGAACCCATCTCTTTCTTCATTGCGTAGGTATCACGGTCCAGGATCAGCTCCTCCAGCTGCTGATGAGCCTCCATCAGGATGGTACCGCCGGGTGTCTCGTACGCGCCGCGGGACTTCATTCCAACTACGCGGTTCTCCACGATATCGATGATGCCGATGCCGTGCTTGCCGCCCAACTTGTTCAGGACGCGGATGATATCGGAAACCTTCATCTTCTGACCGTTTACGGAGGTGGGAACACCCTTCTCGAAGGTCATGGTAACATACTCGCCCTCATCGGGAGCCTTCTCGGGAGTGGTACCCAGTACGAGCAGATGATCGAAGTTGGGCTCGTTGGCGGGATCCTCCAGCTCCAGTCCCTCATGGCTGATGTGCCAGATGTTGCGGTCGCGGCTGTAGGAAGAGTCTGCGGAGAAGGGAAGATCGATGCCGTGTGCCTTGCAGTACTCGATCTCGGACTCACGGGAATCCATGGTCCACTTATCGTTTCTCCAGGCTGCGATGATCTTGATGTCGGGAGCCAGAGCCTTGATGCCCAGCTCGAAACGGATCTGGTCGTTGCCCTTGCCGGTAGCACCGTGGCAGATAGCGGTAGCGCCTTCCTTGCGGGCGATCTCTACCAGCTTCTTGGCGATCAGGGGACGAGCCATGGAGGTACCCAGCAGGTACTTGTTCTCGTAGATGGCGTTCGCCTGCACACAGGGAACGATGTACTCGTCACAGAACTCATCGATCACGTTCTCGATGTAGAGCTTGGAGGCACCGCAGAATTTTGCTCTCTCTTCCAGACCATCCAGCTCCTCTGCCTGTCCGCAGTCCACGCAGACACAGATTACCTCGTAGTCAAAATTCTCTTTTAACCAGGGAATGATTGCGGTGGTGTCAAGACCACCGGAATAAGCAAGAATTACTTTTTCCTTCATAATAGTATCCTTTCTGTCTTATGGAATAATGTTGTAATTTACTATACACCAGTTATTTTCCGATTGCAAGTATAAAATAGGAATAAAATGAACCAAATAATACATAAATATACGGATTATATGCACAAAAATGCATAAAAATAAAAAAGCATGCATAAATATACCAAAAAATTGAAATTAGAGGTAGACATTTATTTAAAAAGTGATATGATATAGAGAAATGACAGATTTTGGAAGGGATGGACGTGCGATATGGTAAAAGTAGGGATTATCGGTGCTACCGGTTATGCCGGCGGAGAACTGGTTCGGATTTTGATGGGACACAAGGATGCAAAGATCTGCTGGTACGGTTCCAGAAGTTATATTGACAAGAGATACAGTGAAGTCTATCAGAATATGTTTGAGATCGTGGAGGATATCTGTAAGGATGATAATCTGGAGGAGCTGGCGAAGCAGGTGGATGTGATCTTCACGGCAACCCCTCAGGGCTTTTTGGCGGGGCTTTTGACCGAGGAGATCCTCTCACAGGTGAAGATCATTGACCTGTCTGCAGATTATCGCATCAAAGATGTAGCTACTTATGAGAAGTGGTACGGCATCGAGCACAAGTCTCCCCAGTTTATCGAGGAAGCGGTCTACGGTCTCTGTGAGATCAACAGAGGCAAGGTGAACGGCGAGACCAGACTGATCGCCAATCCGGGCTGTTATACCACCTGTTCCATTCTGACTGCCTATCCTTTGGTAAAGGAGGGTCTCATCGATGTGGACACTCTGATCGTGGATGCCAAGAGCGGTACTTCCGGGGCGGGACGTGGTGCGAAGGTTCCCAACCTGTTCTGTGAAGTCAATGAGAATATGAAGGCCTATGGTGTGGCCAGCCACAGACATACTCCGGAGATCGAGGAGCAGCTTGGGTATGCCGGCAATTGTCAGGTGACCATCAACTTTACCCCTCATCTGGTGCCGATGAACAGGGGAATTCTGGTGACAGAATATGCGAAGCTGGTGAAGAAGGCGGACGGAACGCTTCCTACCTATGAGGAAGTGAAGGCTGCCTATGAGAAGTACTATGCCGACGAAAAGTT
Source organism: Acetatifactor sp. (assembly GCA_018385425.1). Taxonomy (GTDB): domain Bacteria; phylum Bacillota; class Clostridia; order Lachnospirales; family Lachnospiraceae; genus Acetatifactor. Next base: position 2,833 of record JAHBAA010000035.1, read on the forward strand.
TGTCCGTGTGCTGAACAAGGGTGTTTACCCTGAGACCAAGTGGGTGGAGGGCAGCAACTACGTGGACGTGAATTTTGTCATCGACGAGAGGACAGGCCGCGTGATCATGATGGGTGCACTGGACAATCTGGTAAAGGGTGCGGCAGGTCAGGCAGTTCAGAATATGAATCTGCTGTTTGGTTTGCCCGAGAGCGAGGGCTTGGAGTTGGTTCCCTGCTTCCCTTAGTATTTTTCGGATTCTGAATTCGGTTTTGCACGGCATGCAGGTCGGTTCAAAAGGTTTTCAGACATTTTTTATCCTGCACAGGAAAGGCTGATACATAGTATGAAGAAGTATACGATTCGAGTGATGACAATAGAGGATTACGATGGACTGCATGCACTCTGGATGACCATACATGGGTTTGGCATCAGAAGTATCGACGATTCCAGAGTCGGTGTGGAGAGGTTCCTCCGCAGAAACCCTGCGACCAGTGTTGTGGCAGTGGCAGAGGACGGCAGCATCGTGGGAGGGATCCTTTGCGGTCATGACGGCAGAAGGGGGTGTCTCTACCATGTGTGTGTGCGGGAGGATTACCGAAGACTTGGTATCGGCAAGGCGATGGTCGTATTTTGCATGAACGCCCTGAAGGCAGAGGAGATCAACAAGGTGAGCCTCATCGCATTTACCGTCAATGATATCGGCAATGCTTTCTGGAACTGCATCGGCTGGACGAAGAGAGAGGATTTGAATTATTATGATTTCACACTGAATGAGGCGAACATTACCGCATTCAACAAATAGAAGTACCGGAATACCGTGCCAAAAGAATCTGAAACGATTGGAGGAAGAAAAAGATGAAACAGATTTCAGGTGGTGTGACTGCAGCGAAGGGATACAAGGCTTCCTGCTGCGAGGCAAACATTAAATATAAGGATCGTACCGATATGGCGATGGTAGTATCAGAGGTCCCCTGCGAGTGTGCCGGAACCTTTACCACCAATGTGGTGAAGGCTGCCTGTGTGCAGTGGGATCAGAAAATTGTGTATGGCGGAGGAAAGCTGCAGGCAGTAGTGGTCAACTCCGGTATCGCAAACGCCTGCACCGGAAAAGAGGGCTGGGATGCCTGCGAGGCAACAGCCAAGGCAGTCGAGGCAAATCTGGGAATCGCTGCGGACACGGTTGCTGTGGCATCTACCGGTGTCATCGGAATGCAGCTTCCCGTAGAGAAGCTGGTAAACGGCGTGGCGAAGATGAGCGGAACGCTGACGGATACCGAGGAGGCAGGAACGTTGGCTTCCAAGGCAATCATGACGACTGACACGATCAACAAGGAGATCGCTGTCACATTTGAGGTGAACGGAAAGACCGTTACCCGGGGCGGAATGAGCAAGGGCTCCGGCATGATCCACCCCAATATGTGTACCATGCTTGGTTTCCTGACCACGGATCTTGCCATCGACAAGGCGCTGCTGCAGGAGGCACTTTCCGCAGTGGTGAAGGATACCTTCAATATGATCACGGTAGATGGAGATACCTCTACCAATGACACGCTGCTTTTGATGGCAAACGGTCTGGCCGGCAATGAGAAGATCACCGGGAAGGGCCAGGCGTATGATGCCTTCGTCGAGGCACTTTCCTTCGTCTGTACCTTTCTGGCGCGCAAGATGGCAGGAGACGGTGAGGGCGCAACCAAGCTGTTTGAGGCCCATGTGGTCAACGCTAAGAGCAAGGAGGATGCGAGAACGCTTTCCCGTGCCATCGTAGGCTCCAACCTGTCCAAGGCGGCCATCTACGGCTGCGATGCCAATTTTGGCCGATTCCTGTGTGCTATGGGGTACTCCGGTGCACAGTTTGACCAGAATGATGTGGAACTGTTCTTTGTCAGCAAAGCGGGAAAGCTTCAGGTGTTTGACAAGGGAACACCCCTTGCCTTTGATGAGGATTTTGCGAGGAAGATCATGGAAGAGTCTGAGGTCACCGTATTCGTGGACATGCACGAAGGAGAGGAATCGGCAAAAGCTTGGGGTTGCGATCTGACCTATGATTATGTTAAGATCAATGCGGATTACAGAAGCTGATCCTGTGAACGCAGGCCGCAGCGACCAAGTTTGAATCGACAAAGAAAGGTTTGGGAACAATTGATATGGAAAAGGATATGGAGAAGGTACTGCAGAAGGCCGGTGTATTGATCGAGGCACTGCCTTATATTCAGAGATTTAACCGCAAGATCATCGTTGTGAAGTACGGCGGCAGCGCTATGAGCAACGAGGAACTGCAGAAGAACGTGATCAAGGACGTCACTCTGTTAAAGCTGGTAGGCTTTAAGCCTATCATCGTTCACGGCGGCGGTAAGGAGATCAGCCGCTGGGTGAGCAAGGTGGGCAAAGAGGCGAGATTTGTCAACGGTCTTCGCGTCACCGATGCAGAGACCATGGAGATCGCCGAGATGGTGCTGAACAAGGTGAACAAGAGCCTGGTGACCATGGTGCAGGAGCTGGGCGTAAAGGCTGTGGGTATCAGCGGCAAGGACGGCGGACTTCTGACTGTGGAGAAGAAATATTCCGACGGGCAGGACATCGGCTATGTGGGAGAGATCACCAAGGTAGATCCCAAGGTACTCTATGACCTGTTGGAGAAGGATTTCCTTCCTATCGTGGCGCCCATCGGCATGGACGAGAATTTCGAGACCTACAATATCAATGCGGATGATGCGGCCTGTGCCATTGCCAGAGCGGTGAATGCGGAGAAGCTGGCGTTCCTGACGGATATCGAGGGACTGTACAAGGATATCAATGACAAGTCCAGCTTTATCTCCAGACTCAGCGCTTCCGAGGCGGATGCACTGATAAGCGGCGGCTATATCGGCGGCGGTATGCTTCCCAAGCTGAACAATTGTACCTCTGCCATCAAAAACGGCGTCAACAAGGTACATATTCTGGACGGAAGAATTCCTCACTGCCTGCTGCTGGAGATCTTTACCAATCAGGGAATCGGTACCGCAATTTTTGCAGACGATGAAGAGAAACACGACTGAATTGAGGATAAGAATATGACAATGCAGGAATATATCGCAGACGCGGAAGGCGCGCTGCTTCACACCTATAACCGTTACCAGATCGTACTGGAAAAGGGAGACGGCGTCTATCTGTACGATTATGACGGAAAGAAGTATCTGGATTTTGTGGCAGGCATTGCAGTGTTTGCTCTGGGCTATCACAATGAGGAGTACAATGAGGCGCTGAAGGGACAGATCGACAAGCTGATCCACACCTCCAACTATTACTACAATGTTCCCGCCGTGAACGCAGCCAAGGCGCTGAAGGCTGCTTCCGGAATGGACAGAGTGTTTTTTACCAATTCCGGTGCGGAGGCCATCGAGGGTGCCATCAAGACCGCCCGCAAATATGCTTATCTGAAGGATGGCAGCACGGATCATGAGATCATTGCCATGGAGCATTCCTTCCACGGCAGAACCATGGGTGCTTTGTCTGTAACGGGGAACCCCAAGTATCGTGAGGCCTTCCAGCCTATGATCGGCAATATCCGTTTCGCACAGATGAACGACATCGAGAGCGTGAAGTCGCAGCTCACCGACAAGACCTGCGCCATTCTGTTGGAGACCGTGCAGGGCGAGGGCGGTCTGGTTCCTGCCACGGAAGAGTTTCTGAAGGAGATCCGCCGCATCTGTGATGAACGAGATATTCTGATGATCCTGGATGAGATCCAGTGCGGTATGGGACGTTGCGGCACTATGTTTGCCTGGCAGCGCTATGGCGTGAAGCCGGACGTGATGACCAGCGCCAAGGCACTGGGATGCGGTGTGCCGGTAGGGGCATTTCTGATGACCGAGAAGGTGGGTGCCCATTCTCTGGCAGCAGGAGACCACGGCACGACCTACGGAGGAAATCCTTTAGCCTGTAAGGCTGTAGAGACCGTGTTTGACCTGTTTGAAAAAGAACATGTATTGGAGAACGTTGGCAAGGTAGCTCCCTATCTGGAAGAAAAACTGGAGGAACTGAAGGAAAAGAATCCCGCCATCATCGAGAGACGCGGAACCGGCCTGATGCAGGGACTTGTCTTCGACAGACCTGTGGGTGATATCATTCAGGCAGCAATTTCAAAGGGACTGATCCTGATCAATGCGGGCCCCAATATCATTCGTTTTGTACCGCCTCTTGTGATCGGCAGGGAGCATGTGGATGAAATGATCGCAATTCTGGAGACATGTCTTCCGAAGTAAAATGCTTTCGGAAGAAAACAAGTTCCCGCAAAACGATGCGGGAACCCTATAGATTGGAGTTTTCATGAGTTTTAGAAAAAGATTGTATTCGGTGGCGGCCATTGTGCTCTTAGGGATCCTGGTCGTCTGCGGAAGTACCTTTACCCTTCAGGTTGGAGAGGGGAATCAGCCCCAGACTGCTTTTCGCAGAGAGGAGACCTTATACTTCTGGTACACGGATGAGGCCATGACACAGTATATCAACAGTGCCGCGGTTGCCTTTGGGGAGCAGGAGAAGGTTCGGGTGATCCCGGTGCTGACATCGGGAAACGAGTATCTGGAACAGATCTACGATGCCTCTCTGGAGGGAAAACAGTTTCCGGATGCATATATTCTGGGGCATGATCAGCTGGAAAAGGCATACCTGTCCGGGGTTGCCTCAAAGATTACAGATCCCTCAGGCATTTGTTCGGAGCAGTATTTTCCCAAGGCCGCAATCTCTTCTGTGACCTACCACGGAGCAAAAATTGCATACCCCTTATCCTTTGAGACCAGTGTGCTGTTGTATAATGAGGACTATCTCCGGACCTGGGCCGAGCAGAGGGCATACTATGAGCTGACCCATCAGCTGACAGAGGACCCGGAGACCGGCGAGCAGACGGATACGCTCATTGAGGACTATGAGCCCTCTGCAGAGGACATCGCCGCAAAGGCAAATGAGTGTTTTGCCGATGCAATTCCCGGTTCCCTGGAAGATATTCTTTTCCTGGCGGATACCTTTGACGTGCCCGAGCAGGTAGAGGGTATTATGAAGTGGGATGTGTCGGACATTTTCTATAATTACTGGATCGTAGGCGACAGTATCACTGTGGGCGGAGAGTGCGGTGATGAGGAGGAGAACATCTCCATCAACAATGCAAAGACGCTGGAGTGTCTGAATGCCTATACCGCTTTAAATCAGTTCTTCTTTATTGAGCCGGAGACCGTCACCTACGAATCTGTGGTGCAGGATTTTCTGGACGGAAAGATCGTGTATACTATCGTCACTTCCGATATTATCAGAACACTGCAGGAGGCAGAGGAGAGAGGAGAACTTTCCTTTCATTACGGGGTTTCCACTATGCCGGATGTGAGCAGCACGCTGCCGGGGCGCTCCATGTCCACCACCGGAACCGTGGTAGTGAACGGCTTCTCTGAGCACGCGGAGAATGCCAACAAATTTGCGGCGTTTCTTGTGAAAGACCAGGCAGGCGGTTTCTTTGAAAAAACAGGAAAATTGCCGGCGGTTTATGAGGAAGCCAAAGAACCGGGGATGGCGGATATCTTTCGGCTGGAGTATGCTGACAGCATTCCCCTCCCCAAGATGATGAAAACCGGCAATTTCTGGGTGATTTTGGAACGGGTATTCTCCAAGGCCTGGCAGGGTGTGGACGTGACCGCTCTCCTGCAGGAGATGGAGATTCTGACAACCTATTAGGCATATTGAGACCGATCGTTGGGTACACTTAAGGTAGAAAGGCAGGTGTATCCTATGATCGGTTTTTTTATTGCGATGCTCTCAGGCGCGCTGATGAGTATTCAAGGGGTATTCAATACCCAGGTGACAAAGGCAACCAGTATCTGGGTGGCCTCAGGTTTTGTGCAGTTTACGGCTCTCCTTGTCTGTCTGGGTGCCTGGGCGGTGGCGGACAGGAGCAGTTTCTTAAAAATCGGACAGGTTTCGCCGAAGTATATGCTGCTGGGAGGCGCCATCGGTGCGTTTATCACCATCACAGTCATCAAGAGCATGGATCTGCTGGGACCCGCAAAGTCTGTCATGGTGATCGTGATCGCCCAACTGGTGGTAGCTTATGTGATCGAGCTGTTCGGAATGTTCGGGGTGGAGAAAAGTCCCTTTGAATGGAGAAAAATTTTGGGTGTAGCCGTAGCGATCCTGGGAATTATTATTTTTAAGTGGAAATGACTTGTAAAGTCCGACGGATTTCGGTACAATAAAGCCGTTCAGCATAGAGAGGCAATCCTCAAATTTTGCGCAGGATCATTGCTGCGCGGGAGAATGAGGAACTATGACAGAAAATTATTTCAGTAAGATACAGTATGTAGGGAAAAGAGCGCTTTGTCTCTTGTCCCTGTTTGGTTTGCTTGTGCTTTCCGGGTGCGGGGAAGAGGAGGGGGTTCTCATCGGACAGCCCTCTTCAGAGGCAGATGCCGGGCAGCAGGTCCCCCAACTGGAGAGTTTGCCCGAATCTGAGGCTTTGGAAGAGACGGAGACGATCGTGGTGTTTGTCTGCGGAGCAGTGCGATTTCCGGGTCTGGTCACATTGCCGGTCGGGAGCAGAGTGGGGGATGCTCTGGAGCTGGCAGGAGGATTTGCGGAGAATGCAGACACCTGCTGGGTGAATCTGGCACAGACCCCAGAGGACGGGGAGAAGATCTATTTTCCTACCATAGAGGAAGGTGCTTCCCTCTCGGAGGCCGGAGAGGAGCGGGAGAAATCGCTGGTCAATCTGAATACTGCGGGAAAGCAGGAGCTTAGTACTCTCCCGGGAATCGGTGAGAGCAGGGCAGCGGATATTATTGACTATCGCGAGGAAAAGGGAAAGTTTCAAAACATCAGGGATGTGATGAAGGTTCCGGGAATCAAGCAGGCTTTGTACGATCAGATCAAGGATAAAATTACCGTGGAATAGACATCAGGATAGGAGGAGAACGATGAGAAGAGTTTTGGTTGTGGATGATGAGAAGCTGATTGTCAAGGGAATCCGCTTCAGCTTAGAACAGGACAATATGCAGGTGGATTGTGCTTATGACGGGGAAGAAGCGGTGGAATATGCCAGAAATAATCAATATGATATCATTCTGCTGGATGTGATGCTGCCGAAGCTCACCGGCTTCGAGGTGTGCCAGCAGATCAGAGAGTTCTCCAGTGTCCCGATCATTATGCTGACTGCCAAGGGCGAGGATATGGACAAGATCCTCGGATTGGAGTACGGCGCAGATGACTATATTACGAAACCCTTCAATATTCTGGAGGTGAAGGCGCGGATCAAGGCTATTATGAGACGGACCGAGGGCAGAAAGAGCGGGGGCAATGAGTCACCGAAGATCGTGGAGAGCGGGGATCTGAAGCTGGACAGAGACGGCAGAAGAGCTTATATTTCAGGCCGAGAGATCGGTTTGACAGCCAAGGAGTTTGAAGTGCTGGAGCTTTTGATGCTGAATCCCAACAAGGTGTACGGCAGAGAGAGTCTTCTGCACCTGATCTGGGGATCCGACTATCCCGGAGATGTGAGGACGGTAGATGTGCACATCCGGAGACTGAGAGAGAAGATCGAGGCAAACCCCAGCGAGCCCAGATATGTACATACGAAGTGGGGAGTGGGATATTACTTCTACAATGAGTAGAGCATGCTGAGGGGTTTCTTATGTTGCGAACGATTTGGACGAGGGTGAAAAGCTTTGTTACGCTGCGGAGTCTTCAGACCCGCATCTTTTTGCTGATCCTGGTGGTGGGAATCCTGCCCTGCATTCTTGCCCGTGTGGCAATTCTGAACAATTATGAGGAACGGGCGGTAGAACAGCGCAGCGCCACGGTTTCCAATCAGCTGATGATCGTGGGAAATCATCTGCTGACCAACAATTATTTCATTGACAACGGAAATATCAGTGCTGTCTCCAAGGTGGCGATCAATGCGGAACTGGAGATGATCTCCAACCTGTATGCGGGGCGTGTCATGATCATCAACCGGGGACTGAAGGTGATGAAGGATACCTATGGCATCAGTGAGGGCAAGACGATCATTTCCGAGGAAGTGATCCGTTGTTTTCAGGGCAGCAACTCTACCAGGTACGACCGGGAAAACGGATTCATCGAACTGACGACTCCTGTTGTCAGCACAGGGGCGGATGGAAAGAGTACCGTGATCGCCGTGATGCTGACCAGTATCTCCAACGATAATATTGTTTCCACCATGGAGGCGCTGCAGCGAAAAGCACAGGTATTGGAAAACCTGATCATATTATGTATTCTTGTGCTGGCGATCGTGTTGTCTGAGATTCTGGTGCGTCCCTTCAATCAGGTGTCCAATGCGATCATGAATGTGGGAACGCTGGAGAATTATGAACCGATCTCCGTACCGGATTATGTGGAGACAGTACATATTGTAGATGCCTTCAATCGAATCTTAAAGCGCATGAAGAGACTGGATGATTCCAGACAGGAATTTGTGGCCAATGTGTCTCATGAACTGAAGACGCCCATGACTTCCGTCAAGGTTTTGGCGGACTCGCTGTTGGCTCAGCCGGATGCTCCCGCAGAGCTTTACCGGGAGTTTATGGAGGATATTGTTTCGGAGATCGATCGAGAGAACCGCATCATAACCGATCTGCTGGCTTTGGTGCGATTGGACAAGAAGGCCAACGGGCTGAATATTTCTGTGGTGAATATCAACGAACTGACCGAGTTGATCCTGAAGCGGCTGCGTCCCATCGCGCGAAAGAAGGATGTGGAGGTCGTGTTTGAGAGCATGCGGCAGGTTGTGGCAGAGGTGGACGAGGTGAAGCTGACCCTGGTGCTGACCAATCTGGTGGAGAATGCCATCAAGTATAACAAGGACCACGGGTCCGTCCGGGTAGAACTGGACGCGGATCACCAGTTTTTTACAGTGAAGGTCAGCGACTCCGGATTGGGGATACCGGAGGAGGCAATGCCGCATATTTATGAGAGATTCTATCGGGTGGATAAGTCTCATTCCCGGGAGATCGGAGGAACCGGGCTGGGACTTGCGATCACCAAGGGGGCAGTGCTTGCCCACAAGGGTTCCATCAGTCTGACCAGTGAGGAAGGGGTGGGCTCCTGCTTCAGCGTGAAAATACCGCTGAATTACATCCCGGATACGACTTCCGCAGGTGCTTCTGATGGCACCGGAAAGGTGGAAGAATGAGGAAGAAGATACTGTTATTATGTGCACTGGTGTGCCTGCTCTTTGCGGGATGCAGCAAAGAGCAGCCTGCTGAGGCGGATGGCACATTGGTGTATTATCTCAGCAGCACTGAGACAAAGGTGGAAGCCCACAGCGTGGTGCTCTCCGGAACCGGAGAGGAAGAGATGCTGGAGGAATTGCTGCAGTGGCTCTCCACCAATCCGGACAAGCTGGAGTACAAGGCTCCTCTGTCCTATGGTTTTTCCATCCTGGATAAGTCCTGCAGCGACGGAAAGGCTGTTCTGAATGTGAGCGCTGAATATCTGTCCCTGCCGCCTTTAAAGGAGGTGCTGATCCGGGCAGCTATCGTGAGAACGCTCTGCCAGATGGATTTCATCACTTACGTATCCATCACAGTGGAGGGAGAGCAGCTGTTCGACGGAATGGGGGAGCCCATCGGCCTGATGAGTGCCGACCAGTTTATCGACAATGACGGCAATGCCATCAATGCCTACGAGCAGGTGCGCATCAAGCTTTATTTTGCGGATGCCACCGGAGAGAACCTGATCAGCGGATTTCGGGACAAGTACTACCTGTCCAATACGTCCGTGGAGAGACTGGTGGTGGAGGAGCTGATCGCCGGCCCAAGCGGCCAGGTAGATTATTTGTTTCCTACGATCAACCCGTCTACGAAGATCATTAACGTCATGACAAAGGACGGCGTGTGCTACGTGAATCTGAGTGAGGATTTTCTGACGGTGGTGGGAAACGTTCCCACGAAGGTCTCCGTATATTCCATCGTCAATTCCCTGGTGGAGCTGAACTCTGTCAACAAGGTACAGATCCTGGTGAATGGTGAGGTTCCTGCCAGTTTTTCCAACACAGTATTTGAGCGCAATCTGGATATTGTAACGACCATTGACAGGTAGGCCTGTGTCCGGAGGACTTGGAGCTGCACAATAAGGAGAAGTAGAATGAAACGACCATTGTTTCTGGTCTGCATACTGCTTCTGGTGATCGTATGGTTGAGATTATTATCAGGAGGCTATGAACGGCCTCCTGAGGATCCTTTCCTTTGCCTGCGGGAGAAGGAGAGATATACTGTCATCGGGCAGATATGTAAAAGAGAAGAAAACAGTTTCTGGATTCGGTCGGAATCCATATGTTCTGAAAATCAAGGGGAGAAATCTTCTCCCGAATCAATCCTGAAAATCAAAGAAATATTCATATGCGAAGGAGAGGGCGCGGAGGTACCCGTGGGAACAAGGGTCACCTTGTCCGGGGAGTTTGCGCTTTTTCGGCGGGCTTCCAATCCGGGAGAGTTCGATGGCTTTCGGTATTATCGTTCATTGGGCGTTTCCGGCAGATTTTATAATGTTTCCATAGAAGAGTTAAAAGACGGAGGGTGGTCTGTCAAAGAGGCAGCCTATCAGATCAAATGCTTCCTGAAGGCGAGGCTGTTTGAAAGGTTGCCTGCCACGGAAGCGGGAATGATGAGTGCACTGCTTTTGGGGGATAAGTCGGAACTGGACGCGGAACAGAAGGACCTCTATAAGCGGAACGGAATTCTGCACATATTGAGCATCTCGTCTCTGCACATTACGATCCTTGGAATGATGTTGTATCGGCTGCTGAGAAGATGCGGAGTGCCGGTGGTGCCTGCTGCATGCATCGGTTCAGCGTGTCTTATGTTCTACGGGGCGATGGTAGGCTTTAGTGTGTCCGCCTGCAGGGCCATTGGAATGTATCTGATCCGAATGTTGGCCGAGGTGTTTGGGAGAACCTATGATTGCCTGACGGCCCTTGGCATGTTGGCTGCGGTCATGACGATCTACCGACCCTTTTATCTGGAGAATACCGGTTTTTTGTTATCCTTTGCCTCTGTGGGCGGAATCGGGATCGTCCTTCCGATCCTGACACAAAAGAGGGAAGAACCGCTCAGACTCTATCGGGAGCGGCATTTTTGGAGGGAGTGTCTGGAGAAGCTGTGGGACGGAATGAAAAGCTCTGTGCTGGCCAGCCTATCCATTTCTCTGATGACCCTGCCGATCCAGCTGTGGTTTTATCACGAGGTTCCGGTCTGGTCTGTGGTGATCAACCTTCTGGTGCTTCCTTTTGTGAAGCCGTTGATTCTGCTCGGCCTGTTGTGTCTGTTGCCCTTTGGCGGTCTCTTTTCCTATGGCCCGATGTGTATTTTGGGGTTCTACACCTTTGTCTGCAGGTGGTTTGATGAACTGGCAGTCCGGACCTGGAATCCGGGACATGGGGCACTCTGGCAGATTGCGGTATACTATGGCCTGTTGTCGATAGGGCTTTTTTGGTTGAGACGGGCGAAGAACAGCAGGCTTCAAAAGCCGGAGAAGTGGGTCACTTATCCCGAGAAGAAGAGAGGACCGCAGTGGGGCGTGCTCGGTGGTTTTCTGTGGCTGATACTGGCTGTGGGAGTGTATCTGCTCCCGGAAAGGAGAGGAAACAGGGTGATCTTCCTGGATGTAGGTCAGGGAAACTGTATTCTGATGCAGATGGCATCCGGGGAGAATTATCTATATGACTGCGGCAGCAGCAGTCGGTCTGAAATCGGAAGATATGTGTGTCTGCCTGCGCTGAAATACTATGGGGTTGGCAGGCTGGATGCAGTCTTTGTATCTCACGCTGACGCAGACCACATCAATGGAATCCCGGAGTTGTTGACGTTGGCAGAGGAGAATCACCTGGAGATCGTTCAGGTAGTGCTGCCGGATATCGAGGAACAGACGAAAGCCGAAGAATATCGGACTATTCTTTCCGCAGTGAACGGTCTTCCGGGGGATGACGGGCCGGTCGTCACGTATCTGGCTGCCGGAGAGAACTGGAAGATCGGTACTGCTTCCTTTGCCTGTCTCCATCCCGGGAAGGGAATGACGGCAGACGATTCCAATGCTTACTCCCTGGTGCTGTTGGGAGATTTTGGAAATGCCGGTGTGCTTCTGACCGGAGATCTGGAGGCGGAGGGAGAGAAGGAACTGATCGGAAGACTGTCGGAGAGGAGTCCGGAGGAAACGATGGTGCTGCAGACAGCACATCACGGGTCCGGGAAAGCTTCCTCGGAGGAATTTCTGCAGACGCTGCGGCCCGCAGCGTCGATCATTTCAGCGGGCAGGAACAATCGGTACGGACATCCCCATAAGGAGACGTTGGGTCGTCTGGAGGATGTGGGCAGCAAGGTGTTCTGCACGGCAGAGTGTGGTGCAGTCACGGTGGAGTTTGGGAGGGAGATTCGTGTGAAGGGTTTCCTCACAGATTGAAGCTGCCCCTGAGGGCCACCTGCCCCATCTATAGCAGCAAGAATCACCAACGGATGGGAGGACGAGCTGCCCCGGAGGGCCACCTGCCCCATCTATAGCAGCAAGAATCACCAACGGATGGGAAGATGAGCTGCCCCAGAGGGCCACCTGCCCCATCTATAGCAGCAAGAATTTCCAACGGATGGGAGGACGAGCCGTTCCGGAGGCCCATTTGTCCCATCTGAATCAGGAAATTAAAATAACAGAGGGGACACTGCCCTTGACACACCCCATCTATCAAGCTCTATAGATGTGATGGATGGGAAAAAATGAAAAAAGGAGGGAAATCATGAATACAATAGAACGCGAACTGATCAAAGAACAGAAGGAACTGAAGAAAATCATAGAGACAGTGAAAGCCAGACTGAAGAAGGCTCCCCGGGGATGTCTGTTTCTGCGGGAAAAGAGGGGATATCTGGAATGCTATATCAGAGACGATTCAAAGGATTGCCCGGCCAAGGGAAATTATGTGCGCAAGAAAGAGATGCCGCTTGCCAGGAGAATCGCGCAGAGAGATTATGATGAGAATGTTCTTCGGAGAGCAGAGAGGAGATTGAAAGCGATCGAGGCCTTTCTGGAGAAATATGCCGCCAATGACGTAAAGAGCGTATATGAACATATACATCCATTGCGAAAAAGACTATTGGATCATGCCTATCTCACGGATGAGGAGTATGCACTTTTGTGGCAGAGTGAAACCTACAGTGGGAAGTCTTTCTCACGGGAGGATGCTGAGATCGTGACGGAAAGGGGAGAACGGGTGAGATCAAAATCCGAGAAGATCATTGCGGACAAGCTGTATAGCCTTGGGATTCCTTATCGTTATGAGTGTCCGCTGCGGCTGGATGATGAGCTGGTCGTATATCCCGACTTCACGATTCTGAAGAAATGCACTCGGGAAGTAGTGTATCTGGAGCATTTCGGCAGGATGGATGATCCGGAGTATGCGGAAAAGACATGGCGGAAACTGGACACTTACTCCAGAAATGAGATCTACCCCGGAAGCAGGCTGTTTTTCACATATGAAACAGCCAAAAAACCATTGAATACAATGACGCTGGACGGTTTCCTGCGGCAGCTCTTTTTGAAGAATGGAAATTAGGATGATCTCCATCGGCCTGAAATTGAGTGACAAAAAAGCGATGAATTGTTTGACAAATTATTACACTGGGTTATATAATAAACACAGACGTGTGTCCGGAAGAAGCTTCGGCTCGGCATGCGGAGAGAAAACGACAGGATAAGAGGAAGGAAGGTGACCGCTTGAAAACACGACGTTGGAATGTTGCTTCTGTTTTTTTGGCTTTTGCAATTTTTATCTTTACCGTGGTGGGACTGGGCTTCCCCTATACCGTGAAGTATGTCGTTACGTCGGTCAAGGAGCAGGAGATGGAGGAACACCTACGGGTCCTGGCCGCAGAGTTGGCACATTCCTTTGAGTTGAGGGATACAAGGGGAGCTGGATTCTATCTGGCGGATGGCGACCTGATGTGCGGGGACATAAATGTCAGGTTGGATGGCGCTCTGATGGACGATCTGCGCGCTCTGACAGACGTTCATTTTGCTGTATTCAACGCCGGCAAGCGTGTCAGCACTACGATCACTTCAAAGTCCGGCACCAGATATGAGGCTGCTTTTGAGATAGATATCTGGAATCAGTACGGCAGTCAGGGAGAGACTTATTTTACCACAGATGGGGTGATCAATGAGAAGCCCTTCTGGGGATATTATTATCCGATTCAATCCGGACAGGGTTTTCCCCTGGGTATGGTCTACGCAGGAGTAGAGGCATCCAAAATGGAGGCCGCCATTGAGAAGACAGTGCGACCGTTCCGCATTTTTGGAAATATCATCTGCGCAGTGTCGCTGGTACTGTTGGCAGTAGGGGCGTATTATGTATTGCGAAGCCAGAGAACTGTTCTGAAATTTATGAGAATGTTTGACAAGGGAGATTTCTCGGAGCAGGTGCCGAAATGGCTGCTGGAGAGTAAGAGCGAGTATGGAGAGATCGGCAGACATCTGGTGTCCATGCGTGATTCCCTGGACGGAAGAGTGCAGAAAGATACGCTGACAGGACTGTTCAATCGCCGCGCTGCGATGTACACATTGAAGAAGTATTTTGTGGAGGCGAACACCCCCGGGGGAGAGACCTTCTGCTTTGCAATCGGAGATATCGATTTCTTCAAGAAGGTCAACGATACCTACGGGCATAACTGCGGTGATGAAGTGCTGAAAAAGGTGTCACAGATCTTATCCGACAACATGAAGGAGTTTGGGTTTGCGGCGAGATGGGGCGGCGAGGAGTTTATCCTTGTGTTCAGGGGAAAACTTCCCCAGGCGATGCGCCAACTGGAATATATTCTGGCTTCCGTTCGGTCAGCGGTGGTGGAATATGACGATTATCAGGTGAAGGTCACGATGACCTTCGGCATTATTCAGTACCATGCTCCCAACAATCTGGACTATGTGATCTCTGCAGCCGACAAGCTTCTCTACAAGGGAAAAGAGAACGGAAGAAATCAGATCGTCTCCTGAGTCATTACAGAAAAATGGACATACAATAAGCGGGTTCTGTGTCTACAGCACAGCCCCGCTTTTTGATTGGCTAACATTCCTTATTCCTGACTGCGAAATTCGATGGAGCCGGTGGTCCAGTCCATGGATTCCACGATTGCAAGGGATTCCAGATGAATGCCCTTCTCACGAATCATGGCGCCGCCCGATTGGAAGCCCTTCTCGATGGCAATACCCACACCCTCCAGCGTAGCACCGGAAGCGTTGATCAGTTCGATCAGTCCCATGACGGCACAGCCGTTGGCCAGAAAGTCATCGATGACAAGAACATGATCGTCAGGGGAGAGATATTTCTTGGAAACAATAATGTCGTAGACTCTCTTGTGGGTGAAGGACTCTACCTTGGAAGTGAAGACCTCGCCGTCGATATTCAGACTCTTCGCCTTCTTGGCAAAGACGACGGGGACATGAAAACTCTGCGCTACAACGCAGGCGATACCGATGCCGGAGGCTTCGATGGTGAGAATCTTGTTGATGGGGCGGTCCGCAAACAGACGCCTGAATTCCTTACCCATCTCATCGAACAATTCCACATCCATCTGGTGGTTCAAAAAGGCATCCACCTTTAAGATATTTCCCTCTTTGATCAATCCATCCTTGCGGATTCTATCCTCTAAAAGCTTCATGATGCGATCTCCTCTTGTTGATTCTGTATTATTTTTTTCCTATGCTAACACATTTTGACAGAAAAAACCACAATATTTCAGGATTTATGCGAAAAAGATTTGCAAAATAGAAAGGAAGCGGATATAATTGTTGTGTTTCTAAGAAATGCACTCCGCAGGACGGAGTGCCAAACAAATCATATTCCGCATTAGGCGGAAAGGAGGATATTATGAAAATCAGAAAGTCATTGTGTCTCCTTCTTGCACTTGTAATGATGATCGGACTCGTTGCATGTGGCGGAGAGGCAGACAAGAGCGGCAGTGATGCTGCATCCAAGGTGAAGATCGGTGTGATCCTGGTCGGTGATGAGACAGAAGGATATACCGCAGCGCACATGGAAGGCATCAAGAAGGCGGCAGCAGAGCTGGGCATTGCTGACAGCCAGATCATCTGGAAGTACAAGACACCCGAGAATTCTTCCTGTGCCGATGCAGCAACCGACCTGATCGGTTCCGGCTGCAACCTTATTTTCTCAAACAGCTATGGTCATCAGACCTTCATGGTTGAGGCGGCAAAGGAGTATCCCGATGCTACTTTCGTTGCTATGACCGGTGACTTCGCTGCAATCAGCGGATGCAGCAACTTCAAGAATGCTTTCACCAGCGTTTACGAGTCCCGTTACGTATCCGGTGTGGTAGCAGGTATGAAGCTCAAGGAGCTTCTGGACAACGGTACACTGAGCACTTCTACCCAGCCCAACAGCTTCGATGCTGACGGCAATGTAAAGATCGGTTATGTTGGAGCATTCAGCTATGCTGAGGTAGTATCCGGTTACACCGCTTTCTATCTCGGAGTGAAGTCCATCGTTCCCAATGTTGTTATGGAAGTTATGTACACCAACTCCTGGTTCGATATCGACAAAGAGGCAGCAGCTGCTGAGGCTCTGATCGCAAACGGTTCTGTGATCATCGGTCAGCATGCAGACTCCACCGGTGCTCCTGCAGCTACCCAGAAGAGACTGGACAACGGTACCATCTGCTACTCCGTTGGTTACAACGTAGATATGCTTGGCACCGCTCCTACCGCAGCACTTACTTCCGCTACCAACAACTGGAGCGTTTACTACAAGCACGCAATCGAGTGCGTGATGAACGGCAAGGAGCTTGAGGCTGACTGGTCAAAGGGTTATTCCGAAGGCGCTGTAGGCATCACCGATCTCGGTCCTTCCTGCGCAGCAGGTACTGCTGAGAAGGTTGCTGAGGTCGAGGCAGCATTAAAGAACGGTACGCTGAAGGTATTCGATACCGACACCTTTACCGTTGGCGGTCAGAAGGTTACCTCTGCTCCCTGTGACTTGAGCTTTATGGATTGGTCTACTATGACCGCAATCTATAAGGGAGAGACTGTTGAGGCGATCAAGGATGGCGCATTTGCTGAGTCTACCTTCAGAAGTGCTCCTTACTTCCAGCTTCGCATCGACGGCATTGTTGAGGATGCAGATCCTGTACAGTAATCGAATAGACTTGTAATCAAAAACCATCAAAAAGAGGACGTGAAATTTGTCCTCTTTTTCTGGTTTTTGACAAAGAAAGGATAATGACCTATGGAATGTGCCATCAGTCTGAAGCATATTACAAAAACCTTTGGCAGCGTGGTTGCCAATAAGGATGTTTCGCTGGACATTTACAAGGGCGAAATATTGTCACTGCTGGGTGAAAACGGCAGCGGAAAGACAACGCTCCTGAACATGATCGCCGGAATCTATTATCCGGACTCCGGGGAGGTTTTCGTGAACGGAAAACCCGTAGAGATCCGCTCCCCCAGAGATGCTTACCAGTTGGGAATCGGTATGATCCATCAGCATTTCAAACTGGTGGATGTCTTTTCCGCCACAGAGAATATTGCGCTTGGCCTGGATGCAAAGGAAAAATTTGACTTAAAACAGGTCAGGAAAAAAGCACAGGAGATCTGTGACAAATATCAGTTTGACATGGATTTTGATCAGAAGGTATATGCAATGAGTGTCTCTCAGAAGCAGACGCTGGAGATCATCAAGGTGCTGTATCGGGGCGCCGATATTCTGATTTTGGACGAGCCCACTGCCGTTTTGACTCCGCAGGAAACCGAGAAGCTGTTCCAGGTCATCCGCAATATGCGTGCGGATGGCAAGTCTGTGGTCATCATCACCCATAAACTCCATGAGGTGCTGGCGATCTCCGACAGAGTCAGCATTCTGCGGAAGGGAGAATATGTGGGGACTGTGGAGACAAAGGATGCCACGGAGAGTCTGTTGACCGAGATGATGGTCGGCAAGAAGGTGGAGCTGAACATCGACAGACCCATCCCTCAAAACCCCGTGAAGCGCTTGGAGATCCGTAATCTTTCTGTGACCAGCCCGGAGGGCGTGAGAGTTTTAAGTGACATCAATTTCGATGCCTTCGGCGGAGAGATCCTGGGAATCGCCGGGGTGTCGGGCAATGGACAGAAGGAACTTTTGGAGGCCATCGCGGGACTGCAGACGGTGGAGAGCGGCGGAAGTGTGAAGTATTACAATTCCGAGGACGGACAGGGTCCTGCCATGGAGGTCATTGGCAAGAATCCCCGTGTGATCCGCAACGCCGGAATTCATATGTCCTTTGTTCCGGAGGACCGTCTCGGCATGGGGCTGGTAGGCTCCATGGGAATGACCGGCAATATGATGCTGAAGAGCTATGACAGCGGTAAGGCGCTGTTCCTGGATCAAAAGAGTCCCAAGAATCTTGCGGAGCGTATCAAGGAGGAACTGGAGGTCGTTACTCCCGGCATCAACACTCCCGTCTCCAGACTTTCCGGCGGAAACGTGCAGAAGGTGCTGGTAGGACGTGAGATCGCAGATGCACCGATGGTGCTGATGACTGCATATGCAGTGCGTGGCCTGGACATCAACACCTCCTACGCCATCTATGATCTGTTGAACCAGCAGAAGAAAAAGGGTGTGGCGGTGATCTATGTCGGTGAGGATCTGGATGTGCTGCTGGCTCTCTGCGACAAGATCATGGTGCTCTGTGCCGGAAGAGTGAACGGCATTGTGGATGGAAGAACCGCTACCAAAGAGCAGGTGGGACTTCTGATGACGAAATTACAGGAGGGAGGGAACAAGAATGAGTGATCTGCAGGTGAGAGAGCCCTTTGTTCGAATCGTTAAACGGGATCAGGCTCCGCTCTCAAAACACATTTCCGTGCGCGCACTGGCTATTTTGCTGGCACTCGTGCTGGATGCGCTGTTTATCTTCTTTGTGACGGGTCTGAATCCCTTCTCCGTGTACTTTGTCATGTTCAAGGGTACCTTTGGAACTGCCACCCGTTTCTCCTGGGCGATGCGTGATCTGGTGACTTTGCTGCTGATCGGTATCGCTTTGGCTCCCGCCTTCAAGATGAAGTTCTGGAATATCGGAGCGGAGGGGCAGGTGCTGATGGGCGGACTGCTGACCGCGCTCGTCATGGTCTATTGGGGCGAGAAGCTCCCCGGCCCTGTATTGTACCTGGTGATGCTTCTGACCAGTATCGCTGTCGGTGCGATCTGGGGACTGATCCCCGCCTTCTTCAAGGCAAAGTGGAAGACCAATGAGACGCTGTTTACCCTGATGATGAACTATGTGGCCACCAGCTTTGTGGCTTGTGCGGTCAACATTTTACGAGGCCAGGCCTCCAGTCTGGGCAAACTGAACATGGCCACCCAGATCGGATGGTTTCCCAAGCTGTTCGGCCAGAGATATAACATCAACATCCTGGTAGTATTGATCCTGACCTTTTTGATGTTCTTCTATCTGAAATATACCAAGCACGGCTTTGAGATCTCGGTAGTAGGAGAGTCGGAAAATACCGCCCGCTACGCCGGCATCAATGTGGGCATGGTCATCATGCGTACCATGGCCATCTCCGGTGCCATCTGCGGACTGTGCGGCTTCCTGCTGGTATGCGGCAGAGACCAGACGATCTCGACCAATACTGCAGGCGGCAACGGCTTTACGGCAATCATCGTTGCATGGCTTGCAAAGTTCAATACCTTCTATATGGCACTGATCGCCTTCCTGCTGATCTTCCTCCAGAAGGGAGCGGGAGAGATCGCCTCTGCCTACGGTCTGAACGATTTTGCGGCTTCCATCATTACCGGTGTGATTCTGTTCTGTATTCTGGGCAGTGAATTCTTTATCAATTATCGTCTGATCTTCCGTTCCTCCAAGGAAGGAAAGAACGACGGGGAAAGGGGTTAGGTATGAGCAGTTTGATCGCATGGATCTTAAGAGCAATTCCCTTCGGGACCATTATCATGTACGGTGCCATGGGAGAGATCGTTACCGAGAAGAGCGGCAATCTGAACCTGGGTGTACCTGGAATTATGTATCTGGGCGGCTTCGCAGGCTTTGCCAGCGCCTTCCTGTACGAGAACAATACATCCAATCCCAGTAAGCTTGTGTGCATCCTGCTGTCCCTTGTCTGCTGTCTGATCGCTTCTGTGTTGGGCGGACTGATCTTCAGCTTTCTGACCATTACCCTCCGCGCCAACCAGAATGTAACCGGTCTGGCGCTGACGACCTTCGGAATGGGCGTTGCCAACTTCTTCGGCGTCTTCATCCTGAATGGCAAGAGCTACAGTGCCGCACCGCTTGCAAACAGTGCCTACTCCGCAAAGATGCCCGGACTGTCTGATCTGGGAGTGGCAGGTGATATCCTGTTTGGCTATGGCTTTCTGGTGTATCTGGCAATTGTCATCGCCGTGCTGCTTCACATTTTCCTGAACAAGACCCGCGTGGGACTGAACCTTCGGGCAGTGGGAGAAAACCCTGCCACGGCAGATGCGGCAGGAATCAATGTCACCCGCTATAAGTACATCGCCACCTGCGTGGGCGCCGGCCTCTCCGGTGTGGGCGGTCTGTACTATGTACTGGATTATAATTCCGGCATCTGGGCTACCACAGGTCAGATCGAAGCGCTTGGCTGGCTGGCCGTGGCGCTGGTGATCTTTACCACCTGGCGTCCTCTGAATGCGATCTGGGGCGCCTATCTGTTCGGTGTGCTGTACTGGCTGTATCAGTTCCTGCCCAGTCTCCTGGGCTTTACCGTTGCAAGCTATGTGACGGATCTGATCCAGATGGTTCCCTATGTGGTAACGATCATTGTATTGATCGTCACCAGCCTGCGTAAGAAAAAGGAAAACCAGCCCCCTGCGCATTTGGGACTGGCCTACTTCAGAGAAGAAAGATAATGTTATCCCGGGAGAAACACGAAAGATGTCCGTGTTTCTCCCTCTTTTTGTGATACGGTGTGAAGAGGGGGGCAATATTCGGAAGAATTTGCGAATTTCAGAAGCCTGACACCGGAAAAAGAGCTTTTCGGAATCATTTTTTCGATAATACGAGGTATCAGGTACCTTAGCAGTATATCAATGCGATTATGAACAGGGCATCCTACCGACCCCCAAGGTAGATTACAGCACGGTTAGGATCAAAATCTCTACACTCATGCGGTCGTTCATGCGGCCGCTTTTGACTGCCTCCTCTGCCTCGACGCATTTCCTGAGCGCCCGTTTCAGGGTGTCTTCGGATAATTTCGAGGACTGGGCAATATGTTTGTTCACTGCGATGGGGGGAATTCCTACCCGGGAGGCAATGGAACGGTTGTCCTGACCGTGTGATTTCAGCTCCTTCACCTGCAGCAGAATATTACAATGTCTTGCGATGTTGTACAGGATACGCATGGGGGGCTCCTTTAGGGCGAGCAGATCATAATACAGGTCCAGAGCCCTTCTGCTCTGGCTGTTGGAGATGGCATCCACCATGTCGAAAATATGTCCGGTGACGCGGGTGGAACAGACTGCTTCCACGTCTGCATCCTCGATGACTTCTCTGTCATAGCAGTAGCAGATCAGCTTCTCCA